>CAZIMJ010000165.1:0-9719 GCA_964540205.1 uncultured Eubacteriales bacterium | reverse complement strand
GGGGTGGGTTGGCCTCAACTCGTGAATAATCCAAGCTTAAAAGGTGACAGTCCCCTTTTCTTGTTATACAATTCTCACGGCCACTTCGATGTTTTGATAGGGAGATTTGAAACATGAGAATAGAGAGGATCGAGCTGTCGTTACTGGAAATGCGCTATGTCCATTATTTCGAGACGAGTTTTGGCCGTGAGGAGAGCCGGACATTCATCCTCGTAAAAGTGTCCTCCGGAGGAGAATTTGGATATGGAGAGGTTGTGGCCGATCAAATTCCCCTCTACAGCTACGAAACCACGTCCACGGCCTGGGTTGTTCTGAAGGAATTTTTGATTCCTGCAGTTTTTGAATTCGGCATCACCAATCCCCAAGATTTTTATGAGAGGGCGCAGGCATTCAAGGGACATCCGATGGCCAAAGCCGGGCTGGAATTGGCACTTTGGGATCTCTTTGCAAAGGTCAAAGAACAGCCTCTTTGGAAAATCTATGGGGGTGAGCAGCAGGAAATCCCCGCTGGCGTGAGTGTGGGGATCCAGGATTCGGTGGGACAACTCCTGGATAGGATCCGCTCCTTCCTCAATGAGGGATACCAGAGGATCAAGATCAAGATCAAACCCAAGTGGGATGTGCGCGTGTGTGAGGAAGTAAGAAAAAAATTCCCTGACATTCCACTTCAGGTGGATGCCAATGGCGCTTATACCCTTAAAGACAAAGAGACTCTGAAAAAGCTTGATGATTTCGGCCTGCTGATGATCGAGCAGCCTTTCCCTGCCTATGACCTCTGGGACCACAGCCGTCTACAGATGGAGATGAAGACACCTCTCTGTTTGGACGAGAGTGCAATCTCTCAAAATACAGTCAGAAAGGCCTTAGAAATGGGAAGCTGCCGGATCATCAACATCAAGGTCGGACGCGTGGGCGGGATCGTAGAGGCGATAAAGATCCATGATTTTTGTCAGCGAAAAAACGTTCCTGTTTGGTGTGGCGGTATGCTGGAATCTGGAATCGGGCGAGCACACAACATCCACCTCGCAACCCTTTCCAACTTCACTCTCCCTCACGACTTGAGCGCCAGCAAACGGTATTATAAGCAGGACCTGATCGAACCTTCCGTCGAAATGACTCCCCGTGGAACGATCGTAGTGCCCCTTTTGCCCGGAATCGGGGTAAATCCTCAGGAGGACAGGATTAAAAAGGCCACTTTAAAACACGAGATCTTTTCGTGATAATACTAAAAGTCTCTACTCGATAGAGAGATTTTTCTTATTAGCCTGGATAGTACAGGTTAGATAAAGGAGTTGTGATGAAAAGCATCCCGATAAGCCTCACTGTTATCTCACTGTGTGTCGCTCTAGTTTTTGCAGCGTTATCTTGCGAAAATGCTTCTATCAAATACGCCCAGCTGCATGCTGTTATTGCAAAGACACCGTTCATCGATGTCCATGCTCACCCAGCTCTCGGGCATCGGCCTTATTTTGATCAAGATCCCTACCCCACGCTGGAACCACTGATCGGGAGGCCATACTGGCCCATACCAAAGGAGAGGATCGCTGTTTTTGACACATTCCAGCCCACCGCACTCAGAGAGATCTACGGCTACGAAAAGGACGAAGTTACGGATGCTGATATCCCCGCTTTGGAGAGGTTATCGAAAAAGATGTGGGATCAAGGAGAAAAGGAGGCGTTCGACCGAATTCTCGACCTGTGTGGGATCGAGAGAGTGCTTGCAAACACAGGGCTTCCTCTTGAAACCGTGAATAAAAAACGTGTCCTGTGGGTGCCATTTGTGGATATGCTTTTCTATCCCTTAGACCCCTCGGAGATGAAGTCCATAGATCCAGGATTAAAAAGGGCTCTGATGAGATACCATTCCGCGAATGGAACGTTAGCTCAGGAGTATGGGATTCAACTCAGAGATCTTACATCACAGATCGTTTTGATTGACCGCGTTCTGGCAGACTATAAAAAAGATGGGGCTGTGGCCCTCAAGGTAGCCAGCGCTTACATAAGGACTCTCTGGTTTGATCAAGTGGACAAAGAAGACGCCGCTGCCGTTTTTAAGGAAGGGATCAGTGGAAAGTTGGAAAGCTGGACAGCGTACAAAAAGGTGCAGGATTTTTTGGCGAGGCAGATCTTTCTTAAGGCGGCAGGGCTCGACCTCCCCGTTCATTTCCACACGGGATTTGGTGCCACGGCCACACTCAAAAATCTGGACTCGAATCCCCTGAATCTGGAGAGTATTTTCTCCGATATGGCTTTCAAAGAAACTCGATTCGTGATGCTGCACACTGGCTACCCATTCGGCGACAAGATCAAACCTCTGCTGGAGAAGCGGAACGTATTCGTAGAATTTTCTGCGGTGAATTGGATGGTCTATGACCATGAATTGGCCGATATCCTCTCCGATTGGCTCTCCTATCCTGGGGCATCAGAAAAGATTATGTTCGGGAGCGATGCCGGAGCCCCTGTATTTTTCTGGATTGCCGCAGAGAACTCGCGACGAGCCCTGTATATGGCACTTTCACGACTCATCGATCAAGAGAGAATCAACGAAGATAAAGCCATACTCATCGTGGAAAAGATCATGCGTGATAACGCCATCCGCATCCACAACCTCGATTAGGCTGGATTATCAATAACAAGAATACAGTTGATAATTTTAGTAAAATCCGTTAGAATGCTATATTCTAATATTCGAATATATGTACTGATTTGAAATACAAGCAAGATTCTGGTACAAAGAGGATTCAAATAAGGAGGGTAGGATATGGCTAAGCTTACAAAAAAGAATAAAGAGTGGCTCCAAGAAAAATTTGGCGAGAGGGCGAATTTTAACCCAGTGGAGCGATTGCTCTACTCCCATGATATCGCTGCAATGCCCAGCCTTTTTAAGCCATTGATCGGAAACACCATTCCCCACGCTGTTGTCCAACCGCAGAATGAAGTAGAACTTGTCGAGTTGGTCCAATGGGCGCATGAACACAGGATCCCCTTAACCCCACGAGGCAAAGGCTCGTCGGGATATGGCGGGATAATTCCCACCCGAAACGGAATCGTTGTCGATTTTTACCGTATGAAGGACGTCATCTCCATAGACAACGAAGGAGAGAAAGTCAGCATCCAACCCGGCATCACCTGGGAGCAGCTCGACAAAAAACTCAAACCAGAGGGATTGACCATCCGGCTCTATCCCACAAGCTATCCTTCCTCTTCGGCTGGCGGATGGCTGGCCCAAGGAGGCGCTGGTCTCGGTTCCTACGAGTACGGCTGGTTCGCAGAAAATGTGGAGAGTGTCAGAGTTGTGCTTCCCAGTGGTGAGGTCAAAGAATATTCAGGGGATAAATTGGATGTTATCGCTGATGCCGAAGGCACCACAGGCTTCATCAGCCAGATGACCATCAACGTCCAGAAGCTGACCGATATCGGTGTTGCCGCCATCGCCTGTCCTGATGCTCACAAACTCGCCCGGATCTTCGAGGAATTCATCGATCAAGACATGCCGATCTGGTCTCTCATCTTCATCAATCCCCGTATGGCAGAGATGAAAAACCGTGCCCCTGTGATGACACATTTTGGTCATCCCGTCGAGCACAAAGTTATTCTGCCCGCAGCTTACATCGCGACCATCGCCTTCCGCGAAGCCGACCGGGAAAAGATCGTTCCCAAGTTGCCCGAAATCATTAAACGCTGCGAAGGCGAGATCCTCAGCCAAGAGATCGCTGACCACGAGTGGGAAAATAGGTTCAAACTGATGGTCGTCAAAAGGCTGGGACCTTCTCTCGTCCCCGCGGAAGTCGTCGTGCCCCTGGATAAGCTGGGCGATGTCATGGAAGAGATCGAAGATAAAGTGAACCAACCGGTCGTTAAAGAAGGTGTCATCATAAAAAAAGGCATTGATGGGGAACCCGAAGTCGTCATCCTTGGATTCATCCCCAGCGACCAGAGAAAATTCTCCTACAATTTTGTGTTCGGGCTCGTGCTGACTATCATGAAGATCGCCAAGAAGCATGGCGGACGTCCTTACTCCACAGGCCTGTATTTCACCAGTAAAATAGAGAGTATCATGGGAAAAGACCGGGCCAAACGACTCAAATCCCACAAGAGAAAAATCGACCCCAAAAAGATTCTGAATCCGGATAAGGTGGTTGGTGGAAGCCTGGTGGGCACGGCCCTGAACGTGGTCAATATCTTCGAACCGATGGTTCGTCCCTTCGGGAACAGTGTGGTCACTCAAGTGGGAGAACGTTTCGATAAACCGGTCCGCGGCATCCCTCCTGATGTCGCCTGGTACGCCTATGGCTGCTCCCAGTGCGGATACTGTCTTGACGAGTGCGACCAGTTCTTCGGCCGCGGTTGGGAGAGCCAATCACCACGCGGGAAATGGTACTGGCTGAGGGAGTACATGGAAGGGCGTCAGGAATGGAACCAATTTATGGTGGACACCATGCTTGTCTGCACCACATGTGAGTTCTGTAATCTTCGCTGTTCTGCCGCGTTGCCCATCGAATCCTCCTGGATGAAACTGCGAGGAAAGCTTATCCACGAAGACAAGAGGATGACTTTCCCTCCTTTCGAGATGATGGATGCTGCCCTCAACGCAGAGGGAAACATCTGGGCGGGTTACAGGAAGAACCGGTCCGATTGGTTCCCAGAAGAGCTCAAGGAAAAGCACGGCCCGGGCACAAAAAGCAAGAATGCCTATTTTGTGGGATGCACGGCCTCCTATGTCGAGAATGACATCGGTCGTGCTACCGCAACTCTCCTCGATGCTGCGGGTGTCGATTTTTCTTATCTCGGAAACGTAGAAAACTGCTGCGGAACCCCAATGCTCGTTGCCGGGAAATGGGATACCTTCGAGACGATCATGAGGAAGAATATCGAGGCCGTAAAGGCAATTGGTGCCGATACAGTGATCTCATCCTGTCCGGCCTGTGACATGATGTGGAGACACACCTATGCCGACTGGGCCAAAAAACTCGGGATGGATTATAACATCACAGCGAAACACTACAGCGAGGTTGTGGCAAAAAAGATAAAAAGCGGGGAATTCAAATACACTCACCCCATAAACAAAAAGGTCACCTGGCATGATTCCTGCCATATCGGACGGGTTTCGGGTGTTTATGAAGAACCTCGGGAGCTGATCAAGGCCGTCCCGGGAGTCGAATTCGAAGAGATGGCTCATAACCGTGAAGAGGGCCACTGCTGCGGAAGCGTCCTGACGCTGCTCAAGGAACCCCCTATCGCCGCAGATATCGGAGAATCTCGTCTATCCGAGGCCGTAGATATCCAGGCAGACACCGTCCTGGGCCTGTGTCCATGCTGCGAATTTCAGCTGAGAGTGACAAAGGACAAAAAGAATGTTCCCGTCGAGATCGGCGACCTGGCCGTCTTCGCCTGTAAAGCTCTGGGCAAAGAGTTCGAGGACCCCAGCCCCGAAGTGGCCAAACAGTGGGCATTGTTCGAGGGAATGATCGACCTCATGACACCCCAAGGATTTGCCGAGCTGATGGATTCCATGTGGCCCGAAATGTTGGACGCCATGCCCATGGGAATGGGCAAGATGATGCGCGCCATCGGAAAGATGGGTTTTGTCGGCGATGTCATGTTCGCACTCATGAAGCCGATATTCCCGATTCTTTTCCCTAAGCTCCTTCCCGGAATGATGTCCAAAGTGATGCCGGCCATGCTATCGCGGGTGGCCGACCGGATCCCCATGCGCGATTATATGGAAGAGCAAATGCCGGATATGATGCCTAAGGTAATGGATAACTTGATGCCTCATATGCTCCCCGATGTTGTTCCTCTTGTCGTCCCCAAAATGGTTTCTTACCTCCGCGGCAAAGCCTAAGCTGGATTATTCATAAAAAAAAGGGCCTCTTTCGATGCCCAATTTGTTTTCTGTTGTCCGTCAGACTGTTTTGTCTGCCTGCGCAAGAAAAAACAATGGACAGACCGTAGCTATTTCGCCTTTCGAATAAAGATATCTCCGTGGTATGTCTTGAACTGGAACTCCGGACCGCCGCCATTGATGGAACCGTAGACGGCTTTCTCGAAACTGATCTTGTATCCGCCACCTTCTTCGCGTTCGTCTTCAACGGCTTTTTGCGGGGCCTGTTTCACCTGGATGTCAAAATCGCTGTAGACATCGCCCATCTCGGATTTCATCTTGACGTCAGCTTTGACCATCGCAGGGAACGTGACATCGACATCACCGTTCCACGTGCTGAAGGACATGGGCTTGTCAGGGGTGATTTGTTTAAAGCTGACGGTCACCTCTCCATTGTACGTGTGCGCCACCACAGACCCTGATATTCCCCTGAGGGTCACTTTACCGTTGTAGTTGTTCGCTTCGATCTCTCCGGTGACGTTTTCGATTTGAACTTCTCCGTTGTTGTAAGAGCCGACCTCCATCGAGGTGTTGAAGGGAACTTGGATGGTGAGGTCCACAGTCTGCTTCATGGAAGACACACTGATATCCATAACATTCTCTTCTTCTTCAACTTCCAATCCAGTTCCTGTCGATCTCAAAATCCGGCGCATTCCTCTCGCCTTTTCATTCTCTTCCTCTTCTTCTTTTTCCTCTGAGACGAGTTTTTCGCGGAGCTTTGCTTCGATGATGACTTCTTTACCCTCGTATCCTCTGATAATCACGCTTCCATTGTAGACGGATGCCTCGATAAAGCCCGGCTTCGAGGGATCGCTAAAACGTACGGTGGCCCGGTCGGTTTTTCCTTCCTGGGTGAAAGCCAATATTCCTGCAAGAAACAGGAATACGATCAAAATCGCCATGTGTTGATATTTTTTCATGGTCTCCTCCTTGTTATCTTTTTTGAATCAAAAGGTCGCCGTTTAGGGTGTCCATTAAAATCTCGGGTCCTCCTCTGTCGACCCGGACACCCACAGAACGGTCGCTCTTGTAGACGAATTTTCCGTCCTCCCGGCCTTTTTTTGCCGGCCTGGATGGCAGGTATGTAATCGGAAAGTCGGAATAGCCATCACCATGGAAAGTCTTGAGCCTGAAGTCTGCCGAAAGGTTTTTCTGGAAACTCACCGTGACATCGCCGTTCACTGTCTTAAAAGAACAGTCAGATTCGGGATTTTTACTGAAGAGCACGCGGACATCTCCATTAGCCGTGTGTGCATGTCCAGAGCCTGCCACTTCTATCAGGTCGATCCTCCCGTTCGCGTGTTTGATGTCGAACTCTCCTTCAACATTTTCAACACGGATCTTTCCGTCCGTAGCGGTCTTGAGAGAGAGATTTGTTTTGTGAGGCACTTTGATCTGGAAATCGTAATACACTCGATATCCAGGGTCGTACCTGCCTCTTTGCCGGCCTTCTTCATCACGATCCCTAAAGGGACCGTCGACGTACAGGTCAATGGTGTTGCTCTCCTCTTTGATATCCAGTTTCACCTCTTCACGTGCCTTGATGATCTTTTCTTTATTCCGCCCTTTGATCGTTTTATGGACGACGAGCTGAACATCCTGTCCATTGAATCCTTCGACTGTGATGGAGCCAAAAATGTTATCGACCAGGACTTCTTTGGGTTGGGATAGATCTTGGAAGTGGAGCGTTCGCGCGATTTTTTCCTTCTCTTCGACCTTCAGTTTTTCCCCGCTCGAAGTCAAAGAAACAGCAGAAGTCACGGAAAAGGCAAAGGTCAAAATGATTAAGAAACAAGTGCGTTTTTTCATGAGATTCTCCTTAGAAACTGAGCTGTTGGAGTCCTCGTTCGGCGTACTCTTTCACCTCCGGATTGATCATTTCATCCTCGAGCAATAACCTGAGTGCATCCACAGCTTGCCTCTCCCGCATGTTCACGATTAGATCGATAATGGCGACCTGAACAAGGGGTGATGGCTGATTCTTGAGGGATCGAAGAAGCCCCTCCTTGACTCCTGAGTGGTCATAGAAAAGATACAGCGCATCCACGGCTGCCAGGCGTACATTGACATTCTTGTCGTTGTCCAGCGTGGAGAGGAGTGCTTCCAATGTTTTGGAATTGGGATTATCCATACGCGAACTGATGCTGACACCCTGCAAGCGCTCACTGGCCGATGGCCTGCCGAGCAATGAGATCGCCATTGCTTGCTGCATATCCTGGACTTCATTCTGGAGCATGGCCAATTGAGTCCCGTTTTGTCCCTGTGAACTCAAAAAAATGCCTGCCGCTACACCAACGATCAGGAATACTAGTGCCATGGAAAACTGGAAGGCCGGGCGTTTCGGCCACACATGTTCGAACACATCGCTGAACATCTTTTTTAGGCGAGATGGTTGTTTTTCCTGGATCATTCCCTGTTTGTATGCCTCAAGCATCGTGTAGAAACGGGTCCGCACTTCGCCACCGGGCTGTTCTTCGGGGATGACTCCCAGCTTTGTCCAGATGGCGCTTAGATTCTCCAGCTCTTCCCTGCAAGAATCACAGGATGCCAGATGACTCTGGATCCGCTCCTGTGTTTCCTGATCAAGTTCACCGGTCAGAAATTCCGGGAATAATTCCTTTATGTTTTGGCAAGTCATGAGACCGTACCTCCTGAAAGCTCGTAGTATATCTTTCCCAAGTCTTTGATGGCGCGGTGCACGTGTGCTTTGACCGTGCCGATCTGGCAGCCGAACAATTCGGCAATATCCTTGTATTTCATATCCTGATACCTGCTGAGAACCAGAACTTCTCTTTTCTTTAGTGGGAGCCGGGCCAGTGCTTCCTGCATCAGTTTTGCATCTTGCCCACGCTCCAATCGGTCCAGTGGCGTGGGCTCAGTCTCCATGACTTCATCCCACTGGTCGTCCAGGGAGAGTTCACCTTTGCTTTTTCTTAGATAATCGATGTGAGCGTTTCTTGCGATCTGGTACATCCAGACGGTGAATTTACTCCGCCCTTTGTACGTTGTCCGGTATTTGAGGATGCGAAGGAAAACGTCCTGCACCAGGTCCTCACTGATGCCTCTGTTTCCCGTTAATCGAAGAAAAAAATTAAAAAGCTGGACGTGATATTTCTCGAAAAGCACGGCCAGCTTCTCGACCTTTCCTTCTTTAACCTCTTCCATCAAAACATTATCTGTCATAACGTACACCACTGTTGGTTTTGACATCTCGTGTGTCATCTATAAAGACTTGTTTTTAATAAAAAGGTTACACCATCACAAGTATTTTTTCTATCGGTGCATGGAAACATTGTAGAATCCGTGATCGTATGAACATAAGTTGCGTTTTTGAGTGTCCAGTTGTGTGGTGGAGAAAACCATGTGGAGACTAAGGAGTCTTATTAAGATTCTTAAAGACACACATCTAGTGTATGAGCTGAAAGAAGCAAAGAAACTTAGCTGAAGTCCGAGCTTAATTAAATAGCAAACTCCTCCAAGATGCTACAATTGGTTGATTTGTTAGACTAGAGCCTGAAGAATACAAACAGGATTCCCTCCCGAAGCGTTTACTCCAGAATGGAGTACTGCTGCTTAAAGTTATATTTGAAAGAAATTGAGTAAAAACAGAGTAGAAAAGGCCGCCTTAACAGAGGTAAGAGCTTTTATTATAAATAAAGGTTGCCTAAGATCTTGAGGCTGTTTCAGTGTGCTGCTAGGCAGTGTCAGCACATACGTTTTAGCCTTTCTTATATTCTGTAACTATCGTTGAATAAATCTGCTTTCCTTAAAAGGATCTGTCACGATTACCGCTCTGCCCTTTGACTTTCCTGGGATGGCCGATAGGATACAGCAT
>CAZIMJ010000164.1:0-3644 GCA_964540205.1 uncultured Eubacteriales bacterium | reverse complement strand
TTCCTGGGACGCAAGGGAAAGTCATTAAGATCGTTGTTGAAGAGAATCCCGTGATAAGGGAAATTGTCTACAAAACAGGGAAAAAACTCAAAGAAGACGATATCGTCAACAAGCTGAAAGAGAAAAATGAATATCTGCTTCCTTATTCCTACTACAGCCCGAATAAGATCCAGCAGATAAAGAAGACGATCGAAGAGTTGTTGGTAGAAAAGGGCCTGACTTCCGGAAAAGTAGAGACACAAGTCAACTCCCAAGGGAAAAATGAGCTGGAAGTCGTGTTCAAAATCGATGAAGGCCCAAAGATCAGAGTGGGAGACATCGTTTTTGAGGGGTCGCCCAAGTTGCTGGAGAGCACACTACAGGGTGCCTTCAAGGAGAACAAACAACACGGGCTCATCACCTGGATCATGGGGAAAGATACGTACAAACAGAATAAACTGAACGAGGACATCGCCAATCTGAAAAAAGTGTATCAAGAAAACGGGTACATGGAAGCTGTGATCGGTGAACCTCGGATCGAAGAGTTCGAAAAGAATACCGTAACGTTCAAGAAACAGAAGATGAAACGGATCATCATCCCGGTCAATGCGGGATACAGGTACTCTGTTGGAGAGGTTAATATCGAGGGGAACAAGGTTTTTAATTCAGACTATCTGCGTTCGCTCATCCAGTACAAAGAAGGCGATATCTACAGCACCAAAGTCCGCGAAAAAGCTGTGACTGACATGGGAGAACTCTACCAAAACTTCGGTCATCTTTATGCACAAATCCGGCCGGTTGAAGGTCTCGATCCAAAGAACAAAAAAGTGAATGTTACATACAATATCTATGAAGGCGAAATCGCTTTCCTTCATCGACTCAACATCATGGGAAATACGTATACCAAAGATAAGGTCATACGAAGAGAGATGATGCTCCGAGAGGGGGACGCGTTCAGTTTTGCTCTGTTCAAGGACAGTCTTTTGCGTATGAACCAGTTGGGACTGGTTGAGCTTGATGGTGAGCCAAATATCCAACCCAATCCTGAAGATCCGACTCAGATCAATGTTAACCTAAGAGTCACTGAGCTCCAGAGGAACAATATCCAGTTTACAGCCGGATACAGCGGCTACCAAGGTGCGTTTGTGGCCATCAGCTATGGGACCGTAAATTTTCTCGGTGCTGGCGAAAAGCTCGACCTGATGTTTCAGTACGGAAAGAGAGTCAAAAATTATATGTTTGGCTTCACAGAACCGTATATCTTCGATAGACCTATGTCAGTGGGATTTAATATATACAGCAGGTGGATGGTCTACCCCTACCTCTATGACCGCAAGGGAAAAGGTATCGATCTGACGTTTGGAGCTCGAATACAAGGCTATTGGAGAACCAGTATTACCTACGGGTATGAATATGTGGACATCGCACCGGCAAGCGAAACGTATGAGGAAGGTGATCCATATTATGATCCTTATGGTGGCTATGGGGGTTATGGTGGCTATGGTTATGGTGGGTATCCCGGCTATGGCGGCTTTGGTCAATACACCATAAGCAGCATCTATCCCACTCTTTACAGGAATACGGTCGATAGCCCTTTGACACCATCCAGGGGAGGGCTGTATCTCATAGGATTAAAGTTCTCCGGTTTGTTTTTGGGAGGGGATATCGATCTGATCAAACCGCGGCTCGAATTTTCACGGTTCATACCGACATTCATGCGGCAATCCATAGGCATGCATCTGGAGCTCCAGTATGTGTACCAGCTTAAAGAATCTAATGTGCCATTCTGGGAGAGGTTTTACCTCGGTGGTGAGAGATCGCTCAGGGGATACGAAATTTACTCTGTCGGTCCACGGACTATAACCGGCCAGAATACCGGTGGAGAGAAGTCGGCTGTGTTCAACTTGGAGTACATTATACCTGTGGGTGGGCCATTGTATACGATTTTCTTCTTCGATGCGGGGAATGCCTATGCCAGAAACCAGAATTTTAGTTTTAACAACTTGTTCACATCTGCAGGTTTGGAGGCCAGGATATTTGTTCCTGCGCTTAGGGTTCCTTTTCGATTGATATTTGCATATAATAACCGTTTAACACCGCAAAACCGTAATCATTTTAATTTCCGTTTTGCGATCGGAACGACGTTTTGACAAATAACTAACTCGAATTCTCATTAGGAGGCAAAAGATGAGTCTGAGGAGCACAAGCAAGATTATATTTATTCCCCTCGTTTTAGCCGTATTGGTCACTTTAGGGTACTCCCAGCAGGCGATCAAGATCGGAGTCGTCAACTCTCAGGACGTCCTCGAAAAGTCCGCTGAAGGGAAAAGAGTCATGGCACAGATCCAGGAAAAGGATAAGCAGACTCAGGGTCGACTAGGCACACTGGATGATGAGATCCGGAGTCTGGAAACACGGATCAACACGCAGAGGCTGACCCTCACCAACGAAGCCATGTTGCAGTTAAGCTCTGATCTGGAAAAAAAGCGGACAGAGAGAAAACGTTTTGGCGAAGATTCCCTCAGAGAGATGCAGGAGTTTACAGGCCGACTCTTCCAGAGAATTCAGACTGAATTGTTACCCATCATCGAGCAGGTTGGCAAAGATAAAAGTCTGGATATTATTTTCGATCTAGCCAGGAGTGGAGCGATTTATTTTAATCCCATAGTCGATCTGACCCAAGAAGTCATCACCAGATACGATGCCTCAAAAATCGCAAGATAATAAGGCTGCACTCAATATCCAACAAATACTGGGGATGCTTCCCCACCGTTATCCTTTTTTATTGGTCGATAGGGTGCTGGAGTATGAAGAGGGGAAGTCGCTTGTTGCGATAAAGAATGTCACATACAATGAGCCATTTTTTCAGGGGCATTTTCCCGGTCTGAAAGTCATGCCGGGTGTGCTTTTAGTTGAAGCCGTCGCCCAGGCGGGGGGTATCCTGATCTACATATCTATTCCTGATCCGGAGAAAAAGCTCTTTTTTCTGAGCAAGATCGATAAGACCAAGTTCAGAAAGCCAGTGGTTCCCGGCGACCAGGTTCGGCTGGAAGTCGAAATTTTAAAGATGAAGACCAAGTTTTGTCATGTGAAAGGCAGAGCCCTTGTTGACGGAGATGTCGTTATCGAGGGTGAGGTCATGGCTTCCTTGATGGACATCGAGGATTTGAATGCGCAAGGATGAAACCTATGTGCATCCGTCTGCCCTAGTCTCTTCCAAAGCTTGTTTGGATTTAGGTGTTTGGGTGGGGCCTAGCTCCATAATCGGCGAAAACGTCACCATAGGGAAAAACACGAGGATCGATGCTCAAGTCTACATAGACGGACATACTGAGATAGGGGCAGGTTGCCGTTTCTGGCCCTTTGTATCCGTTGGAACTGAGCCTCAGGATCTGACCTATGATGCTCAGGACACAGCTGTCAAGATCGGGGACAAGAACATCTTTCGAGAATTCATGACAATAAATAGAGGGACAGCGAAAGGTGGTAGGACAACTGTTATCTGTAATGATAACTATTTTATGGCATACTCACACGTTGCCCACGATTGTGTTGTCGGGAACGGAACGGTCTTTATGCATGGTGCCACTTTGGGGGGACATGTATCTGTGGATGACTTTGCTACGGTGGGTGCAATGGGAGGGATTCATCAATTCTGCCGTATA
>CAZIMJ010000163.1:0-66905 GCA_964540205.1 uncultured Eubacteriales bacterium | reverse complement strand
TGATGGGAAAACCTGTTATGAGATCCATGGGGGTTTGGTTTATCCTGGAGAAAATCAGCTGGAAGGGACTTCTGCAGATTGGCATGCAGTTCAAAATTTTGTGGCTGTCCGTGGATCTGATAGTCAATATATCCTAGGCAGCGATGAGATCCCTCTTGTGCATTTCGGGGATATCAACCTTGGTAAGTTCCAGTATATAGCCCAGATCTTAGTCCCTCATGTGTATTCCTGGGTGATGAATAACTATTGGGTTACGAATTTCCGTGCCAGCCAGGAAGGTAAGTTCAAGTGGAAATACTTTTTGACGTCCACCAAAAACAGGTCCAACTTTTATGCAACCCGATTCAGCTGGAATTCGCGAGTCCCACTTCTCTCGAGAGTTTTTCCACGGGGGAAATCTTCAAAAGCCCCCTTTACAAAGTCGCTACTAAAAACAAATCAAGATAACATCCTTCTCGTGAGTGCAAAACCCTCCCAGGATGGAGAGGGCATCATCCTGCATTTCCGGGAAACAGACGGAATATCCGCGGAACTGAGCGTCGTCCTACCATTCGTAGATTCCCGGAGACAGGCCCTGACCGAAGTTAATGTTATTGAGGAGATTATCGGAGAGCCTGGGGAATCGATCCACATAAAACCATGGGAATCAAAATTCGTGAAACTGAACATTCACTGACACTGTCCCACCAGGATTTGTCACAATTAGTAATATCTTCAGGGCTAGAATCAGAGGAGATGTTTTCGCTCCATCTTCTCTGATTCTATATTCTGACAAGGTTTCAGTACTTTTTTCTCAGTTTTTCGTGGTATTTCTGGTGGCATTCCTCGGCCTTGTAGAATTCAGAATAGGGGACGACTTGAGTCGTTATGGGCTTTTTATAACGTCCGGATGTATTCAGATCTTCGATGACCTTTAGAGCGGCCTTCTTCTGTGTCTCATCGTGATAGAAGATGGCTGACCTGTATTGAGAACCTACATCAAGTCCCTGCCTGTTGAGCTGTGTAGGGTCGTGGATTTTGAAGAAAAAGGCCAAGAGCTCTTCAAAGGTGATTTCTGCGGGATCATAGGTGATGTGCACCGCTTCTGCGTGCCCTGTTTCGTCTGAACAAACTTGTTTGTAAGTGGGATTTTTGACTTCTCCTCCTGAATAACCGGCCGCTGTGGAGAGAACACCCTTCAACTGGCCGAACTTATACTCAACACTCCAGAAACATCCCGCGGCAAAGGTGGCAGGCTCTGACACAGTTTTTTTCTCCTGAACATACTCTTGACCTATGGATGAGACCGTTGATGTAGATACAGTGTCTTTCGATGTGAAATCCAGTGCCACAGAATTGATGCAGAAGTGTTTATGAGTGGGGGATGGTCCATCATCAAACACATGGCCAAGATGCGAACCGCAAACGCTGCATCTCACTTCGGTCCTCTTCATCAAAAGAGAATAGTCAGCTCTGTATTCGACATTGTTTTCTTCGAAAGTCGCAGTAAAGCTCGGCCATCCTGTCCCATGGTCGTATTTTGTATCGGAACAAAAAAGGGGAGTGCCACAAGCGGCACATGTGTAGATTCCCTCCTCATAAAAATCGTTGTATTTCCCGGTGAAAGCCCGCTCTGTACCGCTTTTTCTCAGAACGCGGTACTGCTCGGGTGTCAATCTCTTTTTCCACTCTTCCTCGGATCTTATGATTTTTTTGACCATTTTTGTCTCTCCATCCAGAATTAGTTCCGAAGGAACATTATCCCTGGCATTTGATGTCACGATGTTCCATCCTATAAACAGGATCAGGATCACGATTATTCCGCCGATTTTTTGACTCATGACACCTCCTGGATTACATAAAATCTATATATATAGTATAGAACATACTGGGCTATGAGTCAATGTGTGGCTATTGAATTTCTCTGCTTAAGGTCTCTACAAACAGTCTGTTTTGACTGCACTCAATGACTGTGGTATAAAGTTCTCAAGATAGAGCATTGAGTTTGACCGGAGGGTATCCATGCTGATCAAAAAGGCGCAATCGATCAAGTATTCGGAGATCACCGATAAAAAGCTTTATATGAATCGCCGCCAATTCCTTGCCGGTTCAGCCTCTTTGGCAGCCAGCGGATTGTTCCTCCCACGCTCTTATTTCCAGAAAGATTCTCGACAAGGGCAAAAACTCACAGTGGAGAAAAGAGGAGAATATGTTGTCCAGGACAGATTGACTCCCTATGAGGGAGCAACGACGTATACAAATTTCTATGAATTCTCCACCGGAAAAAGGTCTGTCAAAGAGCTCAGTCGCGATTTCCGCACGCGGCCTTGGTCTCTTTCTGTGGAAGGATTGGTCGAGGATAAAATTACATTCGATATCGATGAGCTCACAAGCATGTTCCCTCTTGAAGAACGCATTTAGCGATGGCGTTGTGTGGAGGCATGGTCCATGGTCATCCCATGGATAGGATTTCCCCTTGCCGATTTCGTAAAGAAGTGTCGGCCAACATCAAAGGCACAGTTCGTTGAGTTCGAGACTGTTTATGCGCCTGAACAAATGCCTGGCCAGCGCACACGTGTTCTCGATTGGCCTTACACTGAAGCTTTGCAGCTGGACGAGGCTTTACATCCACTCGCCCTAATGGCTGTAGGCCTGTATGGAGAGTGTCTCCCGAATCAGAACGGAGCGCCCATCCGGATCGTCGTCCCATGGAAGTATGGATTCAAGAGTGCAAAGTCCATCGCAAAGATCCGCTTTGTTGAAAAGATGCCAAAGACAAGCTGGCGGAAGGTAAACTCAAGAGAATATGGATTCTATGCAAATGTTAATCCCGATGTAAAACATCCTCGCTGGAGCCAGGCGAGAGAGAGACGGATCGGAGAAGAAGGCAAGCGCACGACTTTGATGTTCAATGGTTACGCTGATGAGGTCGGTCGACTCTATTCAGGCATGGACCTGAAAAAGAATTACTAATTCACTCAACAGGATAGAATCAGAGAAGCTGTTTTCGCTCTCGTCACATTTTTAACGCCGCCCTCCCACCCATTTATATATTCAAATGGATGGCCCCTCTTGTTCTTATGCGTCTGCGGATCTGCGCTTTTTTATCTTTATTTTGCGTCTGAGGCTTCGACTTAGGAGTGCCACACATGTATATTTCTCTCATGCTCATATAGTCCTCGACGCCCGCCTTCGGCGGATTCCCTCGGCGGTGATTCGTGAAGGCTAAATCTTCCCTTATGTCGCTCAATCCATCTCTTCTGATTCTATATAAAGCAATTGATAACCTCAAATGCTCATTTTTGCTTCTGAGCTTGGATAATAACACCCAAAGCCTCTCGTTTGTTCATGGTGGTGAATGGGCGAACGCTCCAACTGACGATGTTGAAATTGCCGAGAAGCTCTCTTAATTTGTCCTCTCTAGAGTGGCGAAAGATTCCCCCTGAATCTGATTCGAATATTCCGTATGTTACAGATTCTATTTGACTTTCCCGGTATTTTTTCTGATGGTATTCATCGCTGCTGATCAGAAAACAGGACAGGAAGAAAAATCCACACGGCTTTAAGATCCTGTGGATCTCGTTTAAAAGCTGCGTTCTTTTTGAGTCTTCAAGAATGTAAGAGAGTACCCCGATAGATAAAACCGCGCCAAAACTTTCATCTTTGAAGGGCGCTTGTTCCCCCTTTCCACAGACTACAGAGAAGTGACTTTTTTCAAGAAACCGAAAATTGTTTTCCAGCCCGAAGACGTGCGTAAATCCTTTTTTCTCTAAATAATCGAGGGCTCTGCCAGAGCCGGAGCCGATATCCAGAAGAAGTTCCCCGGGCCCCACATCCTTGAGGCGGTCAAAGCCTGTGATGGGAGCTGAAAACTTCGTTGATAGATTGTTCAGTTGCCGTTACAAGGATCAATTATTCGCTAATGAATGTGCTGTGAGATAAGTGATGCGAATAATCTTTTCCATCAATTTGGGGCTCACTTTTTCCACCGAATCTGTGGGCTGGTGATAGTCTTCAGTCATAGCTGCATTGAAAAATGCCCAAGGGATGTTGTTCATGGCAAAGGGTGCGTGGTCGCTTCCACCCATGCCTTCACTGGATGCACGCATGCTTAAATGAAGGCCGACATAGTTGTTATTTTCCCTTATGATTGTTCCTAACTCGGGTGTGTCGGCGTCGTAGGAGAGACTGACAAATTTCTTTACATCGATTTTTTCCAATGCCTCCTTGGGAACGTTTTCCCCGAACATCCGGGCCATCATTGCTAGCCGGCTCTTTTCGTACTCTCGGCTGATCATATCGAGGTTCAGGTTACAATAGGTTTTTTCGATGAAGGGATGGGCCACATAATACCTTGAGCCGAGGAGTCCTTTTTCTTCACCCGTCCAGAGAGCGAACACGATCGACCTTTTGGGCTTAACAGGATTTTTGGCAAAGGCTTCTGCGATCTCCAAAACACCGACAGAACCGGAGCCGTCATCGTCAGCGCCGTTGTAAATATAATCACCCCGCATTCCCAGGTGGTCCAAATGGCCGCCGATCACGATCGCTTCCTTTTTCAGTTCCGGATCAGAGCCTTCGATGTATCCTAGAACATTCATGCTGTTGATGAGTTTGGTTTTAGCTGTGCTCTTAACGGTGAATGTCACTCCCTGAAGTGGCATAGATTGGGGCTGGAGTGTTTTTTCGATCTTCCCTTTGAGAGTATCCACATCCTGATCAACATAATCCAGGATCTGGTTTGCCATCTCTCTGGAGACCCGGATTGTTGCAACTGAATCCCAGGGCATGCGAGGTCCTCTGCTCTCCATGAGCGCGATTCTTCGGCGTTCACCGGGGATTATGGGTTGATCATCATAAATTTTTTGTCTGTCAAGAGCTTGGCGTGCTGCATCTGGATTGTCTTGGGGTGAGTTTTCAACCAACAGGACACCCAATGCCCCCAAATCGGTAGCCAGGTTGGTTTTTGGATCTGTCATCCGCCTCATGCGGCGGCGCTGAGGGTAGTATTTCGCTTTCAACTCGCCCTTGTTGAATGGAGAATCGGGATCGCCTTTTCCGGGTGCTTCAGAAATCATCATGACGAACTTACCCTTAACGTCCAGGTTCTTGTACTCGTCGAATTTCAGGGAGTCTTCTTGGATGCCATATCCCACGAAGACCACGGGAGCCGTCAGAGATTGTGATCCAGAGGCAAAATAGTTATAATCGATATTCGGAGAGAAAGCCCGGGTCTTTTTCTGCTGGCCTTTCTGCCACGCGGCAATGGCCATTCCGTCCGTTTCTAATGTTTCCCGCATAGCAATATTCTGAAAATAGCTTCTTTTAGAGCTTTGCGCCATTTGTCCGCCCATCATCATTTGGCGCATATCCATCCGGGGTTTGATTTTATCTCCTGCAGGCTTGAGGCCCCAGAGCTCGAACATGGTCGCCCCATAAAGGGCGGCAATATCATATCCATCACTCCCGGTGTCTCTTCCCTCGAGGAGATCATCGGAGATAAATTTAAGATACGTGACGGCATCTTTTCCCGTGATGGATTCAAATCCCACTTTCACGTCTTCAGGTACGGGTTCGATCTCATCAACCAGGGAAAAATTGGCCATTGGATCAGGTTTCTCTTCTTCTTTCGCTTGTTGTCCGATCACAGTCGAAAAGACTAAAAAACATAAAGCTGCGATCAAAATCATTGATTTTTTCATCCACAACCTCCTAATTGTGATAAATTTTATTCATATTATTTGCAATTATCCTGGATTATGCACGATCCGACCCGCCCCACCCTAACATTAAGGTCGCAAAGTCAAGGAAGTGGCCCACGAAGCTGTAGTGAACTACTGCGAGCCGACCCAACCTACCCGGGCTACAACGAAGGCTTTGTAGTGAGATCAGCTCGCCCGAAGAGTAAAAAATGTCGATTATAAATGGAAGGGACATTGAAGAAGGAATTATCAGATGGGTAGGATGAATGAACACAGTAAATTGTTGAAATTGGTTTAGTTGTAATAAGTATCGACATTTTTTATGAATAATTCAGGCAATTTAACCATCGAATATAACACATCCACTACCACGACACAATATTAAACAAGCCACTAAACCGAATTCTATATACTATTAGACGTGCTTGTCGAGAATAACTTTCCAAGGCTCCTTCTGAGACCATCAGCTGAACAAAAAGGGGACTCGAGCACCATATAATCCGCCAAAAATATTAGTGGTACTAGGGCCTTATCGATACATGCGTAATCCGAAAATCAGAGGTGTCGGGGCCGTTTCATAAATGGTTCGATTAGGGAACGAACTCTAAATCGGTTCGGTCCGTTCAGGGAACAGACCCTACATCGAAATGGGGACTGGCTCCGATATTCCGATATGGAATGAGGTGCCTGTACCCATTTTCCTAAACAGACCGTTCGGGGAACAGACCCTACATCAAAACCATGTTCCGTTTAGGAAGACGGATTCGATATAAAGAGCAAGGAAGTTTATTTCTGGTATAACACTTTTCCGCCGACAATGGTGTATAGCACTTCAGCATCAAGAATTTCCTCATCAGGGACAGTCATGATGTCTTTTGAGAGAACCGTGATATCCGCTAATTTGCCCGGTGTCAGAGATCCGAGAATATCCTCCTGGAAAGAGGCATAAGCGCAATTGATGGTGTAGGAGCGTAACGCCTCCTTTCGGCTCATCTTCTGGTCTGGGTAGAATGCTTGTCCATTCTTCATTATCCGTGTGACAGTCGCGTAAAAACATGGAATGGGATCCACATCTTCGACAGGAGCATCGGTTCCATTACAGATGACCACTCCTGTGTCCATGAGTTTCCTCCAGACATAGGCACCTTCTTCTGCGCGTTGTTTTCCCAATCGCTTGAGTACATAGGGGCCATCCGATGTACAGTGGATGCCCTGCATCGATGGGATCACTCCCAATTGAGCGAAGCGGGGTATGTCGGAGGGATGCAGATGCTGTGCATGCTCAATCCTCCACCTCAGGTCCTTTTTATCAGGATGTGCGGTGAACGCCTCCTCGAAAATATCGAGAGTCTCCCTGTTTGCCCTATCTCCGATGCAGTGGACATTGAGCTGAAAGTCGTTTTCGATGGCGATCTGGGCTGTTTCCGTGACGCTCTCTACGGTCGAAGTGTTCAATCCAACGCTTGTCGGGAGAGATTCATAGGGTTCTAAGAGCCAAGCTCCATGCGGGCCCAATGCACCATCGATCGACCGCTTGATGGATCGGACTGTCAGGTGATTGTCGTCCATACCCATAATCCTGTATTCGCCGATTTTCTCCCTTATGCGTTCATTGCTATCCCTAATCATCACATAAAGACGCACCCCGAGTTTTCCCTGTTCCACTGTTTCTTTGAACAGATCGATTGTTTCAAACGGAGATCCGGGATCATGGACGGACGTGATTCCCTTTGAGAGGCATTCTTGGTCGGCCAATTCGATTATTTTCTGACGTTCAGCTGTGATCTGTGCGGCGCCTAATGTCTCGTGCCATGCGTAATACGCATCCCTCAGCAAGCGTTGGCCTGTCTCCCGGAACATCCCGATGGGATTACCCTTGGTATCTTTAACGATTTCTCCACCCTCGGGAGCAGGTGTGTTCCTTGTGATTCCCGCCAACTCCATCGCCTTCGCATTGGCAAACGAGGCATGACCACTGGCATGAGTCAGCAAAACGGGATTTTCGGGTGAAACCTTGCTCAACTCATGATGGAGAGGAAGTCCATCAACATTGGGCTCGGGTGTTTTATCCCACTTTTCCTGGTGCCAGCCTCTTCCACGGATCCATTCGCCCGGCTGAGCATCTTTCACAGCTTCTGCAACCATAGCGATAACCTCTTCCCAATTTTTCACTGGCATCAATTCCAAGCCCATTTTTGCCTGTCCAATGCCGGTGAAATGGGCGTGCGCATCGGTAAAGCCGGGGATGGCCAGATTTCCCTTGAGGTCGATCACCTTTGTTGAATCGCCAATATACGGCTCGATTTCCGTGTTGGTTCCTAAGGCTACGATGGTATTCCCTCTTACTGCCAGCGCTTCGAACTCAGGCTTGGCATCATCCACGGTCACGATTTTTCCCTGCATCAACACAAGGTCTGCGGGCTCCTCTTTTTTAGCGCAACTCAAACATAAGAGCGAAATACATATAACGGTCAGACAGAAATAGACTAGGCGCTTTTTAGACATATTCGAAGTCCTCCTTTTTTTTAATAAAAAATCCCTCATAAATTAAATACTATGTGCCGTATACAATAACATATCCAGCGTGAAGAATCAGCCTTTATTGGCGATCCGAATTATCTGTAAACCATAAAGTGTTCCCTCTCGTTTATAAGAGTAGGAGAAAGCGTGGAGTTTTCTTTAATTTCCATGGGGCAATGTGTCCGGAATCGCACACTCTATGCTGCGAAAACGTACATGTTTCACCGCAATCTTCAGAGATTGGCCTTCCATCTCAGACCTTTTCTGTTGGTATGATTATTGCATTGAGTTTTGACCAGATAGAGCCCTTGAAGTTTATTTGAAATACATATGTCCGCTAAAATTTGCACATGAATTTGAAGGCCTCCTGAAAGGCAAAGAATATGCTAAGGAATTATTTTAAAATCGCCATAAGGAATATTTTCAAACAAAAGCTGAACAGTATCCTCAACATTACCGGTCTTGCCTTAGGGATCGCATGCAGTTTGCTCATCCTTTTCCATGTGAAAGAAGAGCTGAGCTATGATCGGAGCTGGCCTAAGGCAGACCGCATATACAGGGTCACCAATGAAGGCCTGGAGGAGGGATCTCTCCACTGGGCCGTGGTCTCTCCCCTACACGCTCTTGAGATCGGAGAAGAGATCCCGGAGATCCAAGTCGCAACTCGGTTGGCCTACAGGTACTCCAATGTGTTGAACTACACTCCCAAAGTTGGCGAACCCAGGCGTTTTGAAGAAAAAGGAGGATTTTTTTCTGATCCTGCAACCATCGAAGTTTTTGATCTCAAATTTATCAGAGGAAATCCAAAAAACGCCCTGGTAGATGTCAACACTGTAGTTTTGACCAAAAGCATGGCAAAAAGGTATTTCGGGGATGAAGATCCTCTGGGGAAAACGATCTCTGACGACAGTGCGCAAGCCCTTTATAAAGTGACAGGCGTCGTCGAGGACGTCCCTTTCAACACGCATTGGCAGTTTGATTATCTCGTTTCGATGTCAACAATGTACAAAACAATGAAGGAACGCGGTGCTGAAGATTGGATGGTCAGCCGTGGTTGGGCTTGGTTTTATACCTATGTGCTCATTCGCGAGAACCAAAGTCTCGATGCCGTAAGGGCAAAGATGCCAGATTTTACGGCCCGGTTTTACCAAGAATTTGGGACACGGGAAGAGATCTTGGCTCGGACAAAACAGCATCTTCAACCCATCACGGATATTCATCTTTTTTCTCGCCTGGAACAAGAGATGGGACCCAACAGCAACATCATATATGTCTATGTATTTGCCTGTGTGGCTCTGTTTATACTGCTGATCGCAGGAGTGAATTTTATCAACATTGCAACTGCTCAGGCATTCAAACGGATGAAGGAGGTCGGTGTCAGGAAAGTCTTGGGAGCATATCGTCATCAATTGCAGAAGCAGTTTTTGGGCGAGTCGTACGTCATGTCTTTGATCGCAGCGGTGTTTGCTCTAATGATTTTTGACATCACGCTTCCGTTTTACAATCAGCTGGCTGGAAAAGACCTGAGCTTTGTGCGTATTTTGACTCCAGATAACATCGGTGTTCTAGTCTTGATCATTGTTCTTGTGGGGACTTTGGCCGGTGTGTACCCGGCTTTCTTCATGTCGAAATTCAAGCCGGTAAATACGCTCAAAAACTTGAGAGATTCCGGATCTTCAGTCACGATGGTTAGAAAGGGACTGGTGATCTTTCAATTTATAGTTTCTATATTTATGATTTTCAGTACGATCACAATATATAAGCAACTGGATCTATTCCAGAATATGAACCTTGGATTCGAGAAGGACAAGCTTGTGGCCATCGACTTGTATGGTGGCCTCCGCCGCAATATCGTTCAGAACACAGAGGTCTTGAAGACAGAATTTTTGAGGAATCCGGCCATAACAGGGGTTACAGTTATTTCCACCCTGCCCGGCGACAGATTCAGTGTAGAGAACCTCAGACCTGAAGGAACGCCTGAGGATAAAGATCTCCCCAGCATGAGGTACTTGCGTGTTGATGAGAATTTTCTGGAGATCCTCAATATCCAATTGGAAGATGGCAGAAATTTCACACGGCGAGCTGAGTATAAACCGGAATTCATCCTCAACGAGACAGCGGTTCAAGCCCTCGAATTGAAAGAGCCTGTGGGCAAAATGGGATCCAATTTCCGAGGGACCAATGCTGAGATCGTGGGTGTTGTTAAAGATTTTAATTTTGCCTCCCTGCATAACATCATCGAACCCTTGGTCCTGGAGTACAATCCGGCTTGGGCAGGATATCTGTTGGTCAAATTTCAGGGAAACAACACGGCGGATGTTTTGGAGTTTATTGAGATGAAAGCCAAAGAGATTGCCCCGGAGACGCTGTTCATGTACACGTTTGTGGACGAGCACCTCAACCGTCTCTATGAGGGAGAAGACAGAGTGAACAACATTTTTCAGGCATTTTCCCTGTTGGCGATATTTATTTCTTGTTTGGGTCTTTTCGGGCTGTCTGCGTATTCCGCCGAGATCCGAACCAAGGAGATCGGTGTACGGAAAGTCGTCGGAGCCACAGTGGGCAACATCGTTGTGCTTCTGACCAAAGAGTTCACAAAATGGGTTTTGATAGCCGCTGTGATTGCATGGCCTTTGGCTTATTTTGCCATGAACAGTTGGCTTCAGAACTTTGCTTATAGGATAGATCTCGACATTTGGGCTTTTATTTTATCGGGGATCGTTACGATCGGAGTCGCTCTCTTCACAGTAAGTTATCAGTCCATAAAAGCAGCCATCGCCAATCCCATCGATTCCCTCCGCTACGAATAAAAAAATGGGGACAGATTTTCAAATCCATCCCATCATTCCTATCAAATTCTATGTATTGGAGCGTGGCTATGTTTAAAAACTATCTAAAGGTTATATTAAGAAACATCAGAAAACACAAAGGGTATTCCCTGATCAACATCACAGGTCTGGCTATCGGGATGGCTTGTTGTCTCCTCATCTCAATCTGGGTGTTGGATGAGTTGAGCTATGATAAATTTCATGAAAATGCACCCCACCTTTACCGTGTCGAGGAAGATCAGCATTACTCTGGAAGAATGTTTCATGTGAGAGTCACCCCCTATCCTTTGGCCCCGGCACTCGTAGAGGAGATCCCGGAAATCATTGATGCCACACGTTATGTCTGGTCAGGGGGTCTTTTGTTCCGATACGGAGAAAATGCTTTTTTTGAATACGGCATAAGAGCCGTTGATCCATCTTTTTTCCAGATGTTCAACTTTCCATTCATAAAAGGGGACAAAGACAGAGCTTTAAGCTCACCTTATTCGCTCGTTTTAGATGAAGATCTCGCACAAAAATATTTTGGAGATGAAGACCCGCTCGGAAAAGTGATCACTGTGAATAATACACACGAATTTACCGTGAGTGGGGTGATGGAGAACATCCCCCACAATTCGTCCTTGCAGTTTGAAATTGCAGTTCCTTATGCCTTTTTGGAGAAAATAGGAAGAACCGATCAGGAATTCGGCAGCAATTCCATAGGGACATATGTGCAGCTCAATCCGAACTCGACAATGGAACAAGTGAATGAAAAAATCTTCGGCTTTATCAAGACAAAGGTATCCGACAGTGTGACTGACCTCATGCTCATGCCCTTCACGAGAATTCATCTCCATTCCTATTTTGGATACGAGAAAAGCCCGGGAGCAATTCAGTACGTCTATATCTTTTCCATTATCGCTCTTTTCGTTTTGTTGATCGCATGCATCAACTTCATGAACCTGTCCACGGCCCGTTCCGCCAACAGGGCTAAAGAAGTAGGGATGAGGAAAGTCGTTGGTGCTCTAAAAAGCCATCTCATTCGGCAGTTTTATGGGGAATCAGTCGTTTTTGCATTTATCTCCTTAGTTCTCGCGGCAGGAGTTGTAACAATGATCTTGCCAGCATTCAGTAAATTTGCTGATAAGGAACTCTCATGGAATGTTGGTGGGATAGGAACGATCCTTATCGGATTGGCTGCGATCACGCTCTTCACGGGTTTGGTTGCCGGCAGTTATCCAGCCCTGTATTTATCGGCTTTCCAGCCGGTCAAAGTGATCAGGGGGGCTATTAAATCCGGGGCCGCAAGTTCCCTGTTCAGGAAGGTTCTGGTTGTAGTCCAATTCTCACTCTCGATCTTGCTGATCATTGGGACAGTTGTTGTTTACCAGCAGTTAACTTATATGAAAAATCACCGATTGGGTTGGGATAGGGAGCATCTGGTGTATATTCCTCTCAGAGAAGATGTTCAAAAAGTCTATGATACTTTAAAAACAGAGTTGGTCAAGGATTCGCATATTATGAATGTGACAGCCACCGGTCAGCTGCCATCTCAAATCGGAAGTAACTCCGCTGGTGCTGATTGGGATGGCAAAGATCCTAATTTCTCAACGCTCATCGGCTTCAACTCTGTCGATTTTGATTTTATCGAGACTTTAAGGATCAAAATGAAAGAGGGTCGAGGCTTTTCGAAGGAGTATTCTTCAGATCTTAAAACTGCATTTATCGTCAATGAGGAAGTGGCCAAGTTGATGGGCAAGGAATCCGTGGTCGGAGAACGATTTAGTTTTGTCGGCAGGGAGGGCACGATCATCGGTGTGATGGAGAACTGGCACTATCAACCCATTCGGAACAAGATCGAGCCTCTGGCTCTATCCTTATACGAGGAGCCTAACCGGATTATGCTCATCAGGATTCCAACTGGGGATGTCTCCAAATCTTTGGAGGCCATTGAAAACATTTGGAAAAGAGTGATCCCCACATATCCCTTCGAATACTATTTTCTGGATGAGAATTTCGACGAGATGTACCGGCGCGAGGAATCGATCGGAACATTGCTAAAATATTTCGCGGCCTTGGCAGTTTTTATCGCCTGCCTTGGGCTATTCGGTTTGGCCTCTTTCACATCTGAGCAGCGCACTAAGGAAGTGGGGATCCGGAAGGTTCTGGGAGCCACCGTATCGAACATTACGATGCTGCTCTGTAGAGAGTTTTTTCTGCTCGTTTTTGTGTCGAACATTATTGCCTGGCCCGTGGCCTATTTCCTGATGAAGAACTGGCTGCAGAGTTACGCCTACCGCACGAGCTTGAGTGTCTTGATCTTTATTGCCGCCATGGCGATCGCCTTGATAGTCGCCTTCTTATCTGTGAGCTTTCAAGCGATCCGTGCGGCCACTGCCAGCCCCATCGATTCCCTCCGCTACGAATAAAAAAGGGGACAGGGTGCTTTTCTATGAGATGTAGGGACCGTTTCCCAAACGGTCCGTTCGGGGAACGGACCCTACAATAGAAAGGGAGAGTCCCCTTTTTTTGTTTTTGACTAATTCCGACTATTTTACTACAATTTATAGTTAACCATCACCGACCGTTTAAATAATTGCTAGGTTAATCACTGACTTATCAAAACTAAGGACAGAGCTAAAAAATGAAATATAGAACACGTATTAAAATTTTCATCGCAGTCACATTGTCATTTTTTATGGCCTCTTTTGTTCTCTCCGATTCCCAAGAGAAAATCAGCGCCAATCTGAAGATGATGATTCAGAATCAAGGCGAGCAAACCCAATTCACAGTATGGATTTTTTTCAATGACAAGGGTTCTGAGCTCGACAAAAAAATTCAGACCGTCCAGTCTTCTCTGAATCCTCGCACCCTGAAACGTCGTTTGCGGCACCTTAAATACACTCCTCTCGTCGATGTTTACGACGTGCCCGTCGAAGAAAAATACATCCAAAGCGTACAAATCCACACTATCCGAATCCGTCATAGGTCGCGATGGCTCAACGCCGTCTCAGTTGAGGCCTATGGCTACGCTTTGCAGAGAATTGCGGACCTCGATTTTGTAAAAAAGATCGATCGTGTCCGTTCCTTTCACTTCCGTGAACCAGACCTTACTCACCTTACTCATACACAATCCATAGAGAAACCGTCGCTAATCGCAGAACCTCATGCATTCGACTACGGCCCTTCTTTCACCCAGCTCAATCAGATCAATGTGCCTACCCTCCATGACCTTGGCTATAGCGGCGAAGGTGTTATGATCTGCATGCTTGATACCGGTTTCAAAAACTTTGCTCACCAGGCCCTGGATCATCTGGATATCCAAGCCACATGGGATTTTGTAAACGATGATCCCAATGTTTTTGATGAGGAGGGTCAGATGGGTGTGGGAAATCACGGGACTCAAACGCTGGGCACAATTGGGGGTTACTATCCCGGGGAATTAATCGGTCCCGCATACGGAGCATCTTATATCCTTGGAAAAACAGAAAACACCGATTGGGAGCGCCACATCGAGGAAGACCACTGGGTCGCAGGCGCCGAATGGGCGGACGACCTCGGAGCCGACATCATCAGCAGCTCTCTGGGCTATCGTTATGAATTCTCCCATGGAGAGGAAGGCTACACCTCAGAAGATATGGATGGGGAAACAGCCATCACAACCATAGGGGCTAATATTGCCGCAAGCCGCGGCATCCTGATCGTTAATTCAGCCGGGAATGAAGGTCCGGCATCTCCCCCAGACAACACCATCATCGCCCCCTCCGACAGTCCCAATGTCATTGCCGCAGGAGCCGTCGATCCCAGAGGAATTCGTGTGGAATTCAGCTCTATGGGCCCTACAGCAGACGGAAGGATCAAGCCAGATGTGATGGCTCAGGGCTCTGATGTTTACACCGTTGAGATCGGGGGTTCCAACATCTACGATTCTGTAGCCGGCACCTCTTTCTCCTGCCCTTTAACAGCCGGAGCCACGGCACTCATCCTGGAGATCAACCCCACATGGACGAATTATGACATCATGGATGCGATAAAATCTACGGCCGATAATTCCTCGAGTCCCAATAATGAATATGGGTGGGGCATCGTCGATGCTTATGGAGCGGCCTTCTATGGTGTGAAAAAGATTTTCCCGCCAAAATCTTTTACTGTACAAAGAATTCCGAACGATTATATTTTTTTTACACAATTTGTTGACCGTCTCACATGGAGCGCCAACCCTGGAAAAGAGGTACCAGTTGCCTCTTATCGCCTCTATGAGAGCCGCTCGGATAGTCAAGGTAATGATTTTGTTTTGATTGCCGAACTGGATGGCCAAACTTTCACATACGATAGGCGCGGACTTTTGTTCGAGGAAGCTTACATCTACAAGATCACTTCTGTCAGTGAATCAGGTGAGGAGAGCGCTCCTGTCTATGCCACCTATAGCCAATGATTCAAATTCATTTTACAGAATGATAATTGCATGAAATTTAGGAGTAACGGAAGAAAGGAATCGCTCATGCGAAAAAGATTGATAAACGGGATTATATTTCTTGTTTTGATTGGATGTGTTGTTCAAACAAGCCAGGCCATTCAAGTGGGGATAGGTCTCAATTATGGACTCCGCCAAGTTCAGGATGAGATTTTAAAAGAGACATATGGCGATGGTTACGTCTACGTCCCCTATTTGAGGCTGATCCCCTTCAGAAACATAGGTATTGAGATCGCCTATGAGGGTGGTTACAAAGAAAGCGGAAAGGTCGGCCTTTATGACGAGGACAGCACGCTTTCGGTCACGGGCCTGGAATTTTCGGGAATTCTGTTCCTTCCGCTTCACACGTTCGTTGGATATGTCAAATTAGGTATGGGCTATTATACCTATAAGCAGGACATTGATAGTGATTTTACGCGTTTAATAGTCGATGACAGCAAATGGACTACTTTTATTGCAGGTGGGATCAACCTGAGGGTGTTTGACAGATTATACATATCAGCAGAGGTGAAATCCGTCCCGCTCGTAGTCAGGCCATTTGATACAGAGGTTAACCTCGGAGGCATTCGATTCCTTGCCGGGATCGGCTATTCCTTCGATTTTTAAATGAATGAATTCTGTGTTCTCGGCGTTGATTTGGCGGGAGTGCCGCATCGTCCCACGGGGATGTGCGTACTTCGAGGCTTGAGGGTAAAGACTTTTCTAGCGTATTCCGATGCTGATATTTTGGAGTGCGCCGAGAAGGAAAAACCAGACCTCATTACTATCGATGCACCATTAAACCTCCCTCCCGGCAGAAAGTCCATTGAAGATAGAAACGGCGAACATTATCGGGTCTGTGACCTGGAATTGCGGAGAAGAAAGATCCCTTTTTTCCCGATAACACTGGGTCCGATGAGAGGGCTCACGGTGCGCGGCATCGAACTCTGTGGAGAACTGGAAAGGATGGGATTCCGCGCAGTGGAAATGTACCCAGGCGGCGCCATCCTCATGCCGAAACCTTAGACAGGATTCTTTACGGTCCTTTCGGAGAAAGGACCGTACAAAAAAAGGGGACAGTCCCATTTTTTTAATCGGCTCGGCGGGCTGCCCGCAGAGTATCTATGATTTTGTCTTTCTGTGACATGCTCTCATCTCAGAAAAGGAAAAAATATTGATTTTCAAGCTGGATGTGGTAGAATGTGCCGTTTATTAACTGTGTTACAAAAAAAGTAAATAGAATAGAATGCTAAAGCATCAATATTTGTGTAAATGAGTGATACTGTGAAAAGAACAATTGAAATTGTAATGGTGATTGTACTGGTTGGGATAGGTGCTGCTGTTCTCTTGCTGACTGGGGAATCAATAAATCAGGATGGAAATCCGGTTTATCGCGTTGATCGAGACACGCAAGGTGTTTCCCTCGGGGAGAATTCTGCAGAGCTGGATCCAGCAGACACTGTGAAACTGGCGCCTTTTCTACCTACACCCATGTGTGTTGTTGAGAAGATGCTTGAGCTGGCTGAAGTGGACAAGAACGACATCGTCTACGATCTCGGTTGTGGCGATGGCCGCATCGTGATAGCTGCGGCAGAAAAATACGGTGCTCACGGTGTCGGTCTGGATATCTTCCCGCGCTGGGTAAAAAAATCCCAGTCCAATGCCCGGAAGGCAGGTGTCGATTCTCTTGTAGAATTTCATTTAGAAGACGCCACAAAAGCTGACATTTCAGAGGCGACAGTAGTCGCCCTCTATTTGTTGCCAGAATCCAATGACCTTCTCCGTCCCATATTGGAAAAACAGCTCAAACCTGGTGCGTGCGTTGTCACTCACAACTATCATATGGCTGGATGGGGCGACAAAGAAGTCTGCGTCGAATCCCTAAAAGACGAATTCGGTAAAGAACACACGATTTTTATCTACAGGCCATAATCCTCGGTTTATCGTTTTAGAATTCTCCAGAGGATCCAGCCGAGGATAGCGAGTCCGATACCCCCATAACGTAGGATGTCGTAAAGTGTTCCCGCAGTGATTTTGAATCCATAGACGAGTATCAAATACGCCACAAACAATAACGCACCAAACAGGAAAATGCGCGGGCCCCAAACAGGCCGTCTGACGTTTTTCTTTTGATCTTCCATTGGCATTCCTTTAATTCCAGATTCTTTATCACTTATATCAAAGTGTGCACAGCCGGTCAATTATCCAACTGCACTCTTCGCAATATTGATATCAGGCCAATGGTCACATTTTGAGAATTTACACTCCCCTTACCTCCCAGAAGACGTTCCCAATCGCACGGAAAACGTGCTGAATAAGATTCTTGAAGATTAGACTATTATTTCTTTTTCCACTTGGGGAGGCTGCGGCCGGGAGTCCAGGGTGCTCCTGCGGCTTCCACAGAGTCTTTAAACTTCTTCAAGTCGACCTCAATCACTTGACGCATCTCCTCCAGCAGTTTCTCAAAATCGTCAGCAGCGATCTCATAATTGTGTTTGTTCGTTTCTGTGATAGGACATGTCGTGGACAATTGGGCGCTCACCCGTCTCATAATGGATGGTGATGTAGGCTCTGATCTTCGCCTTGCTGTCATATCTCCATACAGGTCAACCTGGAATTCTTGAAGACGCTGCTCAATCATACGGGCTTGGTCTGCGAGTGCGGGGTCAGCTTTAGGTGTATCCAGCAATGCTTTCTTGATGAACTGGATCTCCCTCATGGCCTCTCCCACTGCCGCACCGGCTACCATGATGGCTCGCTGGAGCTCTCCAGCTTTTTTCTGAAATGCCAGTAGTTCGTTCTTGTCTTTTGTCGCAAGAGTGGCCAATTCTAGAGATTCCACTGTGAATGTCTGAGGTTCGCCGAGTTGGATTAACACTCCATCAACACGTTTGGCGATCGAGACAGTGAACATTCCAGGTATAACCAACGCCCCTTCAGGAGGTTCATCCCAGGCGTTCCTCTGTTGGCTTTCGAGTTCTGTTGGATTCACTGTGGGATATCGCAGATTCCAAGCCACTCTGTTTATTCCTTTTGTGGTTGGTCCTGTGAGCTGGCGTACAACCTGGCCGTCCGCATCCTTCACTATGATAATTATGGCCGGTTTTTCCTCCCTCTCTTCCTTTCTCAAGGCTTCCCAGCCGGGAAATTTTACTTGCAGTCCCGCTTTTTCAGCTTTTTTCTCTGTGTCTCGTCTTTCCACTGCACGGGTTTTCAGTGATTCTTTCAAGTAATAGGTGAATACTGCTCCGAAGGGTGGATTTGGTGCCAGGTAAATGCCATCACCCAGGAAAGCTTTCCCTTTCAAATCCAGCGGTCGTCTTTCAATGTACATCGAGGCCTTTTTCACAGGGAAAAGCACACATTCCTGCTTCAGGGTCTCTTCACTTGCATGTCTCAGTGGTGAATAGTCATCTAAGATGTAAAAGCCCCGGCCGAAAGACGCACCGACCAGATCGCTCTCTCTTTCTTGGGTTTCGAGATCCCTGAAGGAGATCGTCGGCACATTCCCAGAAAGCTTTACCCAGTGTTTTCCCTCATCCGGTGTGAAATAGATGCCGAATTCTGTGCCGATAAATAGAAGATCTGCTTTCTCATGATCCTGAGTGATAGCCCAGACGATCGTCTTTTCAGGCAAATCACCAACAATGGATTTCCAGGTTCGGCCGCGGTCTGCACTTTTCAAAAGATAGGGTTTTAAATCTCCGGTCTTGTGATTATCCAGATCGGCATAGACGGTGTCTTTGTCGTGTTTGGAAGCCCTGATCTCATTGACAAAATAGCGATCGGGAACGCCGGGGATCTTATCGACTTTTCGCCAGGTCAAACCGCCATCTTCTGTGACTTGGATCAATCCGTCGTCGGTGCCCACATAGATCAGCCCTTCCTGGAGGGGGGATTCTGATATCGAAGTGATTGTGCTGTATACGGACATAGCCCCGAGATCCCAAAGGGCATCCACACTCCAGGATTTGCCCATGATCTTTTGCTCAAGCCGGAATATGTTGCGGGTGAGGTCTGGGCTGATCGCCGTCCAGGAATCGCCGCGGTCGTCGCTTCTGAAGACGCGTTGTGAAGCATAGTACAGCCGTGTGTTGGAATGCGGGCTAATGATGATGGGGGTGTCCCAATTCCAGCGTGGGGGATCTTCTCCCTTCTCCGGCTGAGGTTTGATGTCCACCAGTTCGCCGCTTCGTTTGTCGTAACGGTTCAGACTGCCGTTCTGCCATTCGGCATAGATGATGTTTGGATCTTCAGGATCGATGGCACAGGCATAACCGTCAGCCCCGGTCGTGATGATCCAGTCGCTGTTGAGGATCCCGTTTATGCTCATCGTCCGCGAAGGTCCTAATTGGCTCGAGTTATCTTGAGTCCCCCCATGGACATTGTAAAAGGGACGTTCATTATCTAGACTCATCTTGTAATACTGGGTCAGCGGAAGATTTGCGAAAAACTTCCAGGTCTTTCCATGGTCATAGGTCTCATATAAGCCGCCGTCACATCCAGAGAGGAGATAGTTCGGATCTTTAGAGTCAAAGGCCAAAGCGTGATTATCCGAGTGTTTGTGCGTCTCTCCAACGGGATTAAAAGTTTTTCCTCCATCGTTGGACACTTGCATCCACACATCCATCTGGTACACACGGTCGAACTGGTGAGGACTTGCGTAGATCTCTTGATAATAGTGGGGGCCGGTGCCGCCGCTCGTGTAGCTGCTGCGTTTTTCCCAACTCTCACCCCGGTTTGTGGATCGGTAGAATCCTTTCTGATCCCGATCTGCCTCGATAGTTGCGTAAACCACGTTAGGTTTGATAGGAGAGATAGCAAGCCCGATTTTCCCCATGTCTCCTTCGGGAAGTCCTACAGCCAGCTTCCGCCATGTTTTCCCGGCATCGTCACTTTTGTAAATGCCGGACTCAGATCCTCCTCCCATAAAGGAGGACACACTCCTCCGCCTCTGATAGGCAGCGGCGTATAGAATATTTGAATCTGTCGGGTCCATCTCCACATCCGTCACACCCGTGTCCTTACTGATCTCGAGGGAAATATTCCAGGTTTTTCCCCTGTCTTCGCTCTTGTAGAGCCCTCGTTCTCCCCCTGCAGACCAGAGTGGTCCCTCTGCTCCCACATACACAATGTTGGAATCGCAGGGATTCACCAGGATCTTAGAGATGTGTTCGGACTCTTTAAGCCCCATGTTCGACCAGGTCTTTCCGCCATTCAAGCTTTTATAAACGCCATCCCCCCAACCGACGTGACGGCCGCTGACGTTTTCCCCGGTTCCAATCCAGATGATGTCCGGATTGTTGGGATCGATAGTGACACATCCTATGGAATAGGATGGCTGTTCATCAAAAATCGTTGTCCAGGTTGTTCCTGCATTCACTGTTTTCCAAACATTCCCCGAACCCACGGCCAAATACCAGATACTCTGATCCTCTGGATGAATAGCAATATCACTGATCCGACCCGACATCAGCGCTGGACCGATATTTCTGAGCTTCAGCCCTGAGAAAGTCTCTGCATTCATTAGAGTGGACTTTTCCTTTTCAGCATCCTCGCCCCAAGCAGTCAAAGATAGAATGAGCATTACTACGCAAAGCCATAGACTGATTTTTCTCACTGTCTTCCTCCTTTTTATCGCAAAATATTAGGAAATAAAGGGAAGTTTTTGGAGATCCCTTTTTTCATTGTCTCAATATTTTGCAACAATTTCGAACGTTATTAAAGATTTTTTTTTGACGTAGAGAAAGCGCTGGACTACATTGATGAATATACGCAAAGTGAAAAAGGTGAATATGTCGGATTCTATTCGTATTTGAGCCTTATGAATCTGTCTTTATATGATGCTCTGCTCCATGAGCCGCGATTCCAAGAAATTATAAGCAGAGAAGAGGTAAAATATGAGAGGAGTCTAACAAAATACACATTTCTGGACCTTGAATGAAATATTGGGGATAGGTCCTAACTGATGTAGGGATCGTTTCCCAATAAGTTTGAATACCCAAAAGATATGGGGAAGATCTGTCCTTGGCTCTTAGCTAGTATGCATGATTTTATACGTCTCTTAGAAAATGGTGTCACGCTGCCGTGGAAGTATGAAGACACCCCATATGCAAAAGTGATCGACCGGGATGGTGTCACGACAGAATATGTCCGCTGCCCGGATCCTACCGCCAACTTAGTGGCGAAAATCACAAGAACGCTTGTGAGCTAAAAAACTATTAGTTCCTTCCATGAAGCTATAGGCGACCGGCTTTCCTAAAGGTTAGTGCAGCCGGCCGTCTTTTTTATCCTCTCCCCAGGTGGGAAGCTTAAATTGTTCAGGCTTGGTTTTGAGGACGGTCTTTAACCACTCGGAAGGGTACCCAACACCTTGAGCCCTGCCGTTTTCATCCTTGACGTAACCGTCGTTGTACTTGCAGATGAGATGTTCTCCTAATTCGATCCAGCGCTTGACGACCATATCCCCTTGACTGACTGAGTAATTTGTGAGAAAGCGCACCATCAGCTCCGGGTCTTTATCCAATAACTCGATAGCCGTCTTTTCGATCACAGGTTGCAATTCCAGTAATTGCCCCTCAAGCACTGTTTGGACCTTGAGGATATCCTGGACCATGTCTTTGTATCGGAGATTAGCGAAGTTCGCCACGAAATTGAAAATCCACCAAGCAGAATCCCATGTAAATTTTTGGATATTTCCCACAGTAAATGACTTCGGTAGTGAATCGATACAGCAGTATAGAGGGACGTAGCAACTGGTGAATGTGTCGTCCAAGCCGTACCAGTACACGCCCCCGATCGGATCAGGAAGCCAATCCCGAGACTGAGATATAAAGGAAAAGGCCGTCTGCTGAGTTGAAATGGGCCTTTCCCAGCTGTACTGGGTACCATCCACTTCCCATGTTAATCCTCGACATCTCAAAGGGCTTCCGAATGGCCCGGCATCCACACCCTTTGTCATATCGAATGGAGTCCCTTCGTAATGGTCACGCATCACACGCATCACATCCTGCAGGGCCAATTTCTTATCTGGTTTGATCCACAATGGATACGGCTTGGTCCCTTCTACTCCGCGCTGGAAATCCGGCGACAGGTTCATCGAGGGTGCGCAGCGGCGAAACATACTCCACACACGAGCTGCACAGGTCCTGAGTGACGAAGGTTTTGGAGGATCATAGGCATAACGGAAGCTGAAGGATTTCCCGGATTTTTTGTCATAATACCCCTTTTGCTCAGCAAAGGATATGACATTCGTGGAATACAAGCAGTTGTCAGTATCATCAATCGGAAACTCACCGATGCGCGACATGTTGGCATGGGCGCAGATGTATCCGTCCGGAATACGTAACGCCACCCAATGTGCTCCTTTTCCACCTGGACCCGGGCCAATCATTTCCATGATCCATGCTTCGTTAGGATCAGCAATAGAAAAGGATTCTCCTGTACTGCCGTACCCGTATTCCTCGACGAGTTCAGCCATGACTTTAATGGCCTCCCGGGCAGTTTTTGCACGCTGGAGGGCAAGTTCCATCAGCAAAAAATAGTGAAGAAGGCCTTCCTGATTTCGCAATTCACTGCGGCCTCCGAAAGTTGTTTCGCCGATGGCTACCTGGTGCTCGTTTATCAATCCGATGACAGCGTATGTGTGAGCAACCTGCTTGACATCACCCCTGATCTTGCCGTCTCTTCCTCTCACCTTGATCGTCTCCCCGGGCTCATGGTCTTGGGCTGGAATATATTCGAGATGGGGATGGAACTCCCCGTCACATGTGTACGTGATCATGACGGATCCATCTTTTGAAGCTCCCTTGGTCACAAGGAAGCTTGAGCAGTTATCATCGGCCCACGGATTGATCACCAAAAGAATTGTTAGAAAAAAGGTAGAAGTAAATAGAGTTCTTGGTTTCACTGGGGTCCTCCTTTTTGTTGTGAAAAGTGCCAAAATTCAACCTATAGCAGATGATCAAAAAATGCAAGCACTAATCCAATTGAGCAACTCTAAATCCTCAATGGAAGCGGAGTACCCTCTAAAAATGAGAACCGTCCCCATCCATTAATTAGCGGTAGACTTGTCGTAGACGATTTTGCCCCCCACGATGGTGGTTAAGACCTCAGTCTTTGGGATGTCTTTGGGATCGATTCTGAAAAGGTCCTTGGAGAGGACGATCATATCGGCTAGTTTGCCAACTTCACCCCATCTCTCATCGGGACCATAATGTTACGTTCGGAGCGAATCTCATACTTGGGAGGAGGGGGCTCGAATGATTTCTCAAGTTGCTGACTGTTTAGCTTGGAGGTTCCAACAAAAGCAAAAATCCCAACCCAAAATATCACGAGCCATGAAATGGGCTTTTTTTTAGTCATCTTCAAAATATATCTCTTTTGCTTGTGATTCTTTAACATGTCTATTTCCTGTGACAGAGTTTTTCCCAACATGTGTATCTTTCTTATACAGTAGGTCTTTCAAAGGAGTTTCCGGTTCGTGATAACGTCGATAAAAATGTGTGAATGTTGTGAATGTGAATAACGTGTTTATAGGTTTTATGCGGATCAGATGAAAAAAAATGAAATAGGCAAAAATGTACGCAGGATAGAGGTAAATGGCTCCCACTATCCAAATTGTGTACCAATTCTTGATCAAATCGATCTGTGGAAATACACTAGCTATAGAATTGAAGATAAATACACCTACGGGATAGCCCAGAACTGCGATAAAGTAAAGAATCACCCCCCAGGAATGGCCGACCTCGATAGCGTTTTGCTGGCAATAATTCATGCACCTCAGACAATCCTCACAGTTGTGTTTCCAGTAGGGGCGTGGATTTTTTTCCCCCATCATGACGATTGCACTGTTCGGGCAGGATTTTGCACAGAGACTGCATCCGATACAACTGTTATTGACAAACATCATCTGGCCCATAAAAAATCGGCCGATCAAGAGATAAGCCGGAATAAAGAACGGGAAATATAAAAGCAAAAGCACTCCCCAGAAATATTCCCAGAGATTATTCAGAGTGAACCAGATGGACTTTCCAGAAAGCAGTTTCGGAAAATATCGATCTGCTTTTCGTTTTGCGCTGGCTTTGATGAGGTTGATGTTTTTATCGCTCAGCCGACTGTGGAGCGAGATCATATTTGCCGGCATGTCAAAGCTCAATGAGCCGCGGATGTTGTATCCTTTGAATGGGAGAATGAAAGTCGGGAGCATGGAAGCAACTGCTGCAATTCCCGGAATGACAACTGGCCCGAAACGAAGGCACCCCCGCGTGGGCATACAGAAGAAATGCGCTCTCCTTTTAATGGGCATCATGAAGATGAATTTAATTGCAGACCATGGAGGCAACAAACCGTGTGTCGGATAGGCGAGGACAATAAGGTTTTCCGGCGTGGCGTCGATCTCTTCTTTTGGCTTGGCGAGATTGATTGGAATAATTTCCGAGACGATGCCTCTATTGATACAGGCTTCATACAACCATGCAGCCACGCGGTATGAATTTCCTGTGCCGCTCAGAAAATATATCTTTGCTTTTTTGTAATCCATCCCGCAGCTACTAAAAAAATTCCTCCCTATTTTGTCATACGCGCATAGGAAGGGAAAGTTTTTTTCTGTTCAAGTTGATAGATGGCTAATAGGTATGGCACGCTGATTAACAGGGCGAGCAGGAAGATGGCGCCGAATACGAGGCCCAGAGTCCAGAAGTCCTTTCGCGAGATGTAACTACTTCCGAAATAAATCGGGGCTGGACCTGTGGCATAGGGAGTGAGGATGCCCATAATGCCCGATAGATAGCATAAGAGCAGGGCGAATGCCATGATGGGCATACCTGGGACGGTTGCCCCAGCGGCCAGAATGACGGGCAAAATTGCTGTACACCTACCACAATCCAGGTATCAGCCTATACCGGACCTCTTCTGCATATTCTTTATAACCCGGCAGCTCTTTTTGTAGGGTATTGTCTTCAAGTGAGGTTCGGATCAGGAAAACGAATATAATAGGTACACTGAAGAAAAGCGCAAAGTAGGATCCAAGTGCTAGAGGGAGACAAAGCACGAAAATGATGACTCCAACATACATGGGGTGCCGGACGTATCTATAGGGTCCTGTCGTGCAGACTTCATGTCCTCGGTCTTCCTGGATTCTGACGACGTCGGACAAATAGCGATTTTGGGTCATTGTCCAGAAGATCAACATGTATGCGGGGATAAAACATAAAAATCCCAAAACTCTTACCCCTAAAGGTACATGAGACCACTGGTATCGAACGGCGTCGAAGCTTGCAACCGCAATCATGGCCATCACCAGAAAAGTATAAATAATCATGATAATTTTATCCCAGGTTTTGGCGTCTTTTTTTCTTGACGTTCGTTCTTTGAGGAGTTCCGGAGCATTTTTCTTCATCCAGACCACCATTCCTGTCACTGCAACTGCGTAAAGAAAAAGAAACAGCCAGGCTTCGGCCCAGTTGAATGTTCCTGCTGAAACGAAAAACAAGGCCAGAAGGCTGCCAAATAGCGCAATTCCTCTGAATATGTTTTTGATTTTAGAAGTCTCTTTTTTCGCCAATTCTTTAAGCTCGCGGGTACTTCCCAAGGAAAATAAGTAGTAATCCAATGGATTTTTTCATACGATCACATATTCTCTTCCGTCTTTCTGTAAAATCCCGTATATGAGGTCCCCATAAAAGCGCGCTTGGCTATTTCAGAGGTCATTTCCTTCAAACTGTTCTTTTGCATCAACTCTTGAATTTCTTCAGGGAGAATTCCATGCCCTTCCTTAGTTGGCTCTCGGATAATAAGAGTAGCGCCAACCTTCATCTTCTGTGCAAGAACCTTTATAAACTCCGGCCTTTCAGATTGGGGGATGTCATGAAGCATGATATGGACGACTACTGTGTCATAATAATCATTCTTCTCATCCCACTTTCGAATATCCTCAACATAGTATTCGACATCGGAAAATTGACTCAAGTTCTTTTTGGCACGCTCGATCCATTTTTCGGATATATCGAAGCAGGTCAGCTCACCCTCTCCTTTTTCAAGCGTCAAAGCGATGAACTTTGATGCGGCACCTGGACCGCAACCAAAATCTAGGACCTTTTCATCACCCTTTAAATCCATCGATTTTACGAATTCTCGATAGTATCCTTTCTGAATCTTAAACCAGAAAAACTCATGCACGAGAATTGTTGTTTTACTGGGATCTGTGAAACTCATCTCTTATCCTCCAGTCTAATAACGTGAGTTATTTTTACTGCATATCGTTTGGGCACATTAGAGAATTCTAGAGGTCTATTTCTCTTTGTTGCCCTTCTCTATTTTTAATGGCAGTGTAACCTCTTTATTCCAGATATATTTGGCGAACCATTTCCAGTTGTGCCACATAGCAGCAAGGCGTTCCTTGGGTTTGCTGATTCCGTGCCCGAATCCTTTGTAGACGATCAATTCTGTTTCAACACCAATGTCTTGTAGTCCCTGGAAGAGTTCATATGCATTCGGGATGGGAACGCGCCTGTCAAATTCTCCGTGCTGGATGAGTGTTGGCGTCCGTGCATTTTTGATGTTGCTCATGGGCGATGTTTTGGCATAGATCTCCGGGTCATCCCATGGAGTTGCTTTCAAGTACTGTCGGGTGAATGGATGAATGTCGGTGTTCACGTAGTATGTCATCCAATTCGATATACCTGCTCCTACAGAGATGGCTTTGAATCGATCCGTGTTGGTCGTTAAAAATGCGGATATGTATCCACCCTGACTCCAACCCATGGCTCCCATTTTTTCTGGATCCACAAGGCCTTGTTCAATAAGAAAATCCACACCCGACATGACATCCCACATATCTCCGACACCCAGATTGCGGACATTGAGAGATCGGAATTTTTCACCGTATCCAGCTGATCCGCGGTAATTGGGTTTCAATACCAAAGCACCTTTTTCTAACCACTGCAGCATAGGATAAACGTACCCGGTATTCACAGCTGGAAAATCAATTCCGGTTGGTCCTCCATGAATAATGACGAAAAGAGGATGTTTTTTATTAGGGTCGAAATTATGTGGTTTGTGTAAAATTCCCTCTATAGTCGCTCCGTCTTTACTTTTCCATGCAATGACTTCGCTTGTTCCTACATGCCAATCCTTGATTTGCTTGGTAAAATTGGTCAATGCTACGGGCTTGTAGTTATTGCGAGATGTTGTGTAGATCTCGGAGAACGTGGTTGGATTTTGTCCACTTAATGCCAATGTTTTTCCATCCGCCGAAAAATCAACCGACCCGATTAAGCTGGGTGTTGTTGCGAAATGTTTTGTCTTTCCAGAATCGGGATCGAGGAAGAAGAGATGTCTTTTTGTTTTTTGCCACGCCGTGAAATATATGCCGGAGGAGTTCCAATCAATAATACGAATATCCTCATCAAAGTCATCAGCCATTCGGATGGATTCTCCACCATCAGCAGAAATCTTGTGAATTTGCCCATTCAAGTAATAATCCGATGTTGTGTTTCCTGCTGCTGTATAATAAAGGATCCATCTGGAATCAGGTGACCAGATGGGGTCTCCATCATAACCAGGATTGCTCACCAATGGCTGGATTCCGCCTGTTTCCATATTCAGAATTGAAATGTCCGAGGTCGTGTACGAATTTCGGAGCGGATTGACTTGATGGGAAAAAGCCACTTTTTTTCCATCAGGTGAAAAGGAATAACTATATACGGTAAACTTATCCCCTTTTGTTAACTGCTTTGGTTTTGGCAGAGAGATACAGTCATCTTTTGTATTTTGTGGATCAGAATCATCTTTGTTGGAATCGGTTTTGGTGTCTGATTCGTGACACGGAACTTCTTCAGGCGATGGCCATAAGTCATGCTTCACATCAACGATCCACAGATGTGTGAATTGATACTCGGCGTCCTCTACTGCGAATTTTCCGAATCGTTTCTCTCGTTCTTCTTTGCTCTCTATTTCATCACTCTTAGCGAAAAGGATCTGCGTGCCATCAGGGGACCACTCGAAGCTGTTGATGCCCTCTTTGGCTTCTGTGATTTTTTGAGCTTCACCACCATTGGGACGGATCAAATAGATCTGTCTTCTTTCACCGCGATCTGTTAGAAATGCTAGCCATTTCCCGTCCGGTGACCACTGGGGTGAACTGCTGCTCCCGTTCTTGGTACGCGTGAGTTGGAAAGGTTCTTCTCCGTCACGGGCCAGCCAGATCTCGCTATCATAGCGATTGTTCTCCCAGTCCGTTGTGTGTACCCCGAAGGCAATACTTTTTCCATCCGGAGAAATAACCAGCCCTCCAACACTCCTAATCGAGATGATCTCTTCAAAAGATGGACCTGGGATGTTCGCTTGTTCATTTGCAGAGATTCCAATAGCCAAAAGTACCAACAGTATCGCTAAGAGAAATCCGATAAGATGTATGGGTTTTTGCATAGTCACTCCTTTTCAGATCTAAATATATTCCGGATTTATAGCTTTTGTTGCATCCTTTAGTAAATCATGGGAAGCCTATCACACACAAAAACCCACGGTCAATGGTTTAGGAAGAAAAGTGAGGGATTGGCCTTGATGTTATCTTTGAGGATTTTGCCGGTGTTATCCGTCCTTTCTCAGCTATTTCAATATCTCTATGATAAAGGAGACCTTTGGTACATCAGATTCATCGAGTAGGCGGGAACTGGCGCGGTCGGTCGAGGAGATCGCGAGAGAGATCGCCGAACGAAGCAAAGACCTTGCGGAACACGCAGGAAGACGAACTGTCAAGGATAGGGATGTCATGCTTGCAGTAAAGGAGTGGAGATCCCGCTGAGTTGTAAAAGAATATGTACATATGTACATATGTGCTTTGGCTGGCCTATTTTCTTGAAAATAAAAAAATTAACCGACAAAACCTGCTAATTATTTGCCTTAAAATGCCCTTTTTGCCCCCAAAAATGTACTTTTAAGATGAATAATTTTTGAGGATACTAGAATTGGTAAATTTCAAATAAGAAATGTACACTCTGTAATAAAATTGTCGAGAGGTGGCTCAATGAAACGTTCATCGTGCATCAGAAAGTTATTCATTTTCTTTTTAGTGATACTTTTTTGTTTAACTAGCCATGCATCTGATAAAAAAAAAGATATAGACGAAATTACGGATTGGTCTAAACCAGAGGTGATCGATCCCTTCAAGAAAGGGATCTGTGATTTCTTGGATGTTGATGTCAATTATTATCTCCAAAGCGCGACTTTGGCCTATAGAAAAGGGAAATTCAAGGAGGCCGCTCAATATTATCTTTATGTGCTGAGTCATGACTTCGCTGATGAAGGAGCTATATACAATCTGTCCTGCTGCTATGCCCTGATGGGAGAAGATGAACTGGCGCGTTTTCATCGCACCCGGCACAAATGACGATATGCTCAACGTTAAGCATGCCAGAGAATCTAAAAGACTCCTGGAGCAAAATGGATATGATGTGACTTACGTCGAGTTCAATGGAGGGCATGAGCTCAATCAGCAAGCCATGCAAAAAGCCGCTGATCGGATCATAAATTAATCCCGGAGACTGCTGACAAGCAACTGAAATCCAGTTAAAAAACCGCGAGCTTCACGATTTTGAGTTTGTTCTCCGGGCATTCAAAATCGACCGTGATTTCTGCATCCTCGCCCTCTAATGTTATTTCAAATTCTAGGAGTGGTGCCGGTATGGGTCCAACTGTCGGGAATTGGGACAGCAGTTGAATATACTTTTCTTTTTCTCCCTGGATTTCATGAATGCGTAATGGTGTAAGTTCAGAGAGCGTCTCATCGTCTTCCTCTTTGATTGCCGAAACAACCCTGTTTATGACCTCATTGAATCCGGCGTCAATTGTCTTCTGGCCTTCGGGTGGGGCAGGGATAGAGTTCTTCAATATCCAATCCTTCTCGCTTTCAAAATCTCCACTTTCGTTCGGAGAAAATAGATCAACTTTCCAGGCGCCATCTTTAAATATAAATTCCGATTCGAATTCAATCTGCCGCTCTCCGTCTACATACCTGTATTCAATTGTTACATGCGTAACCCAATCCGGGATTTCGCCAATTTCCGGAAAGTTGCGCATCCTTTCGATCATCGGTGCAAGAACACCTTGTTCGTCCATCGCATCCATTTCTTGTTTAAACTGCTCAGCCTCCTCATCGGATGCCTCTTGGCCGCTTAGCTCTTGAAGAATACTGATGTCTCGTTTGTCAAAGGCTTTAGCCATTTGAAGTGCCATTTTCCTGCACTCAAGCTTCGGGGGCTTTTGGCCTGCGACGGCAATGTTAGAGACTGCCATGACCATAAAAAAACCGAACAAAACACAGATTACCTTCTTCATTGATTTTTCTCCTTTTTTAGAATCGTTTTAAATTCTGCCTCGACTTCCCATGTATGGTCGTCGAAGCTCTCCTGAAGCTTGTTTGTGTGAATCTTTCCTTCAGCTGATTGCTCATTCAATATTGAAAATTCGCAAACGATGAGGTACTGCCCCCCGAAAGCCATCATCATGTTACCAAAAGCTTCATGGTGAATAGCTCCACCCACAATGCTCTGCTCACTTTTGGAATACCTCACCTCGATGGCATGAATTTTTCCCTTCCTCCCTAAATCCCCCAGATCAAAGGGGATGTCCGCATCTTCGGGAACTGGCTTGTCGCTAAAAAGGAACATCAGATCTTTCTGTGTGTCATCTGAAAAGCTTGAGTCGTGCCAGGTGTAAACATACTTGAGAGGGATGGCCTTCCCATCCACAGTGAATGTCCCTGTAACCTGATGATTATTCCCCTCCTCGCCTTCCGTTTGGCAACACAGAAAAAAACCACCGCCAATCAACATGAGGGCTATCATGTAAGCAATTATTGGCTGAATTTTTATTTTCTCTTTCATTTTGACCTCCGTTGGAATCTTATTCTTTATCTCAACATATTCATCTTTCTTACTTAGAAACTTGGAATTCAACTTTCACCTCCGGGGATATCACAATTGCATCATCACATTCCCCATCAACTCCTCCAAGTATCAATTTGACCGAATAGTTCCCAGAGATTTTGGCTCCAAACCGATTCTCTTCAAAATTTTTCTGAGCGACCGATAAAAAACCGGCGTCGTTAATTTTGACTAATAATGAATTTCCACTGACTTTCTTGTGAATCCAACTGATTTGAGAGGGTGAGGCAATGTCATTAATTTTTCCCAAATCAGCCACAACACGGTTGGATGACCCATCTATGATCTGGATTTCTGTGGAGCATTTGCATCCCTTTTCTGTAAGCTTGGACAAATCATCTCTGCATTCCATAACACAATCCTTAAGTTCCTCGATTTTAAACAATAGGATGCCGGAACCCATCGAGGCTTCTGCCTGTCTCACGGTCAGAGTTTTTGTTGCTGCCAGAGAGGATATTCCCGCAACCAAAAACAGAATGACTAAAAAAGATAGGATTTTTCTCATTGTTCACCTCCTATAGATCTCATAAAACCAGGCTAAAACTCATATATCCAGATAAAAAATACTCAACCCCTCAATATCGATGATATCGAGACTGACTTACCTTTCAACTGCCGGGAAAGACGCGGATTGGATGACGATGTCATTTAGAATAACATCTTTGTTGATCGAAACGGATGTGCTGCTGTTTCTGTTGTTTCTCATCTTATTCTGAGAATCGATATAAAAAGTCACCTTCCCCTTTGGGCCAACAGTCAGAAAAATCTCAGTTCCTGATTTGACAGGAGTTGGACGTGGTTCTGCGAGCCCCACTCCTAAGTTTAATGCTTTTGCCGTATCCCCGATCTTGGCACTGAATACCCATGTGGATGCCTCATTACGGACTTTGCCAAGGTTATTTCCTAGAGATATTCCCATTTTCCCAAGGGCACTTTTCGCTGCCTGTACTATGCTCTCTTCAGGCTCAGGATCACCTTGTGCATAGACATTCCCGGAGACAAATACAGCAATCAGAATAAAACTCAATGATAATGCACAAACTGACCTAAACAACATGTTTTTTCCATAATGTGGATTTAAAGCTTTCATGTATACACCTCCTTATCATTTAGAAGAGCCATTAAGACCCGAATTCCTCTCACTCAAAAAGAAAATTTCTAGTATTTTTTTTTGCCTGAGCGCGAAAAACTGATTATAATCAGTAAAACGTGTCGCAATGGCAAAGTCGGCAGAAAAAATTTCAGAAATTGAAATCACTATCGAGCATTTCTCACAGCTCATACGGTCTGCGATTCGTAAAACTTCTCCCCAGATAGATCTATCCGATATGGACGATATCGAACAGGAAGTCAAAATAAAAATCTGGAGGGAAATCCTTAAAAGTGAGAAGGAAATCCATAATTTCGGCTCTTATATATGGAAGGTGACATACACGACGACCTGTAGAGTTATGAAAAAAATATTTTTACAGAAGAAACAACTGTTGCTACAAAGGGAAAGCACTGTCTCAATCGAAGACATCCCTCAGGTACTAATGCATAATCCGGATAGGCAGTATGAAAAGAAAGAGTTGATAGAACTCATCAGAAAGGCAGTCGACACGTTGATTGAATCTCGCCGGCAGGTTCTCAAACTCTACCTTATAGGGATGGATCTGAATGAGATATCAGAATTTTTTAATTGGAGTGACGGGAAAACCAGAAATTTACTCTCTCGTGGGCTTGCTGATTTAAGACAGGGACTGTTTGAAAAGGGAATTTACAATAAGGAGTCATCCTGAAATCATGATGTCCATACGTTCATGATGAGAAAAAGAGGAGAAGAGAGATGAAGGTGGAAAATCAGGATTTAAAGAAACTCTATCAATCTTCTGTGGATCATAAGCGGAGTGCAGATCAGGAATGCCCTGATGATGATAAAATAATACAATCATTCTCACCAACTCTGAGTGAGAGTGAAAAATACAGAATAGTGGACCACATCTCGGAATGTCCGATATGCAGCAAGAAATTTGCGATCGTCCGTCAGGTATTCAGTGAAGGCAAAAAAATAGCTGTTGGATTAGAGGGAATATCCTTATCCGAGAAAGAGACTAAGGAACTAAAGGAAATTGCGAAGTTCAAAATCAAAGAGATGGAAAGGCCAAAACTCAGCGATATGGGAACTGCCTTCAAGCCAAGATCGCTTTTTTTGTTTTGGCAGAAGACTGCATTCAAATACGCGACCGCACTTGCAGGTTTGATGATTATTGTCGTTGTCGTTTTCTTTTTGTCGAAGACTCCTCCTATTGGAATGGAAGATACTGTGAGAGGGAAACAAAACGATATTATTCAATTGACAAATCCCAAGGGCGATCTGGCAGAGATTCCACGATTTTTTGAGTGGGATCCTGTTCCGGGAGCTGCAGGATACCAAGTCAAACTCCTGGATGAAGAGCTGATAGAAGTTTGGATGTCTGAAAAAACACAAAAAACATCCCTAAAACTGCTCCCAGCACAGTATGAGTCAATAAAAAATATGAAGGTCTGCTATTGGAAGATTATTGTTTTTTCGAGTGATGGGATTACCAGAGAGTCAAACTTACAGGAGTTTGAAATAAAGAACGATTGATACTCCCTCCTAGAATATCCTCTCCCAAAAGGAGGGCTTCTCAATTTCAATTGAAGATTGACCCTCACCGTTCAAAACAAACGCTGCCCAATAAAAGGGATGGCTGTATTCAGATGCGATCATTCTGATTTTTGCTTTTTGTAATGCTTCTACTTTGCTACAACCTTGTACCAAATTTTCATAAAAATATTTCATAAACTCTGCCGTCGCCTTATCATTGATACTCCATAAGCTCATGAGTACAGCCTGCGTACCAGCAAAAAGGAATGACCGGTAAAGCCCTATGACTCCCTCTCCTTTTTCCAGCTTTCCTTTTCCCGTTTGACAGGCAGAGAGGACAACGAGCTTGGAATTTATGCGTTGGTTGAAGACCTCTCTGGCCTGGAAAAAACCATCTTCTGCAGGGTCTTCGTCTAAAGTCAAAATTAATGCAGATCGGTGAGGGACCTTCTCGTCGATGAACCCATGCGTGGCAAAGTGTATGATCTTATAGCTCTCTAATGGAAGGTTCTTCAGCGTTTCCTCTTTGGCCTTCCTTTTGGTGTAGATATCCCTCGATCTTTTCTTAAAATATTTTGAGACTTGTTTGACCTCCTTTCCACTGAAGAGAAGAGGAGAAAAGTCAAATCCCTGTTCAAGGTAAAACTCTCTTAAGATATTATCCGCATCGGCTTGTTTCTCAGATGATGTACTGAAGAAAAACACAGGATCTGCAAATGCCAAGAAATCTTTGACAGCTGTCTCTGCCCTTTTCCTCTGACACAGCATCATCCATGAAGAGGCAGATGGAGCGTATGAGATCTGAAAGGATTCAATGAAGAATTGATCCTGGTTTCGAGAGCTGGAGAATATGATCGCTTCGTATGGTAAATAATTCAAATTGCCATCAGGAATAATGATCAGTTTTTTAATTCCCTTCAGATTGGCCTCAAAGGGTCCTATTAAATCTTGGAACAATTTTTTTCCGGCCGCAAATGCCCTAAATTTTCCGTTTTCGTCTCTTATCGATATAAGTTGGATATAATCACTCACTCTCGCTTGCAGATCGCTGCTTTGAACCAATCTAAACATAGAGAATTTTTTCTGGTCTATATAAAACACAAAAGAATGATCCTGACCGAGAAAATATTCGATAATGGCAGTCTCGTTATCTGGTAATGAGCTTTGAATTTCTTCGAGTGTGTTGGGTTTGGGATAGACCAAGAGGACGTATTCGGGATTTTCCATCCTCAGTGTTTGGATAAAATTCGCATAGTCTTCCTCCGCTCTTTCTAGATTTCTAAAAAGCTCTTCTCTTTGTGTTCGAGTAAGACCGGGCTTCACCAATTCTGTCTGGATTATTGAAATATTTCTCGATAACTTAAACTCTTCATCTCTTAAATTAGGAGTTAAACTTTTCCTAAGATTGACTTTTGATGTTTGCAGACTGTCTAAGAAAACTCGAGCTTTTGCCTTTTCCGCATAGCGAAATGCTTCTTTTCCAAACCCTTTATTAAGATGTTTTTGACTCTGTATAAACAATGTGTTGATAAGAGATTCATAAACCTTAACTTTACTTCTAAGAAATCCTGATTTGTGCTCTTCAAGTTCGAGTTGCGAACGTACATCTTCGATAACGGCTATGGCTTTTTTATAGTGATAGATTGCATCGGCTGGCCTCTCTTGTTTTTCATAAGCAGTTCCAAGACCTGAATGAGATAGCCAGGTTGTTTCTGGCAATCCCAATTCTCGGGCGATGGTGAGAGCTTTTGTGAAAGAGTTGATGCTTCTCACATTGTCGTTAGCGTCGATATGAGAATACCCCATGTCCATGTATATTTTGGCTTCAAGCTCCTTGACCTCGATGGCTCTAGCTTCCTGGAGCGACACAGAATAGTATTTTTCCGCCTCTGAGAAATTATTTATCTTGCTGTAGACATTAGCGATATTCTTAAGCCGATTAGCCTCAGACCTTTTATTCCCCGTTTCTTGTGCGATCTTCATTGCTTGTAAATAACATTCCAGAGAAAAAGAGTAGTTCTGTTGTCTGTAATGAATACTGGCAATATTGTTCAAACACATCCCCTGGGAGGATTTTGCGCCAGCTTCCTCGAAAATCCTAAGGGCTGCATCGTAATATTCGAGGGCTTTGGAGAGATTATCTGTTTTGTCGTATATTATGGCGCTATTGTTGAGGGCTGTGGCTTCTCCCAACTTATTACCTATCTCTCTGCATATCATCAGCGATTGTATATAGAAATGAAGTGCCTTTGAGTATTCCCCGATTTTCCAAAAGGCATTGCCTAATAGGTTGGAAGCTGTGTTTTCTGTATTCTTGTCACCTGATTCTTGAGAATGGTGCAGAGAGTTTTCATAGTGCTGAATGGCCTCAGAATACTCGCCTTGCACCCAGTGTGCTTCTCCGATATCCAGCAAATAACGAGTTTCTCCGGATTTATCTGCGACTTCACGCGCAAGATTTAGGGCCTGTTTGTAATAATCCAGGGCGAGAGAATATTGACTTGTCTGGAAATAAGTGTAGCCGATACTCCTAAGGATCTTGGCTTCGTGAATTTTGTTTCCGACTTCTCTGTCTGCCTCCAATGCCTTTTTGTAAAATTCTCTTCCTTTAATTGCATTGCCCTGCCAGCAGTGTATCAGTCCTGAATTATAGAGATATTTTGCCAAATCTACTTTGTTTCCCTTGTTTTGAATGACTGAGGCAGCCTCCAAATAGTAGTTTTGAGCCTTACGAAGATTGCCTCGACTCCAGTAATAATTGCCGATCGTGTTGAGATGCTGCCCCTCTTCAAGCTTGTTCAGGGTTGATTTTGCGACCTCTAAGCCTCTTATGTAACATTCATGAGCGCGTGTTAAATCCCTGAGTTTGAATTCATATAGAGCACCCATTCCGTAAAAGAGTAAAGAATTATCCGGAAACAGTTTTGATCTTTTTTCAAAATAATCGATGAGGGAGAGGCTTTCTTTTTCCGAATTTGCCATAACAAGCAAGTCGTAATAAAGACGTATGAAAGAGCCCCCTTGTTCGATGGCGCTCTTGAAGTATTCGGAAGCCTTATCGTATTCTTCTTGGGCTTTGTAGCAGAGACCTAAACCATAAAAATATACGGGTTGATTTGGTTCGTCAGCGAGTAGTTCTTTGAAATAGAATATGGCTTCATCAAGTTTCTGAGTATCTTTGCAAATACCTGTAAATGATCGGTATATTTCGTAAAAATCTGGATGCTTTTTGATAAAATATTTGTGCTCGTTCAAGGCATCATCGATTTTTTTGTTCGCTTCCAGCATCTTGATATGATAGTACTTTTGATGGAGTTGTTTTATGGATTCCGATTTTTGAATTTCTTGTGGGGATGAATGGAGAATAAAAAGACAGATTAAAGAGATGAAAATACCGCTACGAATGATATTTTTATTTGTGATCGCTGGGCCCCTCTAATTAATCTACTTTAAAAATATAAAACTTGCTCGATTTTTTCAACAGTAAAATTCTAACATTTCAAATAATATGGATGCCACCAAAGGAAACACTCTTCCTTTCCGATTATTGAAACATTGAAAAAGATGAGAAGAACCGTAACTTTTTTTTCGTAAATTACGTATAAATATATGTACGGCCTTTACGGAAAAATGAAACAGGAGCCCTTCCCATGAAAGAGATCACAGTATTAGAGGAAATTATCTTGACGACCATCTTCCGGCTCAAGGAGGAAGCTTACGGCGTCTCCATCCGGCGAACGGTCTCAGAAATCACAAAAAAAGATATTATCTATGGCACACTCTACAACACACTCGATCAACTTCTCCGTAAGGGTTATGTCCGGAAGAGGCATGGGAAACCGACTCCCCAAAGAGGGGGACGAGGTAAGATCTATTACACACTGACGTCGAGGGGACTTAAGGCCCTCCATCACGCTCGGGAACTTCACAAAAAAATCTGGGATGGTATCCCTGAACTTGCTGCAGGCAAGGTCGAGTTATCATGAAATCCGGGCAAGCAAAGCATCCCCGGTTCGCCCGATGGCTCTTTTCGGTCATGAGACGCTATGATGAGGAGTTTGTTTGGGCTGGTGATCTGGAGGAGGAGTTTAATCAAATAGAGGAGGAGAGAGGATCTTCAAAAGCCAGACGCTGGTATCGAATCCAGGTCTTAAAAACTATTCCCACCTATCTCAAATTTCTGTTAAAGTGGGGCACAATTATGTCGAGGCATTATTTGATCACAGCCTTAAGGCATATGAAAAGGCAAAAAAGCTTCACCATCATCAACGTGGCCGGACTTGCCATTGGTCTGACATTTTTCATTCTGATCATGATCTATGTCCAGTTTGAGCTGAGCTATGATCAATACCATGAAAATGCTCACCGTATCTACCGCGTGGCCAGTGAACTCCCTGCCAGGCACACTCACGGTGGGAAAACGGCAATGACACGAACAGTGGCTCCGCTCGGCCCCACAATGGTGGAAGAATTTCCAGAAGTGGAGTTCGCCACACGGTTTGCACGCAACAGAAATGTTCTTTTAAACTATGACAACCAGAATTATTTAGAAAACGAGGTGATTTTTGCAGAGCCTCAGGTCTTTCGGATGTTTTCACTTCCTCTGAAAAGAGGCCAGTCCCATGCTGCTTTGAAGGATCCCTACTCGATCGTACTCTCTCAAAAGATGGCCACGCATATTTTTGGCCGGGAAAATCCCATGGGTAAGGTCATCCGTTATGAGAATTCCTACGATCTCAAGGTCACTGGAATCCTCCAAAACATGCCACAGAATTCCCATTTTGTCATGGACCTCATCATCCCGTTTCAAACCTATGCGTTAATCACCGAACTTGATTTAACCAAATGGCAGAATCATGCGACGGTTTCATATGTTCAATTAAATGAGGGCGCTGACCCTCATGCTGTGGAGCAGAAGATCCCAGGCCTCTATCGGAAGTATGCCGAATCTGATCTATGGCCAGGCGGCCGGCGCTACTGTCGCCCATCCCTCCAGGCGATGACTACGATCCATCTCCATTCGGACCTGGATGGGGAATTCGCACCCAACAACAATATCAAGAACATCTATCTTTTCTCTACGATCGCTTTCCTCATTTTGATCATCGCCTGCATCAATTACATGAACCTGGCAACGGCCTGCTCAACCCAACGCGGAAAAGAAGTGGCGATCCGAAAAGTGGTGGGGGCTCTGCGCCATCATCTGGTGAAGCAGTTTTATGGTGAATCCTTCATTTTTTTGATTCTGGCGTTGATTCTAGCCCTTGTTCTTGTTCAAATTTTGCTGCCCGCATTCAGCACTTTTGTAGAGCGAGACTTGAGCTTTTCCTCGCTGAATAATCCTGCACTTTTTTTTGGACTGCTGATCGCTGTGGGATTTATAAATTTCTTGGCCGGAAGCTATCCCGCCCTTTTGATCTCATCTTTCCGGCCGGCGTTTGTTTTAAAAAAGGAGATCCTAATCGGCCGTGGGGGCAGGCGCCTGAGGAATGCCCTCGTTGTGTTTCAATTTGTAGTTTCTGTGGGGCTTATTGTGGGTGCTGTAGTCGTCCGGCTTCAGCTCGATTTTATCAAGAACAAGGATGTGGGCTACGAGAAAGACCAGATTGTCGTCATCAGGCTCCATGACCCGGATATAAAAAAGAGTCTTGATCCCTTCAAATCTGAATTAAAAGCCAATCCAAATGTGATCGCAGCTACCGCAACGGATGCACTTCCCAACAATATACAGAGTCAGATGGGTCCGAAGTGGCCGGGTATTCCAGAGGATTTCGATTATTTTGATGTTTATGTGAGCTATGTGGATGAGGATTTTTTGGATGTCTATGGGATCGATACTATGAACGGGAGGAATTTTTCTAAAGATTTTCCCTCGGATGCCCAAAGTTCCTTTCTCTTCAATGAATCCCTGGTTAACGCGTTAGGATGGGAACAGCCTGTTGGACGGGATTTTGAGATCTGGTGGGGTGATGTGGGCCAGATTGTGGGTGTTGTGAAGAATTTTAATTTTCACTCCCTCCATCGGGGTATTGATCCCATGTGTCTCTACTATCGAAAGGACCAGAGATATATTTATTACTTGTCTGTCAAGATCCGTGGAGGGAATATCCCTGGAACTCTTGGTTTCTTAAAAGAAACATGGGGAAAATTCTCTCCGAATTATCCCATTGATTACAGCTTCTTTGACGATATCTTCGACAGCGCATACCAGTCCGAGTACCGGCTAGGGAGCATGTTTAATGTTTTCAGCTTGCTGGCTGTGGCTATCGCCTGCTTAGGGCTTTTCGGTTTGTCTGCGTTTACAGCGGAGCAACGAACCAAAGAGATCGGGATCCGGAAAGTGCTTGGTGCATCGGGTACACGTATATTTGTACTCCTCTCCAAGGAGTTTGCGAAGTGGGTGCTGATTTCCAGTATTTTCGCCTGGCCGATCGCCTATTTTGCTATGAGTACGTGGCTCCAGAATTTCGCCTATAAAGCACCGCTGTCTCCCTGGATTTTCATTGCCGCTACAGGAGCGGCGGCCGTAGTGGCTCTGGGAACAGTCGCTTCACAGACGGTAAAAGTTGCATCTACCAATCCCATCAATGTGCTGCGGTATGAATGAGACTTTGATTGGCTGCCGGCTTTAAAGGAAAAGAAAAACAATAAAAGCGAGTTATCCCTAACGAGTTCGTGAAGATTCGTCAGTGCGGCCATCAATGTAGATCCCGATCACTTTTGTCACCTTTCCGCTCTCATCCGAAACAAAACGCAGACGAAAAACGCCGCGGTTTTTTAAAGTGAATGTATCCTGGGAGAGCGGCACGAGCTCATACTCCTTTCGGCCCTCTCTTTGATAATACAGGCGGCTGTCCTGAATTCGTACATGACGGGGACCATAAACACCGGCATATTTCACTAGTGTTTCTTCGGGAATAACAACGGGCTTTTCTTCCGCCTGAATTGCTTTTTTAACCCAAGGAATGTACTGCTTGGCGAATGGATTTTTTGGATCCAACTCCAAGGCTTTTTGGAGTGGGCCGAGGGCTTCTTTGTTTCGACCCGTCTCAAAATAAAACCTGCCCAGAGCGTACCAGGCTGAATCGGATTTCTGATCAGATTGAAGTACATATTTTAATATCGCTTCGGCTGCATCGTTCTTTTCTCTTTCAGTTAGATAACGCGCCATGTTATTCAAATCCTGTGTTTTTAATGTCTCGGGATCCTGAGCCCTCATCTCTTCGAGCATTTTCAAGCCGGTTTCAATGTCTCCGCTCACGAAGACCTTTTCGACCTTAATGCGTGCATCATGTTCCATCTCATCTAACCGTTTATAGGTCAACCATCCGAAGGCGTATTGTGGATCATCGATCACTAGCGAGATCAACGACTCCGCAATAGTGAACAAGTTCTCGGAGTTGGCAAAGAACACAAGGCCTTCTTTTCTTGTTCTATAAGAAACAGTGAATGCTCTTAGGTCTCCATTGTCTCCCCAATGCCAGAAGCCGTTCTCGGTGTTTCCCGGTTGAATCCCCCAGCCGAAACCCCAGGAAATGTGATCATCCAGTTTTGCCTCTTCACGTCTGCTTGCCGCTTTGACGTGAGGCGTCAACATCATGTCGATAGTTTCCGTCTTTAAAACTTGATCGTTCATGATCGCGCAGAGATAAACGGCGTAATCCTTTGCGGTCGTTAAAAGGCTTGCGCCGCCGTTTGGGTCCGTTCTCTGTCTCAATGGATTTGTAAATCCATGACGGTCATGACCAGAGGCTCCAGTTGCTGCGTAGAGCTCGCTCCACACATAACTGGTCCTGGACATCCCCAGTGGATCGAATATTTCTTTTCGCGCAAACTCCTCTAAGGTTATTCCGGTGAGTTTTTCTAGAGTGCGGCCCAAATAGAGAAATCCCTCGCCTGAATAACCATAAAGCTCTCCCGGTTCTCTGAGAAGCTTATTTCCCCAGTTGGGAAGGCCGGTCGTGTGGGTCAAAACATGCCTTGTCGTGATTTTTTTATACCGTTCGTCGCCCGCAAGCTTTGGATAGGGGAGATATTCAGATAAGGGTGTATCCAAGTCCAACACACCTCTTTCCACGAGCTTCAAAGCTGCAACCGCCGTTACGGTTTTTGTGAGAGATGCGGCCTCAAAAATAGTGTTTTCATCCACAGGTTCATTCGTTTCGCGGCTCCGGACTCCAAAGGCTCCCGACCACAGGATCTCTCCATCGTGGATTACGGACATAGACAGCCCGGGGATATCGGCTGCTTCCATCAGCCTTGGAATTTCCGTCTCTAAGGTTTCTCCCAAACCCGGTTCTTTGTTACAAGATGGAATGAATAAAAGGACTAGACCAAAGACAATCAGATATGAATAAAAACGTTTCATTAAAACCTCCAATTTTGAGACCTGGATATACAATAATCCCTCCTTATTAAGACGTCATAGCAGAGAAAAAGGTTTAGAATGTTGACAGTTGACCACTTGCATTGGCTGTGATAATTATAGTCAGCTTAGCCGTTTCCTTTGGGATAAAGCCTCAGCAAGATTCATGGATTTTACAGGGAGATCATGAAGTTAATAACAGAAACGAAAACCCAGATCAATAAGGTCGATTATACTCGATTATTTTCGCTTGCTGTGATTGCAGTTCTGATTATATTTTTTCTCTCATCCTGTACGGGCCAAGCCAAAGATATTAGTTCTGAGCTGCAAAAGATCCCTGGCATAGTTATCCAGGAAATAGAACCGGATTCACCCATATTTCAATCGAAATACGAGATCAAGCTCATTCAACCACTCGATCATGAGAATCCGGAGGCGGGTTTTTTTCAGCAAAGAATGTTCCTATCCCATGCTGGTTTTGATAAGCCGATGGTCTTGGTCACCGAAGGTTATAGCGCCGGTAAAAATTATGTTCGAGAACTGGCTGAGATTCTCGATGCCAATGAACTCCAAGTGGAGTACCGTTTATTTGGGGAATCAAAGCCTGATGCCATCGATTGGACTTTCTTGAACAACAATCAATCCAGCCATGACTTTCATCGGATTTATTCGCTGTTTAAAAGTTTCTATAAAAAGAGATGGGTGAGCACAGGATGGAGTAAGGGTGGACAGACATCTTTGATCTACCGCCGTCATTTTCCAGATGACATGACGGCCATAATCGCCTATGATGCACCCGTTAACCTCGCCCTCGAGGAGCCACGAATCGATGAATTCTTCGAACATGTAGGGGACGAAATGTGCCGCCACAGACTGATCATTTTTCAACGGTCGATCCTCAGGAACAAACAGGATGTTTTGCCGCTCTATGAAGCATACTGTGAGGAAAAAGGATACACGTTTGAAAAGATCACACCTTTAAAAGGTTTTGAATACACGGTTCTGGAATACCCGTTCTCATTCTGGCAGTACCACACGCTCGATTGTAGCGTGATCCCCGGAGAGAGAGCCACACCACAAGATAAGTTCGAGCATCTAAAGCAAGTTGTATCCCTGAGTTCCTACTCAGACAAGGCATTCAACTCGACGGCCATGAAGCAATTTGCCACTGAACTTGGCTATTATCGATATGTGACCAAAAACGTCATAGACCTGTTGAGCGAAAGGGGAGATGACTATCCGAATAATGCCTTTGGACCCAAAGATGCCGATTTGACATTTGACCCCACTTTCATGGAAGATATCAACAAGTGGTTGTTGACCCAAGGGAACAATATCATATATATCTATGGGGAGAATGATCCTTGGTCAGCACCCCACCTCGAATATTTGGGAGCGACAAACGCAAAGATGTTCTGGGTAAAGAATGGGAACCATTATTCATTTATCCAAACATTGTCCGAGACACAGCAGGATGAAGTGTTCCAGACACTTGAAGATTGGCTCGGCATGACGATCGAGCGATAAAATAGGTGATTAATATTAAAAATCTGCGACGTCTGATCACATTTTTCTGCATCCTTTTTGTTGCCATGATCCCTGGATGCAGAAAAGAAGCTGAGCGCCTTCCTAATGTGGTGATAATATTCACGGACGATCAAGGTTATGCGGATGTGGGATGCTACGGAGCGGAAGGATTTACGACGCCCAACTTGGACCAAATGGCAGAAGAGGGCATGCGATTCACAAGCTTTTACGTTTCGCAGGCCGTCTGCAGCGCCTCTCGGGCATCGCTTTTGACAGGCTGTTATGCCGAACGCGTTGGTATTCGAGGCGCCCTTATGCCTTGGGCTGAAAACGGACTTCATCCAGATGAAGAGACGATCGCTGAGCTCCTCAAGAAGAAAGGATATGCGACAGCCATATTCGGCAAATGGCACCTCGGCCATCACAAAGAATTTCTCCCCATGCAACACGGCTTTGATGAGTATTTTGGTCTTCCCTATTCAAACGACATGTGGCCCGTGGATTACGGCGGCCATCCTCTCACAGAGGAGGACCGAGGTGAAAAAGCCGGAAAACTGTTCTATCCTGTATTGCCGCTCTTTGAGAGCAATAAAAAAGTGGCGGAGATCCTTACCCTTGATGACCAAAGCACGCTGACAACCCAATACACAGAACGAGCTGTGCGCTTTATTGACCGTAATAAAGATCGTCCATTTTTTCTCTACGTTCCTCATTCCATGGCACACGTACCGCTCGGCGTCTCTGATAAATTCAAGGGCATGAGCACACAAGGCATGTATGGTGATGTCATCATGGAGATCGATTGGTCGGTCGGTGAGACCTTAAAAGCATTGAAAAGATACGACTTAGAGGAGAACACATTAGTCATATTCGCCAGCGACAACGGGCCGTGGCTGAATTTTGGAAACCATGCAGGATCTGCCTATCCTCTCCGCGAAGCGAAAGGCACAGCCTGGGAGGGAGGCGTCCGTGTGCCGTGCATCATGCGCTGGACCGGACGGATCCCAGCGGGCACTATCTGCGATAAAATGGCCGCTACCATCGATGTATTGCCCACACTCGCCGCGATCGTTGGTGCGCCACTCCCAAAAATTCCGATCGACGGTATAAATATTTTGCCTCTAATGGAAGCCGAAGAGGATGCTAATCCTCGCGATCATTTTTTCTTCTACTATGGAAGAGCTCTGCGGGCGGTTCGAAAGGGACGATGGAAGCTCTTTTTTCCACACGGATTCAATTCCTACAGAGGTGTCGTCCCCGGGGCAGATGGTTATCCTGGCCCCTATAATTTTGCCCAGACAGGATTGGAGCTTTATGATTTGGAAAGGGATGTCGGTGAGACATTGGATGTCGCTGTCCAACATCCGGATATCGTTAGGGAGCTTCAAGATTTGGCGGAGAAAGCCAGGCACGACCTGGGCGATAGCCTAACGGGAAGGGTGGGAAAAAATGTGAGAGCGGGTGGCATGAGGTGGCTTCACAAAAAACAGAAAGTGCAACATCTCGCATTGAACAAGGCGATCGATCTTTCAATGCCTTACAGCCCCATGTATGTTGCCAGTGGAGAATTGGCTCTGATCGATGGCATTCGAGGCTCCACTTTTCATAATGATGGATCCTGGCAGGGATTCGAAGGAGATGACCTTGAAGCAATTGTCGACCTTGGTGATGTGATACCTCTGAAGCGTATCACTTGTGGATTTTTAGAGAATCAGTATGTTTGGATATTCTTACCCAGGGTTGTTGAAATTTCCATATCCAGAGATGGTAAGACTTTCGATCTGATCCAACACATCAGAGATAAAGCTTTAGTTAGAAATTCCCAGTCGCAATTCAAGGATTATGTCACTGACCTTCCTGATATGAGAGCCCGCTATGTTCGAATCAAAGCCAGGAATGTGGGGATTTGCCCTGACTGGCACCCTGGAGCGGGCGGAAAAGCCTGGCTCTTCTGCGACGAAATCATCATCGAATAAATAAAAGAGGACAGGCTACTTTTATATTTACCTCTGGAAAAAGGTGACAGTCCACAAATCCTATTTTTTCTTCGAGACGCGGTCGATGGGTAACGGACGCGGTGTGTGCTTAAAAGGGTCTTGTTCGAGGAGCCTAAGGGCCTCCTCCACGGCTCTCTCCAACTGCGGATCTCTCCCTTGGATTACAAACGCCGGTGTCATCTCGATATCAATATCCGGGGGCACACCCTCATTCTCCACATCCCATTCTCCCTCGATGTTATAGAATGCAAGATTCGGCGATGAGATGAAACCCCCATCGATCAAATCCACTCCGCCGTGATGGCCGACCAAGCCACCCCATGTTGTCTTCCCGATCAGCGGCCCGATCTTTCGGAACCGAAAATAATAAGGGAGTGCATCTCCTCCCGAACCTGCCCACTCATTGATGAGCATCACTTTGGGGCCGAAAATTTGAGCTGTGGGAGTTGGAGATTCTTTTCCATCTCTTGTTGCGAAATAATTCATCAGCGGCCTTGACATCAAGTCCACAAAATAGTCGGCCGCTGATCCTCCTCCGTTAAATCTCTCGTCGATGACGGCGCCCTGCTTATCCTGCTGAGCAAAGTAATACCGGTTGAAATTCACATAGCCATCTTCAGCGGTGTTCGGCAAATAGACATAAGCCAAGCGGCCATTAGACATTTTATCCACCTTGCGGCGGTTATCTTCGATCCAGTTTCGTGTTCTCAACTGCCATTCGCTGCCTATCGGAACCACTATGATGAGACGGGATCCTTCCTTCGTGGGCTTGTCATTGATTCTGATAGTCGTCTGCTTCTCTGTTGTCCCCTCGAAAAGCCGATACAGATTTGAAGGAGCTTTAAGCTCGAGCCCGTCCACTTCCAGGATAAAATCCCCTTCTTTCACATTCAGTCCCGGTGCAGTTAGTGGAGCCTTCAAGTCAGGATTCCAATTCTCCCCTGTGAATATTTTGGCGATTTTGTAGTATCCATTTTCGATCACATAATCAGCTCCAAGCAGGCCCACAGGAACCCTATCAACCCTGGGAAGTGCTCCACCGGCAGCCCAGGAGTGGCCGATGGTCAGCTCTCCTATCAGGTTCTGGAGGATGTAGCTCAAATCGGAACGATGCGCCACATGTTTCAGAAAGGGTTTGTACTTCGCGTACATGGCCTCCCAATTTGCGCCGTGCATTTTGACATCATAGAGGTAGTCTCTATTGATGCGCCAGCCTTCGTGATAGATCTGTTGCCATTCAGCCACTGGATCTACGCGCATCTGGAGATCCTCTGTCTTGATCTTGCCGTCTCCCACTTTGGACTTTTTGGTTGCGTCGACGATGCCGAATGTCTTCTGGGCCGAATAAAAGAGCTTCTTTCCATCCGCGGAAAGCGTATAGCCCGAAATTCCGGACATAAATGGCGTGGATTCCCGCTTTTTCAAGTCGTATTTATGAAGAGACACCCCCTCTTGATTGGGAATATCTTCTGCATAGAAAAAAACTCCTTCCGATGCCGTCTTCAGTTGATTGTAATTGCGAAGCGGGATGTCTACCGCCAGAATACGCTGGTCGATGCCTTTGAGATCGATGCGCACACTGACTTCTTTTTTCTTATCCTTTGCTTTATCCTCTTGTTTTCCCTTGTCCTCTTTTTCTGGCTTGATCTTGTTCGATTCTTCCTTATCTTCCTCGTCCTTTTCAGCTTCCTCTTCATCACTTTCAGGGAGAAGAGGGGAGGGGTCTTCAGCGCTAAGAACAACCAGATAGACTCCTCGTGTGAATGGCCGCTCAAATGATGACATATCCAACCATCCTGTATTGAGTGCGAAATTTGTGCTAGCGAGAAAATAGAGATACTTTCCTCCTGCATCAAATGCCGGGGAGATAGCATCGCTGAGCCCATCTGTTAGCTGAAATGATTTTCCCTTCTCCAAGGAATAAAGAAAAAGGGCGTGCATGTAGTTATCCAACCGCTTGGAATAGGCGATCCATTTGGAATCCGGCGACCAAACTTGATCGAGAGAACGGTTAGGATGGTCATAAGTGTCCTTGTCGATCTTGGTGACCTTTCCGCTTGCCATTTCCATAAACCAGAGATTGAGGCGCTTGTCCGCAAACGCGATTTTTTTCGAATCCGGCGACCAAACTGGCTGGTAATAAAAAGAGGGATTCTCCAATGCGATGCTGCGGGCTGGTATATGTCCTTTTTGGTCGATAATCTTCAGTTCATACTCGCCGCTTTCGTCAGAGAAATAAGCGATCTTTGTTCCATCGGGCGCCCAAGTGGGGTAGCGGTCGTTGGCACCAGGGCTTTGGGTGAGGTTGCGCGCATCGCCCTTTTTTGCGGGAACGGTGAAAATATCCCCACGGGCTTCGATCACAGCTCTTACACCCGTGGGCGAGATGTCCGCGCTTTTTATGAGATTAGAGACCTTAGCAAAATGGGGTCTTAGTCCTTGAAGGTCTCCTCGAATTTCCACATGAAGCTGAGAGGATTGTCCGGATGAAGGATCATAGATATGGAGGTAGCCAGCCTGTTCATAGACGATAACGCCTCCACCTGCTCGAGCCCGCTTTACGTCATAGTCTTCATGATATGTGTGCTGCTTCACTTCTTTGCTGTTCACATCATAAGAGAACAGATTAGTTGTGTGGTTGCGGTCAGAGATGAAATAAACGGCGTCGTCCATCCAAATGGGATCGGTGTCATTGCTATTTTCGCGGGGGATTTTTTCCAGGTCGAAATCGTCCAAATCGATAAGCCAGACCGCATTTGTCTGGCCACCCCTGTAATGGCGCCATGTGGTTGTTGCGTTTGGCAAACGGACATAAGCCATCCGTTTACCATCGGGGGAGTACACTCCTTTATCCGCCATGGGAAGGGGCATTGGCTCTGGCATCCCTCCATCGGTGGAGATCGTCCACAAGCGATTGAAAGGGATGGGGACTGTATCTCGTCCCGATGAAAAGAGGACTCTCTTTCCGTCGGGAGTCCACCCTCTGACTATGTCACTATATGGGTGGTATGTCAGACGTTTGGGTTCGCCACCTTCCGCAGGCACTATATAGACATCGGTGTTTCCGTCGTACTGGCCGGAAAACGCGATATATTTTCCATCAGGGGAAAATACAGGGCTTATCTCAGTCCCGTTGTGTGTCGTGAGTCTCTGGGCATCACCGCCGGATCTAGGGACGATCCAGATGTCATTGGCATAGACAAAGGCGATCTGATCTGCGTGGACTGTTGGTTCCCGTAGCAATCGGGCCTCGTCAGCCGATACTGGATGGGCTAACAAAATCAACGCAAATCCAAACAAGAAAAAAATTGACCATTTCTTCATGGAGATGACCTCCTAGTAGGATTGAGCAAAATAGATACAAAGCATTTTTAGTTCTTGAACCAAATTATAGTACCGAATTTAAAGGCAATATCATAAATGAAATGCTAAAGAATTACAAAAGAATATGAGTCATACGATATGTTATACGATTTGCTCCTCCGTTTGGTTTTTTTGCTGGAAATTGTTGTCTATCCGAGAAGTAAATCCTCCTCCCAACCGTAGGTTTCGACTTTGATGTTGTCCCAGTTGCTCGTGCCCAATCCATAGACTTTATCAGCGGCTTCGACACACAATGGGGGCGGTGAGAGCGGCCAGGGTTCTCCTCGCATGGCTTTCCTTTTTTCCATGATGATTCGGAGGCAGACTGTTTCTACAGCGACTGGATCCGTTCCTGCGATCAAGCCATTGTAGGCCCATTTGTATCGAGGATCCACTTGGGGCCCTTTGTCACAGAGAGGATGAAGAGCATCGACCAACATCAGCTTGGTTTTTCCTTTCACCATTGGAAGGTTCCAAATCTCTCCCAGTTTGGCGCTGTTCTCATCATGATAGTTTCTTGGACTTCCCGAGTACATGATGTAGAGTTTCATGACTGTGCCTATTCCGGTTAGCCAGTGAGCTTTGAGTCCTGGAAGCCCGATGAGAGCCGTGCATGGCTTAGGTTTGTCTGGCCCTCCCTGGGCATCACGAATTTTTCCTTCGGGGAAGCCGGCCTCGATGAGCGAACCTTTTACCGCATCCACTAACTCTTGATGAGTGGGATTGAGATGTGGTGTGGGCACAAGACCTATGGTGTCGTTGGGTTTGAGAAAGCTGTTCCAGGCGTCCTTTGGAGTTTTTTGTCCAGTACATTTGATAAGTGTCTCATTGAGGATGGTCTTCAGGACTGCCGGATCGACGGCATTGCTTGAATCCATAGCATTTTGGTCGCGGACAATGGTCACCAGGCTCGAGCCCGCCGGTTTCCTTCCCGCAACTACAAACTTGGGCCCCATGATGGATGCGCCCAGAGTCGCACCTATCGTGCCGCGGAGAAAATCTCTTCGCGTCAGTCCCTTTCCCTTATGATGCATGTTATACCTCCTATTCGTGTCGTGTTATTTGATTTGATTGATTATTGTCCTGGCCGTTTCCTGGTCGGGACATTCAAAAATGAATGAGAGGGTGTTCTCATGTAATTTATATCCTATCCATCCGTCTTCAATGGGAAAAGTTTTCTTCAAGACTTCAGAGGATATTGAGCGCTTTTCGAGCGGATGGTCCGGAAGATAGGCTCGGTGAAAATGGGCGAGTGCGTTTTTTGCTTGTTCAGGATTAGAGTATTTCACGGTAAGGAGCTGGATTCGGGAGCGGCTCTCTGATGAATCCATCTTTTCATATGGAGCTGTAACTGCTTCTGTCGTGTGATTGAGGTCGAGCATATTTTCGTGGCCAAGATAGTACAGCGAGTTTAGAACCAGATGGGAGCGGAGATATGCGGCTCTATCTTTGCGAAGCATCCAGTTTTGGTGGAGTGCGCTTGGGAGATCCTTCATCAGTTCGGGTGCAGGCGGATTGGTTCGGCCTGTGACAATCGTGCTTCCGAGCTCGAGAACGGCCTGTTTTGATTCTGGCGTCTCCTGGGTGGCCATGACTCTTGCATAGATATTATCCGACCAGATGCGTAGGAGTCCTTCACCATATAGGGCTCTTGGCCACGGATGTTTGTCAGTTGAAGTATATTCTGAAGACGAGACGAGCAATTCCAAAGGTTCTCCTCCCCAATCCAAGGAAAGCAAACCAAAAGCATCGTCCGAGGATTCCATATAATACAACTCAACAAGGATCTCTTTTTGGGTTTCCGCTTGATATTCATAGGATTCAAGATGGGCAAATCGATATGCGAGATAGAGTTCGCCCGCTCCATCCATGTAATCGAATATATTTTTAGCATTGATGAGGTTGGGTGATTCGGGTCTAGTCCAGATCCCTACGGTTTTCGGGAGGAGAGGCTTGGATTCCATCGTGTTTCCCCCTAATTTATCGTGTGTATCTATCAGAGAGAAGGCAGGTGACGTCGGTAGGTGTAAGAACAGGATTAAAAAAAGAGTGAAAAAGGTCGGAATTTCCTTCATTCTCTGATACGAAACTACACTACATTTTCCCTCTCCATTCTAGCCGATAAAACTTAAATAATCTAATTTATTGTTAGAATTTATATTTTGCTATGGAAATTAGGCTTCTAAGGCGTTTTTTGAGGCAAAAAAAACCGTAATTATAGGATTATCAATATGTTAGTGTGGCCCGTCCCTCTTTTCCTCCCATTTTTATTTTCCATGGAACTATTCGCTCATAATTCCTGTATGGATATTTAGATGGATCGTTCTGCCCTGAGGAGATATATCAATATTTAAGAACTATCTAACAGTCGCCCTGAGGAATATCTTTCGTTTTAAGGCTTATTCACTTCTGATAATTTTTGGCCTGGCCTTGGGGATCGCCGTATTTATGCTCTCTGTCATCTATACGGGATTCAATTTCAGCTATGATACTTTTCACAAAAATGCTGACAGGATTTTTTTGGTTGTTCAAGTTCTCCCCTATGGGAATAAAGGGGAACAGAACACAGCTATAATCCCAGCTCCGATGCTCCCTGCTTTGGTCAGCGAATACCCGGAGATCAAGGATTCCACACGCATCTCACGCTGTCGAAAAACAATCGTGAGGAGCAGCGACCACGTGTTTTATGAAACCAATATTCTTTTGGTGGACACGAATTTCCTGTCCTTTTTTGCTTTTGACATGAAAAAAGGAATCCCTTCTCCCTCTTTAGACGCTCCCAATTCCATCTTCTTGTCTGAGGATACGGCAGTGAAGTATTTTGGCGATGGAGACCCTCTTGGGAAAATCCTGTCGCTCGACAATAAGATCGATGTTACAGTTACAGGAGTTATAGAAAATCCTCCTTATAATTCCACCATTAAATATGATTTTCTTTTGTCCATGGAAACAGCCCGGCAACTCTATGGTTGGATGGACGATTGGGCAGTCAACAGTCAGACAACCTTCATAAAGCTCCCGGAGGGAGTCTCACCCGGTCAGTTAGAAGAAAGATTTCCCACGTTCGTGGGAAAATATTTTTCCGATTCTCCTGATTCACCGAAGCGCCTTTTTTTGCTCGCCCTTCTAAACTTTCGCAGACAGGTGGAAAGCTTGGATCTACGTTCCCACCTAATCGAGGGGACTCCTTTTTCAGTCTCCTATTTTCTGATCGCGATGGCGTTTGCGCTGCTTCTGGTTGTCTGCATCAACTTCATGAATCTTTCCACCGCCCGGTACATGCAACGGACAAAAGAGATCGGAATGCGCAAAGTTGTCGGTGCCAGGAGAATCCAACTGATCAAACAGTTTTTGGGAGAGTCGGTGATTTTGTCTCTCATTTCCATCCCTCTTGCGGTCGGTTTGTATTATCTTTTAGAGCTTTCTTTTCGAACCTATGTCAATCCTGAAGTGAATCTCACTCTGTGGAATTATCCTCTGCTGTGCCTGCTGCTTTTAGGGGGGGTTGTGCTGCTGGGCTTGTTCGCTGGCAGTCATCCTGCCTTTTTTCTGTCTTCTTTTCAGCCAGACCAGGTTCTCAAGGGGAATGTTCAGATTGGTCGTAGGGGCGGATTCTTCCGCAAGATACTTGTGGTTTCTCAATTTGTTCTGTCTATCCTCATGATCGTTTTTACTGTGGGAATAAGCCAGCAGTTGAACTTTCTTTTAAAAATGGATCCTGGTTTTAGTAGAGAGAGGATTATCACCGTGACGATCCCACCTGAAGCCAGGGAAAAGCTGGATCTACTCAAGAAAGAATTAGCGAAGCACCCGGATGTTCAGATGATCTCTGCAGCGAGTTATGTCCCTGTGAACTGGAATCCGAGTAGTCAGGTTATTCCAGAAGGATATGATGAAAATGAGGCGTGGACCATGTCGGCCTACGGTGTGGATCACGATTTTATAGAGCTTCTGGAGATGGAAATACGTGAAGGACGGAGTTTCTCTGAGGAATATAATGATTCGGAGAGTTTGATCCTGAACGAAACGGCAGTGCGGCAGCTCCAGTGGGAGAACCCGATCGGGAAAGAGATGCGCATTGGAGGGAAGAGAGGATCGGTCATCGGCGTTGCCAGAGATTTTCTTTTTGACGATGCCCACTGGAAGATCGGCCCGTCGGTGATCTACATGGAAGAAGAGGATCTCGGGTATCTACTTGTGAAAACATCTGATGTGCCCGTTGTTGGAATTGTCGATTTCATAAGGGGAAAATGGAGCGTTCTCCATCCGGAGATTCCCTTCAGCTATTCCACACTGGATGCCAGGTTTGAGTCCAATTACAGATACATCGAGGGCATGTATTCCGTTTTTGGGGCGATCGGGATATTTGCGATCTTTATCTCTTGCCTGGGACTTGTGGCCGTAGCATTCTATACAGTCGGTAAAAGGACCAAAGAGATCGGTGTTAGAAAAGTGCTGGGAGCTTCTGTCCCGGAGATCATCCGCTTGCTGCTTTTTGGATTTCTTAAAATGGTCGTTGTGGCCAACATCATAGCCTGGCCATTGACATATATTCTTTTGGAACGGTTCCTGGATTGGGCCTGGGCATACACCACTGACATTTCAGTGATGATCTTTATTGTGACAGGTCTACTCACACTGATTTTTGCGGTTCTATCTGTCGTATACCAGACGGCTAAGGTCTCGCTCTCCAATCCTTCAGAAGCCCTCCGCTACGAATAAAAAGGGGACAGGCTACCTTTTTATAGGGGTAATTAAAAAAGTAGCCTGTCCCTTTTTAAGTCTCTTCCTTTTATATAGGATCCATTCCTCAAATGAACCGTTCGTGTTAGAATTATCATTTTGCTATGGAAATGAGCCCTCTAAGGCATTATTTGAGAAAAAAAATACCATAATTGTACGATAATCAATATGTTAGTGTGGCCCGTCCCCCATTGTGAAATTGTTAAAAAATATTACACTTCCACTTCATTGGCGCTTCCTTTCCCCGAGAAAAGAACTGGCATAATACTTGCTGCTCCTAATATAGAATTATGCATACCAATCGTTAGGGGAGGACAAATGAAACGTTTATTCTCTATTGTTTTGTGCCTTTTGGCATTTGGGCTATCAAATGTCGGTACTCTCCGCTGTTCGGAAAACCTGACCATCCAGAACGAAGCAGGATTTATCGACATCGAGCCCATAACATTCTATTTTCATTACGGGAGTTATTTCTCTCGATTGGATTTGCAGTCGTCCCAGGCACGTATTTGGTACAGCTTTCATGCCGCAGATAATCAGAACGAAGACAAGCCACTGTTTATCTTTTTTAACGGTGGACCCGGGAGCGCCACAAGCTCGGGCCTCATGAGTATGTACACAGGCCGGTATACCCTGGATAATACCATCGACAGCGGTGGGGGAGATCACTATATCCCCAATCATGTTCCATGGACTTCGATGGGAAATCTGCTTTACATTGATGCAAGGCAAGCAGGATTCTCTTACAACCAGATGATGCTCGTCAACGATTATAATGCCAGATTCAGGGAATTTAACTCTCAGAATTTCAACTCGTTTTTTGATGCGGCTGATTTTATCCGTGTCGTCCTGCGCTTTTTGGGAGATCATCCCCAACTGCAGGATAATCCTGTGATCATCGTGGGAGAAAGCTATGGGGGGACGCGCACGCTGACCATGCTCCATATCCTTCTCAATTATGCGGAATATGGGAACGGACGAGAAATGTTTCAAGATCCATCCTTAAGCCAGGAGATCCAGGCCCATTATGATGTCGTTTTTCCCCAATATCGAGGACAGGTCGTGCCATCGGAAGTCGTTGCTGGTCAATTCGGCCATCAGATCCTGATTCAGCCGACATGTTCCTTTGGCTACCACCAGCAAGTGACAGAAGAGATGTTTAATCGTCCGGGATCTGTTATCTACCAGATCGGGGAGGAAGTCGGGATCCCCTATGATCCCGATATTTACGAAGATCCCTACACTTTTGTCAACGAAGTGGCCGGACGTGATCTCTATATCTACCCGAAACCCAGGGATTGGCTCGATGGATTCTTCCAGAATGCCGCAACACGTCTTCGATTCACCCAGAATTTGAGCTTAGTTACAGGTGTGGATGTGACTGCGATCCCCGAGCTGTATGCTTCAGAGAGGTCGAACGCCTATCGGATATTCGACACTGATTACGCATTCGACCTCATGCCTGATGATGATGTAGACCCCGTTACTAGGTACCATTTTCTGGTCTCGGCACGCCTGGAAGCCAATTCAGTGAGGCAAGAGCCTGGAGACATGACTGCTGTCTTCGGAATACTCCAGCCATGGGACCGCTACTTTCTCTCTACAAACTACCACTCAAACTGGGCGTTTCATGTCTTAAATGTCGCAAAAGTCCGAGGATATGAGGTGCACTATTATGAAAATCGATTCGGGCGAATGTTTTTGCAGAATATTGCCTATGTGGAGACCTTCATCACCAACGCGGCCTATGATCTTGTCGTTTATACCGCTGCTCTTCCTCAAAGTTTGGCCGAACATGAGGACATCTTGGAATCGGTCCAGCATGTGAAACGATCAACTGATGGAGAAGAACGTCCGGGAAAGATCATCCTGAACTACAGACCTTCCGCATTTCCAGATATCCAGGGGCTCGACACGAGAGTCATAAGATTTCCCCTCTACAGCGAAAGCTGTCATGCGGTCTCTCTCACTCAGCCTGAAGATTTCTTTGCCGATGTTTCAAGTTGGCTCAAAAATAAAGGGATCGATATCGAGTAGGTGATGGTGGAGGAAACGATGTATAACTGCCGAATAGATATTATGTTGAAAAAAGTAAAGACCGGACTCACAATTTTCTTGGTTCTTCTCTTTTGGGTAATCAATCCTTTAAAAACTTGGGCGGAAAGTGAGAATGACAAAAAGATTAATGAAGCAAAGTCCGCTTTTCCGCGGTCTGAGGACATCGATGCCATCCGTTCATTTGACAGGTTCCAGGTAGAGCTTTATGGCGGGATCATTTTTCTAAATCCTTCGGATTTAAATCTTTTTGTCAGCCACGACAACAGGATGCAGGAATTTTCGTACGATTCCTATTTTGATTATCTTGTTGCTACAGATCAACTCGAATCCTGGACAAAAAACCAAGGTGAAGAAAGGAAAGAGATCCGGCGTTCCTATCCTATAGGCGGGCGGCTTAAATACTATCTCAGCAAGACGATCGCCCTCTCTTTAGGATTCAAGTACATGTCGAGCACGCAAACAATGGATTTAGACTTTCAGTATTTCCGGAATGAATTGTCGGATGAAAGGTATAATGAGAGGATCAGATATTCTCCTTACTCCCTTTCCGCTAAAGCTTATATGCCCACGCTTGGATTCCACATCTTGAAAAAAATGAAAAATTCACTTGTATTGGAGGGATTTGTATGTGCGGGTCCCATGTTTGCTAATTGTCGATATCTCTCCGATTGGAGTTATGAGTGGGTGACTGAGGGCCCAGATTATAGATATATAACCTATAGCAGCACCGGAGTGCTAGAAGAAGAGGGATCAGGGACTGGCATTGCTCTCGATCTGGGAGGACGGCTCAGCTATCCCATAATTCGGAGTTTCGAGATCTTTCTAGAGGCCAGTTATGCCTATCAAGCCGTTAAGTCTATCTCGGGCTCTGGAAGAGAGGAGAGGAACGGAAGAAGTGCGACCTGGGAAGCGCGGTGGGGCATAAAGAGCGAAACAGTTGCAGCCACTTGGGGTGAACTCGAAACCGAAGTTCCTACAAGCTATTGGCCGGATAACTCAGAGGAAGACAGACTCAAAGACTTCGAACTCGACCTTTCGGGTTTCCAGCTGAGGTTTGGACTATCCTTCCGCTTTTAATATTTATTGTGCTTGGTACAATTTTATTTTTCCTCTGGAAAAATGCAGGGGGTACATCTATACTATGTTATCAAGTTTGAGTGTCTGGTTTTTGAATGAGAAAAGATAGCTGGCAGGCGATTCCTCTCGAGAAGAAAGTGCTCCGCTTTTCTCACTGAACCAGAGTTTTTCAGACTGGTCATCAATAAAAAAATATGAACTCAAAGGACGATTCTTGTGGCAAACGTAAAAAAGAAAAAAGGCGTTATCGGAATTTTAACGGGGGGAGGAGATGTCCCGGGATTAAATCCCGCCATACGGGCGATCACGATCAGGGCGCTCCGTGAAGGCTACAAAGTCATCGGCATTCGCCAAGGCTGGGCAGGACTTGTCGAAATGTCCCGGGATGATGAGATGCCGCATGAGGACCACTGCCTGGTCCTGACCGAAGAGATCGTGAACAAAGTGGGACGCACCGGCGGTACTTTCCTTCATACCTCCCGCACTCGACCCAGTCACGTACCCGACGTCAATGTCCCTCATCACCTGAGAGATACATATGGGGAGAAAATCAACGATTTAACACCGGAAGTGCTAAAAAACATCGATCATCTCGGGATCGATTATCTTATTCCCATTGGGGGAGACGACACTCTGAGTTATGGAGCCCGGCTTCACCAAGAGGGTGTCAAAGTGATCGCTGTCCCCAAGACCATGGACAACGATGTCCCCGGGACGGATTACTGTATCGGCTTCAGCACCTGCGTAACCCGCACTATAAGTATGACACATGCACTCCGGACCACAGCCGGATCGCATGAGCGTTTCCTGGTTATCGAAGTCTTTGGACGTTATGCGGGCTTAACTGCCCTTCTTCCCACCATGGCCGGAGCAGCCAATCGTTGTGTCATTCCTGAATACAAGTTCGACATCAATCAGCTCTGCGAGCTATTGGCCCAGGACCGCATGACCAATCCCAGCCGCTATTCTGTCGTGCTGGTCTCTGAAGGCGCTATGTTCAAGGGCGGAGAGATGGTCTTCGAGAATGATGACGCAGATATGTTCGGCCACAAAAAGCTGGGAGGGATCGGCGACCTGATCTCAAGGCAGCTGAAGGAGATATCTCCTTCCTATAACCGGGGCAGGCCCATCAACATCATCAATCAGCGCCTCAGCTATCTTGTCCGCTGCGGCGATCCCGATGCCATCGATTCCATCGTTCCCATGGCCTTCGGGAATCTGGCCCTGGACCTCATCCTGGATGGCACGTCTGGCCGAATGGTCTGCCTACGCAACGGAAAATACGACAATGTTCCCATCGAGGTCGTGACCAGCACCAAGAAGGTGGTGGATGTGGCCAAGTACTACAACACAAAACGGCTACGCCCATACTATAAGAGCTTCCACTATAAACCGCTCTTTATAATGACCTCCGACTACTGATCCTCAGTTTTCCATTATGTTAGGTGAGGAATTCGCTGGGGATGTCCTTAAGGCGTGCGATATCCAATATCTTGCCGCGCACATCGAATCCCATGGAACAGCGGACGCTGCAGTTCGTGCAATCGTTGCAGGCAAGAGAAGAAAGCTCCAGACTGCTCAGAGTCTCCTGCGCCAGTCCAGTATTTCGGTATCCATAAGCGTACATATAGCTCCTCATGAACGTGGGAATGTCCACAGCTTTTGAACACTGCCCACGGCACACGTCACACTGCTGGCAATAGAGTCCGGCAAGCGTCTGGCTCTCATCCAGACGGAGGTCCGTCTTCTCTTCAGGTGTCAGTGTCAAGTCTTCCATCACAGAAATATCGGCTTCCAATTGATCGAAAGCTGTCATCCCAGGAATCGACGTGTGGATATTCTCGTTTTGGAGGGCCCATTTGAGTGCTGCTCTTATATTGATCGGATTCTGCTTTTCTTTGTCCCAGTACACACCAGCCAGGGTTTTCATGGCCACGATACCTATTCCCGCATCTGCGGCTTTGGCAATAGCCTTCTGGAGCTCAACCCGATTCTGCTGCTTAAAATTGTAGGTAGTGAGAATAACATCATATGCCTTACTCTCGACAGCGGCTTTAATGACTTCGTGCTCGTTTTTGTGTGTGCTAAATCCGCCGAACCGGGCCTTCCCTTCCTTTTTGGCCTTTTCCAGGAACTTTATGGCTGGCTCGCAAAAGACGGTCTCTCTGGCCGAAACACCATGGATATACAAAATATCCACGTACTCTAAGCCCAATCTCTTGAGGCTGATATCAAATTTTCCCTGGAATGACTCCACACTCGTCTCGGGGAGAAACATCCCAGTTTCTCGATCCTGTGGGTAAGTGATTTTTGTTCCAATAACAAAGGAGTCCCTATTGCGGTTTTTTATAACTCGTCCAATCATTTCTTCGTTTTTTCCCCTCTGGTAACCGTGAGCCGTATCCAAATGGACGATGCCCGCATCCAGTGCAGCCGCCACTAGATTTGGGTTTTCTGCGTTCATAACTCCCATGCTGACTATCGGTAGCTCAAGACCGGTTTTTCCCAGCTTCCTGTATATGAAATTATCTCTTTTTCCAGATCTTGGAACAGCCTCTCTGCTTTTACTCTTCAAATAAGAAGGAAGCACTGCCGCTCCGACGAGGCTGCTTGCTCCAGCCTTGATAAAGCTTCTTCTCCCTATACGTTTTGTTTCTTTCATCCTTAACCTCTCCTTCTCAATTTTGGAAGCCATACATTTGGCATCCACATGATATCTTTTCTGAATTCTCTATATGACCTATTATTTAAATATACTTTAATATGTCAACGAAAAAAGTTTGTGATGAATTCGATCAGGGGGGCATTGGCGAGATAAATCATACACTACATTCGAGAATTGTCAGAAAAATCCTAGGATTACTCGAGTTGGAAAAATTCTTTCGCCGAAAGTTTAGACCACTTAGAGCTTGTGGGTGGCCTCAAAGGTTCGAACTGTCTTATTTGCTTTTCAGGTAAACGCTCCATCGGTCCCTTAGTGGGAGTACTTTGAGTCGCTGGTTTCACAAGTCCTCCTGCTGCCTGATCTGAGAAAAGATAATAGTTGCCGTCATGATCGATAATCCAGCCCTCGTGGCGCCATCCCAAATGCCCGCCCGAATAGGAATACACGCAGTCTCCCTCAAAGTAGGCCACCGGTTCTCCATGGTACAGGAAAATATGAACATGGTCCTCGCAGTAAGCGACTGCTAATCCCGATGAATCAAAAAAATCCATAGTCAATCACCCCGTACGCCCGATTTCATTCGGTCACGTTTAAATTGTCTACCATTAATTTAGTCGAATTTCGATGACGATACAAGAGAGAAAAATGGGATTTGACCCATTTCATTAATGAAACCTGCCCACACTAAGCCGTTATTTGTGTTTTTTCAATAGGTTAGCCGGAAAATATACCTCGCATATAATTGACTGATCTGGATTCATATGTTAGAAAGAAAGGTGATTGTTCGGTCTTCTCTCTGGAGATAATGAATTGGCAAAAGCTTGGTTCACACTGAATGTCAACGGTAAGAAACGCAGGGTAAAGACTGAGACCGATGAACCTCTGCTCTGGATCCTCCGAGATGACTTTGATCTAACCGGAACGAAATTCGGTTGCGGAGTGGGGGAGTGCGGGGCCTGTTCTGTACTCATCGATGGCATAGCTCGACGTTCCTGTCGGGTTCAGGTCCAGAATGTATCCTCCGGGCAGAAGATCGTCACGATAGAAGGGTTGGGAACAAGGGAGAACCTTTCTCCCCTCCAGAAGGCCTTTGTCGAATACACAGCTTTTGGCTGCGGTTTTTGCACTCCTGGGATGATCATCACAGCAACAGCCCTGTTGGCACTTAATCCGAATCCAACGCGGGAGGAGATCATCGAAGCCATGGACAACAATCTCTGCCGCTGCGGCTCGTACCCCAATGTCATCGAGGCCATTTTGGCATTCACTAACGGATCAAAACCATCTCCATAAAAGTGAAATAAAACCAATGGAAGTCACACGCCGTCAATTCCTCAGGTCCTTAGGGAGTTCATGTCTCCTGTATGTTGTGTCTTATGTCCCCGGCTCAGGAATGCAGAAAATTGACTCCGAGCCCTGGCCTGCCGGCAACGAAGACATTGAATGCCGGTTTTATGCATTGGACACAAATTACCTTGACTGTTTTGTCTTCCATGAAGATGGCAGTGTGACGGTGTTGGCAGGCCGAACAGAATTGGGCCAAGGATTCGAAACGGTTCTCACTGCTATTGTGACCCAAGGACTGGATATTCCGAGTAATCGATTAGAGATCATCCTTGGAAATACGGACGTCTGCCCTGACCATGGACCGACTGTTGGAAGTTCGGCAACCGAACAGGTGGCTTGGGGAATTTGGGAGGCCTGCCTGCAGCTCCGTAAGGACATCATCCTGAGAGCGGCGAAAACACATAAATTACAGGTCAAGGATCTGATATATAAAGGTGGAGTCATTCGCTCGAAGAAAGAACTCGAGCAAGTCATAAAACCGGTTGAGACCGGCAGGGGCGAGATTGTATACATGACGTTGGATCCGCAGGCCTCTTCTTCTGATCGAGTCACACTAGAATACAAAGACCTCGGTCTCGATAATGTCAATGCAGAATCGATCGTCACAGGCACTCTTAAATATGCGGGTGACCTCAAGCTCCCTGGAACACTTTATGCAGACTGGCATATTCCTCCCTATCATAGAAAACTCACACGCCTGAAATCAGTGGATCTATCAGATGCACAAGCAACATCTGGAGTTTCGAGAGTGGAAAGGATCGGCAGCAAAGTTGTGGCTGTCGCCGAGCGCTACAACGATGTTGTTAAGGCTCTCGCTCGAGTTAAATCCGTATGCGAAAAGCCCTACCGCCCCAAAAAACTGCGTGTAGAGCAAGAGATCCGCGCAGGAGCAGTCTTTCAAGAGATCAAGGAACAAACAGGAGATGTTAATGCGGGGCTGGCATCGAGTTATAAGACTGTCACCGAAACGTACCGAACCCATTACACTGCCTGGGCACCGATCGAGACATACAGTGCTCTGGCAAAGATGGAACCCGGGGGGAATGAAGTCACCATATGGTCCGGGTCACAGTATCCGCATAGAGTGAGAGAGCTTGCCTCACTAAACCTTAACCTTCCGGAGTCTGCGATTCATTTTATTCATACTCCCGTAGGAGGTGCATTCGGTGGGAAGGTTGCTCCACCTGTCAGTCAGGAGGCAGCCGACTTGTCCAGGAGAGTCGGAGCGCCCGTTAAAGTGATCTACAGCCGGAAGAATCAATTTCAGAAAAGGGGGTCGTTCAAGATGGCTTGTGTCTTCGATTTTTCAACGGGAGTTGGAACTGACGGAAGGCTGCAGGCAAGAAAACTCGATATTTACCAAGACCTGGGCGAAGGAACGCGGGATACTTATGCCGCTCCTCACATCCTTATCAAACACTACAGGACGGAGATGCCGGTCAATCAAGCCAACTCCCGGGGTACCAGTTATGTCCAGATCGGCTTCGCTCAGGAGAGTCATATAGATATGGTGGCTAGGGCCATTGGACATGATCCGTTTGAGTTCCGTCGCAACAATGTGGCGTTGGAATCTTTTATACCTCTGATCGATGCATGTGCGGATATGATCCAATACCCGAGGAGCGGGCTCGGGCCCGATGAGGGGATTGGCATCGGTCTCTGCAATCATGGAGCCAGGCAAATGGGTGTCGCTGCGGCCCATGTGAAAGTCGACCGCAAGACAGGAAAGGTTCATGTTAAGGAGATCTGTGCGGCATTCGACATCGGCACGATCATCAATCATCGCACAGTGACGACTACCATTCGAGGAGGGATCATTTGGGGCTTGGGTTGGGTTCTCCGTGAAGAAGTGAAGCTCGACGGACACAGTGTCTACACAGAGTTTCTGACGGATTATGGTGTTCCACGTTTTTCTGATACTCCTGAGATTAAGCTTCAGTTCCTCGACAATGAAAGACCCGGGAAACCGAGAGGATGTGGTGAATTACCGGTCATTCCCACGGTGGCTGCGATCGCTAATGCTGTGTACCATGCGATCGGAGTTCGCTTTTATGCCACCCCAATCACTCCGGAAAAAGTTCTTAAGGCTCTGGGAAAGACCTGAGAACTCGTAGGGGACAATTCACTCCTTATCATCATCATCATCATCATCATCATCATCATCATCGCGAGTACCGTTATTATTCTCTTCTTCTTCTTCCTGCTCCTCTTCATTAGGCTTGTCGTCATAGAGAACTTTGAGCTTGGCATCTATCAGTTCGTCGTGCCGCAGCCGCAGGAGGTCAGCCAAAACATGCGCATAGTGATCCTCATATTTGTCCAGCTTATCGTCGGCATATATGATCTTCCAGGCCGCTTCAATGATCTTTATTTTCTCCTCTCTGGAAAAGGTCTGATTGATCACGTTGGTAAACTCCCAGAGGTCAACACTGTCTTCTCTTTTTTCCTCGGCTATCTTCATCAAGTCCTCGATCGCATCTTCGGGGATGGAAAACTCGTGTTTTAATATCGCCTTGGTCGTTTCTTTTTCGATAGAGCTGAAATTAAAATCGAATTTGGCCACCTCGAGCAAGATAACACAGGTGGCGATCTGAATTCTGTCGAACCGTTCAGATTCACCTTGTACGGATTCGACTGTGAGACTTTTAAGAAGTCGTTCCTTCCAACTGCGCATGACCAATCAACCTTGACTATTCATAAAAAATGTCGATACCTATTATAACTAATATGATATTTATATATTGCTTTGATTTTTCGGATTAGTTCAATAATCGTTACGTTTTCTATGTCGGATCTATATATAATCGACATTTTTGCCCCTAGGGCGAGCTGATCTCACCGTATCTGCTTCGTTGCGGCTCATTCGTGGTGGACGACCACAACTTCATGGGCCGGCGCCTCGCATCTACGGCAACCTCAACTCTTGAATAGTCCAGGTCAATATCCTTTTGATTGAATTCGTAACAACTCATGATAGTAGGTACTCGTTTTCCAGTCAACCTTTCCAAAGCCACTCATTCATCTTGACGCCCAAGTGAAATTCCATTACATTCAGGGAACAGGTTTCCATTGTTGATGGGAAGTATGGTTGATTTATCTTTGAGAGTCTTTCAGGGACGGACCACACTAACTCATTGATTATAAAAAAATATTCGATGTTTTACCTTAAATAATAGGCTTAGAAAGCCCATTTTGCCCCTAAAAAAACCATTCTAAGCAAATCAGTCTCCTTATATTATCTAGTCATTTTCCAAGTGGAATCAGAATTATTTTCCAATATTAAACTAATTCTAGATTTTTATACGAAAGAAATAGTAGGATGGGAAGAAGTTATCCATTTGATAAGAATAAGAGGAGGGGAGTCATGAGTCATGATAAGAAACTGAACCGACGCGAATTTATTATTATGAGCTCTCTGGGAGCGACAGCTCTAGGTTTGGGAGTGAAGGGCTCTGCTGCGGCACCGGACGGGGCGAAGCACAAAAAAACAAAGGCAGGTCCCAATGATGCCATCAGTGTAGGAATGATTGCTGTTGGCGCACGGGCTCAGGACCTCATGGAGAGCATCAAGCGATTAGAAGGCACAGAAATCGTCGCTGTGTGTGATGCCTACAAAGGCAGAGTGGAAAGAGCCATAGAAAGAACCGAAAGCCGTGCAAAAGAGTACAAGAATTACAAAGAGATCGTCTCAGATCACAGTATCGATGCTGTCGTCATATCGACGCCAGATCATCTGCACAAACAACAGATCATCGATGCTTTAGATGCCGGAAAGCACATCTATATTGAGAAGCCGATGACGTACAAAGTGGAAGAGGGGGTTGAGATCATTAATGCGGCTAAAAGGAATAAATTGGCTTTTCAGGTCGGAAGCCAGGGGGCCAGTTCGGCCTTGTCCCATAAGGCGAAAGAGATTGTTGCTTCTGGGCGACTGGGCCAAGTCACCATGGTCCGCGCCTACTACAATCGGAATACAGCGAGCGGAGCATGGATCTATCCAATTCCACCTGATGCATCACCCAAAACTGTAAACTGGGGGATGTTTCTCGGCCTAGCACCCAAGCATGATTTTAGCCTGGAACGATTCTTTCGGTGGCGCTGTTACAAGGATTATTCTGGAGGAATTGCAACTGACCTATTTGTCCATCTCTGCAACACCATCCATTACATCATGGATGCGAAGATGTGCACAAGCGTCATGGCCATGGGGGGATTGTACCGCTGGAAGGAAAGTCGTGATGTGCCGGATACGCTCAATGCATCTCTTGAGTATCCAGAGGGATTTATGGTTAGTATAAGCTCAACTTTTAACAATCAGAAGTTAGGGGGCAGCGGGATTCAATTCATGGGCACAGAAGGATCTCTTGAATTGGCTGGTGGAAGACTCACTTTTACTCCCGAGATCGTCAACGAGGATAATGGATGGATCGTGAACAGTTGGCCTTCAAAGCTTGAGGATGCCTACTACGAAAATCCGAAAATCCGTGAAGAGGAAATGCCCTGGACCAGAGATCCTGAAGTGCTTCCAGATGCTGAGACCTATCGCTCAGAGGGTATAGACGACACAACCCTTCATCTGGCTGAATTCTTTGATGCCGTTAAGAATGGAACTCCAACAAAAGAAGATGCTACTGTCGGACACTACGCCGCATCATGCGCCCACATGATCAATCTATCAATAGAGAAGAAAAAGATTATCCATTGGGACAAATCCAAAGATACGGTAAAAATTTAAAAAGGGGACAGGCTACTTTTTTAATTACCCCTGTAAAAAGTAGCCTGTCCCCTTTTCGGTCACCTTTTTTGGAGGGTGATCCTTTTTGTGTCTTTGCCGCCGTGGAAGGATTCGACCTGGAACTCCACCCAACCGTTCGAGCCATCCATCTTGATCAGAGCAACGAACGTCTTTGTTTCTTTTCCCTTCAGCCTGAATTCCGCAGGCTTCGTAGTGACTGGTTGGCTCGTTCCCAACTTGTCCGTCTGGTCGACGATCGTCGATTCCCCGGGAATGTCCACAACGGATAAGTTGTTCGACGTGGCTACAGAAATCTTATCCTTCACGTCTTTTTTGAGCTGGACAGCGCGGTCAGAAGCCGTCGGGTAAACCCGGTCGTTCTTCACAGTCACTTCAATCCAATACAGATCCTCTGTAACCGGTGTTACACTCACATCATCGATCTCCACCTTGGGGAACTGGCTGGCACAGTACATCACAAACTGGGCGTTCTTCATCGCTTCCATCTCGATATATCGTGCCGGAGGAGTTCTGCGCAAATGCTTCTTGGGTGAGCCACCGATCCATATCTCTCCCAAATCGGGGTGGTCAACCTTATGCGGCAAGATCCAGCCTTCTCCGGTCAATTCCGTATCGATCCATTTTAAATATTCGTCATTGGAAACCCGGCCATCTGCATCCTCATCCGCTTCGAAGTCCGGTGACCCCCACAGCTCGATAAGGTAGCCATAGACACCGAGCATGTAATATGTGGCCGCATGGGCTTGGCCGCTTAATCCTGCAATAGTCGGGCTGTAATTCTTCAAAATCCTCGCTCCCATTGTCACGATATCTGTCTGGACATCCATGTCGTGCTGATATTTCTCTTCCACTTGACGGTCGAAAAACTGAGCATACTTATTCGCCTTCTTCATCTCCTCCATGCGCCTCTGATTTAATTCCTGCATGCGCTGACTCATCACCGGAGACTGAGTTCGGCTTACTTTTGCAGGTGGCGCCTGGAACATGATCA
>CAZIMJ010000162.1:0-2527 GCA_964540205.1 uncultured Eubacteriales bacterium | reverse complement strand
CCGTACTTTATTCACATTTTGTTCCCGCTACCAATATTTCTTCATCAAGATGTATAGCCGTCGTGTTTGCAATTTTATTCAAAATTCAGTATGAATAAACTAGAAATGAGCAGGAGGATAAATATCATGAAAAAAATCGTGTTATTATTTATTCTATTTTTATGTCTGGCTTTTGTCTCTCTCCAGCTCCACTCACAACAAGAAGTACCCATCACAATCGAAAACGTTGCAGGTGCTGTTTACTGCCTTTATGGGTCCGGAGGTAACATCGGCATATTTGTGGGAGAGGATTCATTGCTCATTGTAGACGCTCAATATGCCAAAACAGCCGATGCAGTGATGGCCAAGATCAAAGAGCTCAGTCCTAAGAAAATTGAGTATCTGATCAACACTCATTACCACGGAGACCACACCAGCGGAAATCCCATCATCGGGAAAGATGCTCAGATCATCAGCCAACAAAACTGCAAAAAATCCCTTCTGGCCGGATTGAAGCCCGAGGATACTCCAGAAAGTATCGGGGCGCCCAACAAAACCTTTGACACAGAGATGACGATCACATTGGGAGACGAGACTGTACGGCTTGTTTATATGGGTCATGGTCACACTTCAGGCGATACGATCGTCATTTTTGACAAAGCGAAAGTGATCCATGCCGGAGATCTCTTTTTTCAAGGGATGCCTCCTTATATCGATGTGAACGACGGCTCAGACACACAAAACTGGGTCCGCACTATCCAAGCACTCGCAGAAAAATACCCGGACTTCCAGGTCATCCCCGGCCACGGAAAAGTAACGAACATGAAAGAGTTCGTCAGATTTGCCGACTATCTGAATGCAATCAGAAAAGAAGTCTCTGCCGCCATCAAAGCGGGCAAGACAAAAGAACAAGCTGTGGAATCCATTGACCTGTCAATCTTCACCTACATTCAGGACCAAGGTGAGTTCCTGACAATGAAAAAGAACATCGAATGGGTGTATGATGAGATGACCAGAAAATAAAGGCAGGAAAACAGAGACACAGATATCTCATATTATCCGATCTTAAGAGATCACCATACTTCAAACAAGTTCAGGTAATCTATTCATATCTGATCGAATCGATAGGATTGGCTTGGGCTGCTTTAATCGCCCGAAAGCTCACAGACAAAAAAGCGATCGCAAGCGTTCCGAGTGCTGTCAAGATAAACATCAACGGGGAAATGCCGATGCGGAAGGCAAAATTCTCTAGCCACTTGTGCATAGTGTAGAAGGCAATCGGTGCGGCAACAAGCACTGCCACAAAAACAAGCACAACCACTTCCCGCGAAAGGAGATAAATAATCTTCGAAACAGAGGCTCCCAACACTTTGCGGATCCCGATCTCCTTAGTACGTTGTTCCGCTGTGAAGGAAATGAGACCCACCAAGCCCAAGCACGCAATAAAAATGGCAAGCGCTGCAAATATGGAAAAGATCTGGCCCATTCTCTGTTCACTCCTGTAGAGATTGTCAAAGTCTTCATCCAAGAATGAATATTCGAAGGGCTGACCGCCGGTGAAGGTCCTCCATGTGTCTTCTATTCGAGCCAAAGTTTCAGGGATATTTCCGGGCCCGATCCTAATGGATGTGAGATTCCATGTCGATGGCGAGAGAGGGCGAATGAGCATGGGAAAGATATCATGATGAAGGGAGTTAAAATGAAAATCTTTAAGGACGCCGATGATGGTGACGAATTCTCCCTCTTTGGCGCCGCCGAATTCCTTGTGGAAGCGCTTTCCTACGGGATCGGTCAATCCAAGCTCTTTGACGGCTGTCTCGTTGATCACAACAGAGGAGGTTGCATCCGTCGGTATCTCAGGCGAAAAATACCGGCCTGCAACAATCTCGAGGCCGAGCAATTCAACAAAGTTATGATCGCCATACATGGTGTGCAGGGTGGGGGTCTCGGTGGCTGGCCTCCCTTCCAGTCTGTGGCTGTTAGGGTTGAAATGCCTCCCCGGCAAGCTCTCTGTATCGGATACCGTTATAATGCTGGGGGATCTCAGCAATTCCTGTTTGAACGCATCCGCCTGCTTTCCCAGGGCATCCGCTCTATGGATGACCACAACCTGTTCTTTGTTAAATCCTAACTGTTTATCCCGGACATACTGTAACTGATGCGAAATCACAAACGTCCCAAAAAATATCCCAAAAGTAACTGCAAATTGAAGAACCACAAGAGCACGGCGAAGAAAGACATGGCCTTTGGCTCTCTGGTCCACAGAACCTTTGACTGTGCGGACAGGCTGGAAAGAAGAGAGAAAAAAAGCCGGATAACAACCCGCAATAATCCCGACACAAAGCGCGAATCCGACAAGAAGCGGCAGAGTAAAGATAGGTTGGAAAAAATCCAGTTCCAGCTGCCGGCTGGCCAGATTGCGGAAGATGGGCAAAACGATCTTGACTAAAAGAACGGCAAACACAAGAGCAAACAGGCTGAGCAAGGCGGATTCGCCCAGAAATTGCCAGACAAGCTGTTTTTTGCTGGAACCCAAGACTTTGCGCAC
>CAZIMJ010000161.1:0-4659 GCA_964540205.1 uncultured Eubacteriales bacterium | reverse complement strand
GAAATTCTCCATTACCCAGATTTCTGGAAAATTTATAGCCCGACCATATGAGGAAAATGTGATATGACGGCCGTCCGGGTGGACACTCATATGTCGGAATCTTGCCATATTCATATCCAGCTTCTGGCGCTGCCCATCTTCTATCGAAATCCTCCACATATCCCATTCATCGGGTGTGCCCGACCTCATCTGCTCGATGTTTTCTGGTGAATCGGTCGGCAGAGCCAAAAAGATATATTTACCGTCTGCGCTCCATGTCGGTTTAATAATAAAAGGCCCCTCTGTCTTAAAGCTGTACAACTCTTGAGGCTCACCACCCTCAACAGGAATGATCCTCAGGCTACGTCTCTTTCCCCTATTTACAAAGACTAAAGATTTGCCATCTGGGGAAACATCGAAGTCATGCGCATCATCCGGCGTCCCCGGTAGTTCTTTGTCCAGCCCTGTACGCATGTCATGTGTATAGATCCGGTAGATTTTATCCCCCCGGAATTTACCATTAGTATAAAAGAGAGTATTACCATCGATCGACCATTTATGAGAATAGATTGTCTCATCCTCCTCGATTTGGACGAGGGGAGACACTTCTTCGGACTCTACATCAAAGAGATAAATTCCCTTCCCCCCTTTTCCATCCGATCCTTCAAGGGAAATTGATCTCCCATCCGGATGCCATTGGGGGTAACTGAGGTCTCCGGTTCCAGAATAAAACTCTTGGATTTTTTTGTCTTCAAGAGAATAGATACAAATGGTACTCTTTCCCATGGGGAGGGAGCTGTGGATGGAGATATAAGCCAAATATTTTCCATCAAACGAATAGTCCGGGTAAGCATTATGGCCCTCGTAATGACGGATCTCTCTTTTTGGGGCAACCAGGACTTGACCAGAGGCAGGATCGATTTCAGCAGCATAGACGTCGTTGAGTTGTCGGTTATAAGCAAAATAAAATTTATTCTCCCGTGTACAACCAATTGGATAAACCGGTCCACTGGCTGCCTTAACAAGGCGAGGATCTCCAACGGCTTTTCCATCTTCAACTTGAACGAGCCATGCTCCACGAGTCCCAGTCCTCTCACTGCCGAACAGAAGATATTTCCCATCCGAGGTCCAATCGAACACGTAATCCAGAGAAGGGTGGTCAACCAGCCGCTGCTCTGTCCCATCCGCTGAAAGGAGAAAAATGTCGCGATTATTAAGATCTTTTTCCCATTGATGGTCATAAGCAATTGTGCTTCCATCCGGAGAGATAACAAAGCCCCATGGAACATTGTTGGTATATATCCCTTTAAAGGTCTTCAAGATCTGCAGATCTCCATCCTCAACAGAAAGATAGCCGACTACAAACAAACCATCTCCTTTATAATAACCTATGAGAACCTGTTTTCCGTTTGGATGCCAATCAAAGGGATGAACGTATGCATCCAGGTTTTCATTTGTTCTTATTTTGTTTTCATATAGGATTTTGGGTTCCGGCTTTTCTAAATTGACTGTATATAAATCAAAATTGTTGCTCTTTTGATTGTACCAATTATAAACGATTTGTTTACCATCGGGAGACCATTTCGAGAAGAGCGCGAATTCCTCAGATTTCATCCAGGATCCTTTGTTGGTCAAGCGGCGGTCTTTCCCGGTCGTCAGATCCCGGACCGCCAGATCACCCGTATACCAATCTGTAGTAGTAAGATATTTGCCATCGGGTGAAATCCCTCCCAAAATACCTGCATTCTGACCCGACCAGATGAGTTGGATCTTTAATCCTAGATCCTCTTTTTGCACCTTAGCTTGAGCGCTGGTTAAGCTTGCCAGTTTTGCTCTGGCCATTCCAGCCATCTCCACTTGATCGGGATAGTCTTCAACGACCTTTTGAAAGGCCTTTCTGGCTTTTTCAAGGCCCAGTTTTTCATAACACATCCCGATATGGAAGAACGCTTTGGCCGCTGTTGCCCGTTCATCCGGAAAATCCTTTGCAACTCGCTCATACAACTCGACCGCTTTCTCTAAATTCCCCTTTGTCTCCTCGAGATATAAGGCTTTCTCGAAGAGCTCTTTGGCTGTTTCCTGTTGGATGAGATCCGAAAAAAGGAAAGACACGCCAACCAGCAAAAAAATCACCAAAACAAAGATTTTCTTTTGTTTCATCCATCATCTCCTTAATGAGTCATGCAAATAAAATAATCCTCTCGTACGATTTATGTGTTTAGGAGATATGGAAATAAAGTGAAAAATCTTCCACACAATCATTCGCTCCTTTATGCTCGGCATGCTTGGCATGGTCTATCCATCCGCAAACTTATAACCTATGCTGTGGACACTTAAGATGTACTGAGGGTTGGAAGGATCATCTTCGATCTTTTTTCGGATGTGTGCGACATGGCTGTCCACAGTCCTGTGTGAGACGTTGAGATTTTCGACACCCCAAACCTGATCGAGGAATTCATCTCGTGTGATGACCTTCCCCTTGCCTGTGATCATTAGTTTAAGGATCTTGAGCTCGAGAGGAGTCAAACCCAGATCCCGTCCATCTTTACGGGATTCGAATTTATGAAAATCCAGCTCGACATTCCCAAAACGGTACACGCTCATCTCATCCTGGTAATCTTCGACACGGCGGAGAAGGGCTTTTACCCGTGCAGAAAGCTCTTTTAAGCTGAAAGGTTTTGTCACATAATCATCAGCCCCGATTTCCAATCCCAAAACCTTATCCACTTCCTCATCTTTGACTGTCAGCATCATAACGGGAGATGTGATTCCCTCCTTGCGTAATCTTTTGCATATCTCAAAGCCATCCATCAAAGGAAGCATCACATCCAGGATAATCAGATCGGGCTTTAATTCTAGGGCCAACTCCAATCCCTTCCTCCCATTATCTGCAGTCACCACATGATACCCTTGGGATGTTAGTGAGTCTTGAACGACCACCCGGATCCCAGGATCATCCTCAACCACAAGGATGGTTTTTTCCATGACCTCTACCCTCCTTTCCCAACTGGTAAGATCAGAGAAACACAGCTTCCTTCTCCCGGTTGACTCTGGACGACGACATCTCCTCTATGAGCCTCCATGATATGTTTGACCAGAGTCAGACCGAGACCGGTTCCAGTTGGAGCTACTGATGAAGCCTGTTTCCCCCGGTAGAATTTTTCGAATATTTTCTTCTGTTCATTTTCAGGGATTCCGATTCCTTTATCCTGTATGGCTACCTTAACGGCATTTTGTTCGAGCGTAACTTCGACATGGATGTTTTTCTCCTCGCTGGAAAATTTTGCAGCATTGTCCAGGATGTTGTGCAAGGCCTGGCTCATGGCCTCCTCATCAGCGAAAACAGGGGGGATATCGCCGTCAATTGTGATTCCCACACGGTAGCCATCCATATCATGTTCTTTCTCAAAGCTGTTGACTTCTCTCCGAACAAGTTTGACGATATCGGTCGATACCAGCCGGTATTCCCTCTTATCCTCTTCGATCTTCGTGAAATCCAGAACGTTCTTGACTAGCCTTTTTAATCTTTCTGAATCATGACTCAGAATCCGGTAATATTCCTTAGCCTTTTTGGGATCACTCACTTCGTCTCCCAGTAAGCGCTCGAGGATCGCTCCCATTGCAGTGAGGGGAGTTTTGAATTCATGGGAAACGGATGCAATAAATTCAGACTTGAGATTGAGAATATTCACCTCTTGAACTATGGTACGGATGATAAGACCCGAGCCTAAAAAAAGGACTAAAAGTAACGCCAAAATAATCCAGAAAAAAATGTTTTTGTACAGGAAAAACTCCGTACTTCCGACTTCACTCGTATGGACTTCCACTCGCCAAGGTGGAAAATTCTCGGGAAAAAAATCCGTAAAAACCGGGCTCCCCTCAGCTCTCATCCCATCCCCAAAAATGATTTTACCGGAGAGTGGCGAACGCAGAAGGATCGAGACACCTGGTGGACTATTTTCTGTGACTAACGAATCCATAGATTCTGACAGATCGCTGATCCTTAAAAGCGAACCGAGGAATTCTTCGTGATCATCCGGATCTTTTTTATCCATGGGCAACAGGAGAACCAATATATCATCCCCGTCAACCTCAATCGTATTTTTTAGAATTTGTGGAATTTCAATCCTCGAATTCTCCATCTTTTCATTAATACCGGGCAGGATATTCATTCTCACAGCCTCTGCCATGCGCCAGACCTCCAATTTTTTCTCGATCGAATCCTGAATATTATCGATGGAAACGATGTAATCGTTTGGAGTTTCATTTGATGAATTGTCGGCCAGCGCCTCATCGATCAGGTTTTTCAGCATAGCCGAATAGAGCTTGACCTGATCCCCATCCAAAAACCAGATATTCTGCTCTAATAGTTGATATGTCTCCTGGGATTCAGGGAAGAAAACCTCAAAATTATTCTCTGACCGAAGGGCCTCCAGTAGTTCCAAACGCGAAACCAGCCCTAGAGGACGGCCCGATTCTGTAAGCGAATCAGGGAAATCTAAGATAATCGATCGATAAGTTAATAGTGCCTGTTCGAACTCCTTCTGCTTGAGCACACAGCGTGCGATACGGCTCTGAATCCAGGCTTTGACCTGGTTATCCTTTGCTCTGCGCAGGATCTGGCTATATAGGGAGATAGCATCGGTATAATTCTTGCGCTGAAATTCAGCCCTTTCCGCT
>CAZIMJ010000160.1:0-35043 GCA_964540205.1 uncultured Eubacteriales bacterium | reverse complement strand
ATTATGGGGATGAATCCGTATTGGAAGAGCACTGGGCCGGGATGAGGGGAAAGCGGATCAAAGGTGCGCTTACTCTTTTTGCCCAGGATGCGGTCTCCAAGCTTATTCTTTATACGGCTTCTGATATTAAACGCAGTGAGTCCGATGATCAGGTTTTAACTTTTCTCTCCTTCTGGAAAGGAATAAAACGCGGTATAAAGCCTACCTTTGTTTTTGACTCCAAGTTTACCTCTTACTCCAAGCTTTCACAGTTGAATGCACAGGGGATAAAATTTATAACACTTAGACGAAGAGGAAAGACTCTTTTAAGCAAGGTGGATGGAATAGGCCCATGGGAGAAGATCTCTATTCCCCATGGAAAAAGAAAATATCCCAACCCTCAGGTCTCGCAATCTGTAATATCTCTTAGAGACTATGAGGGACAAGTCCGCCAGGTTATTGTCCGTGGCAATGGTCATGAAAAACCGTCGTTTCTTATCTCCAACGACTTTGATGTTCCTGTAGAACTTCTTGTAGGAAATTACGCCCGCCAGTGGCGTGTGGAGAATGCTATCTCTGAGGCGATTAAGTTTTTCTACCTCAATGCCCTTTCTTCACCGATCCTTATTAAAGTGCACTTCGATGTGGTTATGACCATGGTGGCCGATACTCTCTACAGTATGCTTGCCCAAAAACTTCGTGGCTTCGAACACTGTGATGCGCCTAAAATCTACAGACATTTTGTTCAAGGAAAGGCAAACTTGAGTGTTAAAGAGGGAGAAGTTATAATCACCTATCCTCGCAGAGCGCATAATCCTATTTTGAGGGCTGTTCCATGGCAGCGTTTACCTCAATCGCTTTCATGGTTTGATGGGAGTAAATATACACTTAAGTTCGGGTGAATCTTGGGTAAAAATCTTATATTCCTATGATGGTTAAAGCTCCGCGAAAATCGGTGTTCATTAAAAATAGACTAAGAAACAGTTTCCAAACTGGAGAGACACAGGTAGTAGAAAATGCCAAGATGTATCCTGCAGACATGAGTCGGTATCGTGTGTGTGTGGAATAAAAAGGCCAATGTTTTTGTGTCAAGCATGAGGCAAAACCATCGAGTGGAGAGAACAATGAAACGGATAAAAATTTTAGGTTTGTTCATGTACATGCAGGGAGAAAAGTATGATCCATCCCTTGAAGGCATTGGCTATCATTTCCTCATTAAAGAAGATAAGAGCGTTGATATTGAGAAGATGGTCTATAAAAAAGAGAAGTGACGTCACATATCTCTGGATGTGTTACTGTCCGAAAACGGATAATGATTGTCCAAGAATGGGCATGTTTTCGTTCAAGCGAGTGATAAAATCCCAAGCGATCGATTTGGCATAATTATTACAGATGTCGTTATATATGTTCGAATTATTCGATTAAACATGCGAGGTCAATCAAATGGCAATTTTAGCAGTTAAGGAAGAGATCATTTTGAGTGCGCTAATGATGCTGGATGGGAACTCCCATGGAGCTCCTCTCAGAAAGAGGGTCATTGAATTGTCTAAAAAAGAGATCGTATACGGAACACTGTACAATCTTCTGGAGGTTCTCATTCGAAAAGGCTACGTCACATCTCAAAAAAGCGACCCCACACCCGTGCAGGGGGGACGAAGCAAAGCCATATACAGCATAACCAAGAAAGGAAAGCAGGCCCTGGAAGTAACATTACAGATGCATGAGCATATCAGAGAGAGTATTCCGAGTTATGAATCAGAGATGTAGGACTAAACTATGACCAAGAGATATAACAGCCCAGGAATCGCTAGAATGCTCCTAAGACTGCTGTCAATCTATCACGAGAAACATTCGATCCTCGAAGATTTTGAAGAGACGTTCTCTGAGATCCAAAGATCGGAGGGTCGTTTTCAGGCAAAGCGCTGGTACTGGGGTAACACTCTAAAATCGCTCGTTGGATACTTAAAACTTATTGTGTCCTGGAGGTTTTTCATGCTTATGAATCATCTGAAGATAGTTTATCGAAATTTTGTAAGTCACAAATTGTTTTCTTTTATCAATGTCTTTGGGCTGGCGATAGGGCTTTCCATATGCATGATCATCAGTCTGTGGGCATTGCGTGAATTCAATTATGATCGTTTTCATGAAAAAGCCAATCGAATATACAGGATAGAACGGGAGTTGCTTCGCGATAACTTATACAGCAGATGGCCCATTACAGGAGGCCTATATAAACAGGCTTTGATTGATGATTTTCCCGAGATCGAAAATGCCGTGCGCTTCTGGAGAAGAGAATTCGCTATTAAAGATCCTAAAAATAATATTCACAGGCAGGAGACGTTTGCTGCGGATAATTCCATTTTCGATATTTTTGATTTTAATCTGGAAGAAGGCGATGAACAGACTGCACTTTCAGATCCCAAAACCATGGTTCTTACCCGTGAAAATGCAATGAAATATTTTGGTAATGCGGATGTTGTCGGACAATCTCTCACTTTCGAATGGGAAGGAGAGCAGGTCGACTTCAAAGTGACGGGAATATTGGAAGAGGTGCCTGAAAATTCTCATATGCATTTTGATATGCTCATATCCCTCGCTTCTGTTCCAGAGGAGGAATTTGCCGAGTGGAGAAGTAATTACCTCTATACTTATGTTCTGGTCTCGGAAAACGCTTCAAAATCCGGTCTCGAGCAGAAGCTAAAAACCTTTGTCACTCAACGATTAGAACCCCACTATGGGGACTTGCTTATTCTGAATAAAGACATGAGTATCCATGAAGTGCTTAAGATGCATCTTTTTCCTTTAGTTGATATCCATTTACATCCCAGTCCCAATTGGGAAGTGGAAGCAGGAGGGAGTATCCTGTCGGTCTATATTTTTTCATCGATTGCCGTCCTTATCCTGATCATTGCATGCTTGAATTTCGTGAATTTATCCACGGCACGGGCCAACAAGAGAGCCAAGGAGGTGAGCCTTCGTAAAACAGTGGGAGCAGACAAATCTCAGCTCAGAGGTCAGTTTATTCAGGAATCTGTGCTCCTCGCTTTTGTTTCCATGGGGATCGCGTTACTTATGAGTACGATGTTCATTCAGGCCTACAACGGGATATTTGCCGAAAATCTATCGCTCTCTGTGTTTTTACAACCAATAAAGTTGATTTTCTTAGTTGGTGCTACTTTTTTAGTCGGCGTGCTTGCCGGCCTTTACCCAGCATTTTATCTCACGCGGTTCGAACCGGCACAAGTGATAAAAGGAAGCCTGCTCGCAGGAAGCGGAAAATCTGTTTTTCGAAGAAACATGGTGATCGTTCAATTCAGCATTTCAATTTTTCTGATTATCGGTCTATTCACCGTATATAAACAGATGAATTACATCCAGACACGGTTTCTGGGCTTTGATAAGGAAAATGTGGTTATACTTCCTGTAAGAAGTCAGCAGATTGCTCAAAATTACGATGCCTTCCGAAACGAATTGAAAAAGAATTCTCAGATTGTATCAATATCTACCTCATCCGAGGTCCCCGCTGATACTCATTACAGCAATAGCTACTATAGTCGGCTGGATTTAAAGGAACCTGTAAGTGTGTATCTGTTTTTCAGCGACTATGACTATGTGGAAACTTACAGGATGGAAGTCCTGGCGGGGCGGGAATTTTCAAGAGAATTTAGTACAGATACTGCAGGAACTCTCATTCTGAATGAATCTGCAGCTCAGAGATTTGGCTGGACGCCCAAGGAAGCGGTCGGAAAAAAGCTGGAGGGGCCATATTCGAAGGAAGCTGCTCAAATTGTCGGTGTCGTTAAGAATTTCAACTATATGTCTCTCCGGAGGGAAGTTGAACCGATGGTTTTTTTACTCGATCCAGAATATATACGCGCGATATCAGTCAGAATCATGCCTGGAAATTTTGAGAAAACTCTAGGTTTTATCCAAGACAAATGGCAAAGCGCATTTCCCGGAGAACAGTTCGAATTCAGTTTCCTGGATAATCGTGTCAATCAACTGTACGAAAGCGAAAAGAAAATGCAGAAGATATTCATTATCTTTTCATCTCTTTCCATTCTGGTCGCCTGTCTTGGACTTCTTGGGCTCGTCTCTTTTACTTCGGAGATAAGGACTAAAGAGATCGGCATCCGGAAGGTACTTGGGGCTTCGACAGGGAGTGTGATAGTGCTTCTCTCAAAAGAATTTATCAAATGGATTTTTCTTGCCAATATCGTTGCATGGCCTTTAGCGTGGTTCATGATAAACAAATGGCTGCAGAATTTTGCCTATCGGGTGAATATCGGATGGATCGTGTTTGTTTTGGCCGCTTTAGTGACCATGTTGATAGCCATACTCACTTTTATTTTCCAGACTGTAAAAACAGCTTATTCCGATCCTGTTGACAGTCTGAGATACGAATAAGAGAAGATCTCTTTTATCCCATTTTGCCTTTTTTTTGTGCATTTCAAGGTTTTTTTTTGAGCCTCAGTGGCTGTGACGAATTCATCCACTCGACGGAACCAAAACAGAAGCAAAAAAATAGCAACCTTTTCGGAATCTTTGTGTATTATAAGTGTATGATATGTCCTAAAAATAGAAATAAATAATTGAGGAGACCATGAAGCTTCTTTCACGCACTGAAGAGTTCATCCTGCTTGCGGTTTTGTTTCTAAGGGGCCAAGCCTATTCTGTCCCCATTCGAAAGCGGCTGAACGAGGTGACGGGCAAAACTTGGTCTTACGGAGCCCTCTTCATCTCGCTAGAGCAACTCGTCAAGAAGAGCTTTCTAAACTCTTCCCTAACCGATCCTTTACCCGAACGAGGTGGGCGCAGCAAGCGGATCTATGCTGTAACGCCGATGGGGCATAAGGCATTGAAAGAGATCAAAAAGATGGAACGTAAGATGTGGGAAGCAGTTCCTGAAACGAACGGAGGATAGGCCATGGCCAGACAAAAGAGAGTTAAACCACCCGAGATGGCTGAATGGCTTTTCCGAAGCATGTTCCCGGACAACGGCTTTGACACTGCAGCTTGTGATCTTGACGAAAGTTTTCGGGATGTTGTCCGGGAGAAGGGCCTATTTTACGGGAAGGGTTGGTACCGGATTCAGGTGCTGGCTGCTTCGTATTTTTACATCAACTGGCAGATCAAAGAAGGTCTAACAATGTTCAGGTATTTTTTGAAAATAGCGCTCCGTAATCTTCAGCGACACAAGGGCTATTCCTTCATAAATATCTTCGGCTTGGCTGTTAGCTTTACAATTGTCATTTTTATTGCGCTTTTTATCCGAAGCGAACTGAACTTCGACAGCGGAAATGAACACATTGACCGCATGTACACCATTATTATGGGAGGAGAGCATGGCCAGCAGTATATAATTTCAGCTGCAGCTTTGGAGCTTGCTGAGAATGTCCCGGAGATCATCAATTACACCCGCCTCAGCCTGCGGAGCGACTATGCTCTATATTACCGAGATGCGGAGACAGACAATGTGACGAACATCATGATCAAGGGAATGACCTTTGCCTGGGTGGATCCAGGCATGTTCGAAGTATTTACCTATGATTTTAAGGCAGGGAATCCTGAGACCGTGTTGGACGAATCCTACTCTGTCGTCTTGACGGAGGAGGTCGCAAAGAACCTGTTCGGAAATGAAGATCCTGTTGGAGAGGTTGTCACCCTTAACGGCCGCTATGATCTGACAGTTACTGGAGTGGTGAAGAAACCAACAAATTCCCACATGGATTTGAATGTCTTTGCCTCCATTCTGACGCTCCGTTCCATCAGCGGGCCGGACGCAGACCGTAATTACGAATATAACAGCGAACCCACCTATGTGCTGCTGCCCGAGGATTATGACTTAGAAATCATCAACCACAAGGTAAACGCCCACATGGCTGCGGTTTTCAAGCGAGTCGGTCGGCCAGTGGATGAGTTTTCCCTCTTTCCGGTGAGCGACATCTATTTATCGGATATCCATTTCGCGGGAAGCCACGGGAGCAATACACTTTTGTGGATTCTGTTCACTATTGCCGTCTTTATAGTGGTTATAGCCGGGATCAATTTCGTCAATCTCAGCACTGCCCGTGCGTCCACTCGTGCCAGGGAAATCGGCATTAAAAAGGTGGTCGGTGTGGTGCGAAAGAGCCTTGTAAGACAGTTTCTTGGGGAATCGGTATTTGTGGCGCTGGCGGCACTAGGTTTGGCACTCGGCCTTGCGGTCCTCTTTTTACCGGCGTTCAACCGGGCATTCGCTATGGGCCTGGGCCTCGGGAGCCTGTTCGAACCGGGAATGTTTGTCTGTCTTATAGCGGGGGCTTGCGCCATTGGGATTTTATCCGGCCTTTATCCGGCATTTTATCTCTCCGCGTTTCCGCCTGTTTTGGTTATACGGGGGGATATAACACAAGGGAAAAGGGGATCTTTTTTCCGCAAGGCTTTGATTTTTTTCCAGTTTGCTGTTTCGGTAATACTTCTCATCGGGACACTGACCGTCACCCACCAGATCCGCTTCGCGAGGAATAAATATCTCGGTTTCAGCGCTAAAAACGTGGTCACCTTTCCTCAGCCGCGTTCAGATTTATTCCGTCGCAACCTCGAAAACATCAAGGCCGAACTCCTTCAGCACCCCAATATCCTTAAAGTGTCTTTTGCCCAAGGTTATCCAGGGCGGCCATTGAACAATGAATCGTTCAAAGTCGGCGAAGAGTACATAAGTTTCACACACTACAGCGTGGATTCCGATTTTGCCGAGGTCTACGGTCTGCAGCTTCTGGAGGGGCGGTTTCTTGACTTAAACCGAATCAGCGACCATGTCCGGGCGGTTGTCATCAATGAGACGGCGGTTCGGGAATTCGGCCTGGAATCTCCTGTCGGGACACACATGCCATATATTGCGAGAGGAAATTTAACAGCTTTTCCCGTAGATGAGATCGAAATTATCGGCGTCGTCAAGGATTTCCACTGCCGATCGCTGCACAGGGAGATCAATCCAATTATGATAAGTTACAATGATGATTGGATGACACACGGAGGGATCCTGTACTCCGGGGATAATCTTGCCGCTGTAGTCAGCTACGCCAAGGAGGTCTGGAAGCAATTTGCGCCTGGATTTCCTTTTGAATTCAGATTCTTGGATCAGGAGATCCAGGAGATGTACGCGAAGGATGCAGTCTTTGAACAGGTCTTTTTTTACGCGGCCGGGTTTTCCATTCTGATCGCCTGTCTGGGGCTCTTAGGCTTAGCCTCCTATGTGGCCACGAAAAGGACAAAGGAGATCGGAATCCGGAAAGTGCTCGGGGCTTCGCTGTCTCAGATTCTCATTTTGCTCTCCGGAGAGTTTACGTCTGTGATAATCCTGGCCAATCTGATAGCCTGGCCGGTGGCCTATTATCTGATGAAAAAATGGCTGGCTAATTTCGCTTACAGGATCGACCTCGGGATTGGAATTTTTGTCCTATCCGCCTTGCTGGCGTTCGGTATGGCCCTGATAACAGTTGGCTGGCAGTCTTTGAAAGCTGCCTTTGCTAATCCAGTAGATTCGCTCAGGTATGAGTGAAAGACTGGCCAGGCCTGCAATTTTGATAAAGGAATAACCTCTATGCTTCCCTGATTATTTTTGCGCTGGAATATTATAAATTTTTATTATATTATCCCAACTTCATATTCATACTAGGAGGATACTTGATGAAAAAAATTGTTTTCGTTGTTTTGTTAATCTTACCGTTATTATTTTTATCTGCTGCTGATACTCAAACAGGTCCTGTAGTTAAGAAGATTATCGAAATAGGGACAAATGATAATCAAGTTATGGATCATTTGGATATATTAAGCAACCGTATAGGCGGTCGCTTAATAGGATCAGCCGCCTATGAAGATGCCGAAAAATGGGCAGCCAGTGAATTCAAGAAATGGGGCCTGGAAGTTGAAATGGACGAAGCAGGGGCACTTCCGGTCGGTTTTAACCGTGGGCCCTGGTTTGGCAGAATGTTGTCCGAAGACGGCATGATATTGCATTTTGTCACTCCCTCCTATACCGCTGGAACCAAAGGCGTGCAGCGTGGGCCCGTGCTTATTGAACCCCAGACACGGCGTGAGTTCGACAACATGAAGGGAGCTATGAGAGGCGCTTGGATTTTAATATCAGGCTTCAATAATGGCAGGTCAATCGATTGGTCAGAAGAGGCTGATAAAAAAAGGGCCAAAATAATTGAGGAGAATAATGCGATTGATGAAAAAAATAGTGTCATACGGAGAGAAAACAGACAAAATCGTGATAAGCCTAAGGCGCAAAAAGAACTGATTCCACTCAAAGAAGAACCTGCTCTATTTTATAAGCAAATGAAGGAAGCGGGAATACTTGGGATTATTCAGTCCGCCCCTGTTCCATTGAGGGCCACACGCCACACAGAAAATATTCTCAAGATAACCTGGGATACTTTGCCTACTGTTCCGGATATTAGATTAGACGAAAGTCAGTATAAAATTATCAAAAAAAAAGTTGAAGAACGCAGGTACTTTTTACTCGAATTTGATATTCGCAATCACTTTAGAATGGGGCCAATAAAATATCACAATGTGATCGGAGTAATCCGTGGAATTGAATTTCCTGATGAGTATGTCATTGTCTCAGGTCACCTGGATGCTTATGACGTTGCTACCGGCGGTGTTGATTGCGGCGTAGGAGTAACGAATGCCATGGAAGCAGCGCGCTTGATCATGAAAGCTGGAGGCATGCCCAAAAGGACTATGTTATTTTGCCTGTTTGCAGGTGAAGAATTTGGACTCTTCGGATCAAAAAGCTGGGTAGCTCGAAATGAAGACAAATTAGTCAAAATTTCTAACATGTTTAATCGTGATGGAGGCCCTTCCTGCCCTACAGGAATCAGAGTGACCACAGCAATGAGAGAGGATATGGAAAAAATTTGTGCTCCGATCAACAGCATAAATCCGGAATTCCCATTTGAAATACTTGAAAAAGAGCCAAGCCCGCTTCCCGAAAAAGCGAGGGGCACAGATTCCGGCCCTTATGCCGTAAAAGGTGTTCCCACTATGGGTGTTGAATCAGGGTATCCGCGCGGAGACAATTTCAGCTATGACGAGATCTGGCACACAGAGCGTGATCTGTATAACAAAATGATCCCTGACTATCAAAAGCACAGCTCAGTTGTCACTGCCGTTATAGCTTATGGAGTTGCAAATCTTGACCACCTATTATCTCGAGAGGGGTACTACATAACTGATATTAAAATGGAAAAAAAGAAAAAATAGGCACGTCATCAATAAATATTAATCTGACTTTGCTGTCGGTCGAGACATCTTTCACAAAATCAACAATTTGCCTTAAATCAAGTTTCGGAACGGTTGCTACAGAAACGACAAAAAACTGATTTCCTTCAACTAGCATGAATGGATGGACTGACTTTTCTCGTCGTCTTGTCCTTTAATTTTTGTCAGAAACATATTTAAATCTTGGCCTGGGACAGTCGAAGAAGCAGAGGCGGTTGAAATATTTGGGTGTCGGAGAAACTCGCTCTTTATGGTTTTGTAGTTTTGGCTCAAATACTCGCGAGTCCTTACCGGGATCACCAGTTTCTGTTCGATGTCGAAGCCCAGATAGGAATTTTTCATGTAATCGAGCTGACGTGCGACTGTCAGGGTACCGATAATCAGGAATATGGATATGCTGAATTGTCCCACAACAAGGATTTTACGAAGGACGACTCCACGGACTTTTCCTGCCTGTCTTTTAAGAGTCTGTGCAGGGCGAAAAGAAAACAGCAAGAAAGAGGGATAGCTGCCTGCTCCGAATCCTACCAAAAATAAAAGACCTACGAGAAGGAGCGAAATATGGGGCTGCAGGATATCCTGGACGGCAATTCCAATTCCCGTCAGTTGATTGATAATTGGAAAAAGGATTTGCGCCGCCCCCACAGCCAAAGCCATTGCCAGGATGGACAAAATCAAGGATTCTCCGAGAAATTGAAAGATGATCTGGCGGCGGCTAGCGCCAACGACTTTGCGCAGACCGATTTCGCCGGCTCTTTTTCCGGACCTGGCCGTACTCAGGTTCACAAAATTCATACATGCAATCAAAAGAACGATGATCACAATGGCCGACAAAATAGCTAACTGGGCTGGATTGCCGGGCGGTTCGATCTCGTTATGTGGACAGGGATAGAGATGAAGGTCGGGCACAGACTGGAGAAAAAATGTGTAGGTATACCCTGTCTTTTTAAACATGTCTTTGGTGTACTTATCACCGATTTTAGCCATCTTGGCCTCAAAGGCTTGGGCATCCACATCTGCTCTAATTTTTATGTAGGAGAAAACAAAGTGGGACATCCAATACCTGGCTCCGCTGTAATCCCGTTTAAATTTGAAAGCAGCGATAAGGTCATAAGGAAGATGAGTGTTCTCAGGCGAGTCTTTGACCACACCAGTTATTTCGAAATCCGTTTCGGAAATATTAAGGATTTTGCTCAGGGGATCTTCATTTCCGAAATATTTTTTGGCCATCCGCTCGGTAATTACGACAGTATGAGGCCTGATCAAAGCGTTGTCTTTATTGCCCTTTGTGAAGGGTATCGTAAGGATGTCGAAGAGATCCTGATCGGCGTACATAAAGTTTTTCTCATAAAAGATTTTATCGTCTCGCCTAACGATTTGGTTGCCGTCAGGAATGATTCTGGCGCCATTTTCCACTTCAGGGAAATCTTTTTCCAAAGCCGGAATAAGTGGAGGAGCCGTATTCGGATCCGTACTGGTGTGGTGGGCGGTTTCTTCGAACTGAGAGACACGGAATATCCGGTCCTTGTATTCATGGTATTTATCGAAGCTCAGTTCTTTGAAGACAAAACAAGCAATCACGATACAGCAAAGAGAACCAGAGGCTAGACCTGCAATGTTAATGAAAGAATAGATTTTGTTCTTTTTGAAGTTCCGGAAAGTGATTTTCATATAATTTTTAAACATTTGGATACTCCAATAGAGTGAATTGAGTAATAAAGCCGGGAACGAACGGACCAATTGACCTAAGAACCACAGTCCTGCCACTCCCCTGCCCTTGGTGGCGTAGAGGTTATTGTAAACTTCGAGCATGGCCTGTTGAAGGTAGATCCGTCCGTCCTGTGGAATAAACCTCAGGATTATCCACTGGATTATCCAGGGAGGATTCGGTTTATTCTTCATGAGTAGCTTTTTTCCTTGAATGAGGGAAGGGAAATCCTTGCCACATGATGTCGTGGAGTCTCTTGACTTCGGCTAAAGTCTGTTGGCCTTCCTCTGTCAGTTTGTAGTATTGAATGGCTTTACCTCCCTGCGTATGTTTGGGTTTTCCTGTGTATGTTCTCAGGAGGCCCTTCTTTTTCAACTTATCCAATGTGATGTAGAGGGATCCAAAAGCCCAGTCTTTGCCCGTGAGTTCAAGCAAAAAATTGCGGATATTGACCAGATAGGCCGGTTCTTTGAGGCGAAGAATAGCCAGCATAAATAATTCTTCTTGTTTGGTTAGGAATGCCATGTCTATTTCTTTAACAAATTTAAAGTTACATATGTATAGACGCTATTGTTCTCTAAAGGGTTTGCAGAAAAATGAATTTTTTCTTGAAAGGGTGTTGGAATATTTTCTGCATTTCAACTAAAATTTATAGAAGAGAATACTCATGGTAAGAAGAACGAATGTGCATAAATTTATCCAGTTTTCAAAAAAATGAAATTAGTCGACTTTCTTAAAATTAGTCTGGTATCATGTCTCTTTTTTCTTTTTTTCTCTACTTTTTTAAGAACTGCATTGATTCCCCAAAAACCTCCAGCCAAGATTCCGTATAAAATCATCAACACATTTCCTCATTCTCCGGATGCCTTTACACAGGGACTGGCTTACGCAAATGGTTTTTTGTATGAAGGGACCGGGAAGTATGGCCATTCAAGCCTGAGGAAAATAAGGCTCGAGACCGGTGAGATCCTAAAGGAACACCCACTGCCCCCAGATATATTCGGTGAGGGGATCACAATCCTTAAAGACAAAATTATTCAGCTAACATGGTATGCCAGAACCGGATTTGTTTATGACAAAGAGAGTTTTCAACTCCTTAAGACTTTCAAGTATCCGTTTTCCATAGAGGGTTGGGGAATCACGAATGACGGAAAGCACTTGATTATGAGTGATGGTTCGCACAGGCTCTATTTTTTTGATCCGGAATCTTTTGCACCAAAAAACATCCTTGAGGTTTATGACCAAAAAGGCCTAGTTCTTAAGATCAATGAACTGGAGTTTATAGAGGGTGCTATCTTTGCCAATGTCTGGCAGACTTCCAAAATCATTCGAGTAGACCTGCGCTCTGGGATTGTCACAGGAATTATCGATCTGAGTGAATTAGTCCCTCGACAGTTTCGAGGACACCTTGATTATGTGCTGAACGGTATTGCCTATGACTCAGAGGGAAAACGGATTTTTGTAACAGGTAAAATGTGGCCGCGTGTCTTTGAGTTAAAATTATTCGAATCTCAGTGATTTGACGGGAGTTGTCAGTCTCCGTTATACTATTGTGAGTCCTTCTTGTCCTGTTTCGCTTGCTCCAAAACCTTGTCTGCTGCAAGGGAAGCGTGCATTTGGGCGATAACCCACTTCCCTTCCCTCTTTTCGAGGACGCCTGTCCATCTAATATCTTTGTCGCCAAGAGCTTTCCCATCCCATTCTCCCTGGTCATCGAGTTTGGCCGAGTACCAGGCCACATCACCGGATCGAGAGAAGGTTATCCGTAGATCTCGTACCTCTGTATGAGTGGCTTTAAACTTTGGATCCATCCAGATTTTAAAGAGCTTCACATGCTCTTCCCATCCGACAACAGGTTTATCAGATTGTGTCCAGTAATAGAACAAATTCTCATCCTTGGCCATGGTGCTCTCTTGGAGTTCACGATCTTTGGTTAGAGCCCATTCAATCGAATCCCGGATGACCTTGGTAATCACTTCTTTTTCTTTAATAAATCCTATGTTTATGTGCTTCTAACCATAACATTCTTTGTGTTGAGTGTCGTTTTTCCCTTAACCATCTCACGGCATGCGCTCATGGATATGTCAGCTCACCATCCCTTCAAGTCGGAAAAAACCAAAGAATTGTATCTTAAATCTTATGAAAAAATGACACAAGATTGGCCAATAGCTTCGGAGACAAGAATGGTTGAGACGTCCTACGGGCAGACATTCGTACGGATTTGTGGGCCGGCAGATGCTCCTCCATTAGTGCTGCTACCAGGAGCCAATGCCACATCACTGATGTGGTTGCCAAACATCGAAGCTCTGTCCGAGTCATTTAGAACCTGTGCCGTGGATAATATTTATGACTTTGGGCGAAGTGTGTTCACGAGGCGGTTTAAAACATCAGATGATTTTGTGCAATGGCAGAGGACTTAGTGGAGCAAATGTATCTGGCACAGCGCTGTTTCAAGCCGAAGATGTTACCGGGTCCCACGGTTCTAACGGATATAGAACTTCAAAATCTTAATGTGCCCACACTCTATCTTGTCGGTGAAAACGAGAAGATTTATTCTCCTCAGGAAGCCATTCAACGCCTCAATAGGATCGCTCCTCAAATAAATACTGCGCTCATCCCCAACGCAGGCCATGACTTGACTGTCGTCCAAGCGGAGATGGTGAATAAAATCATCCTGGATTTTTTAAAACAACCATGATGCGTTGTAAAGAAGAACAGTAAACATCATCTATTTCATCAGTCCCCTCTTCCCTATTTGCTAGCCGAAGCCAGGACTTCTTTGAATTCATTTTTAATTTTTTAGCAACCTTTTTTTTGTTTTCTTCGTATAAATAAATGATATGTTTCTAAAAATTAAAAAGAAATAAATAATGAGGAGATAATGAAAAGCTTAACGCGCAAAGAAGAGCTCATAATGCTCTCCATACTCAATCTAAAGACCAATGCCTATTTGATCGCTATCGTGGATCATCTATCGAAAATCACAAGGAAAAAAGTCTCTCTCACATCCGTACATATACCGTTAAGCCGTCTAGAGAAATCTGAGTTGATCGCATCAAATTATGGGGAAGCGACAGCTATCAGAGGAGGACGAAGAAAAAAAATCTACAGAATCACAGATCTGGGATTGGAATCGCTGGAAGAATACAAGAGAGTCTCAGATATTCTGTGGGAAAATAATCTGGAATATTAAACGCAGAGGGAAATTGTCCATGAAAAAACGCCGTCGCTCTTTAAAATTCCTGGAGTTTTTTCTAAAGAATTTCGTTCCATTTGAGGATCAGGAAAACTTGGCGGGAGATTTTGCAGAGATGTATGAACGGATTTCTCATCAAAAGGGAAAGATGAGGGCCAAAAGTTGGTATGGTATCCAGATTTTTAAGCTTCTTCCCTCTTATTTGAAGAACTACACCTATTGGAGTTTAACCATGATTTTCAATTATATAAGGATCGCCGTAAGGAATATTAAAAAATATACGACCTACTCTTTTATAAATATCACGGGGCTAGCGATCGGTATGGCCTGTGTCATCCTCATTTTATTGTTTATCCAGGACGAGCTGAGTTATGACAGATATCATGAGAAGGCGGACAGAATATACAGAGTCGTCGATAGTTTCGATGTTCCAGGAGGCTTTGATCAAGAAATTGCCTTCACATCCGCACCGTTCGCTCCAACCCTAAAACAGGATTTTCCTGAGGTCGAAGACGCAGTCCGACTATTGACAAGACGGCATATGGTGACTTACGAAGATAAGAAATACTTCGAGGATTTTCTTTTTTATGCGGATGCCTCTGTTTTTAATATCTTCACTTTTCCTTTGGTTGCTGGGAATCCTGAAACAGCGTTGTCGGCGCCGAATACAATCGTGATCTCGGAAAGCACAGCCCTTAAATACTTCGGTAAAGATGAAGCGATAAACAAAACACTCAACATCAATGATCAAGATTATGTCGTCACGGGCATAATGAAAGATATGCCCAAGAACTCGCATTTTTATGGCCAGATCTTCGCTTCCATGAAAACATTCGAAAAAGATCCTGAACTTCAAGAGCTCTATTTCCAGACTTGGGCGCGTCATGAGTTCTACACATATCTTCTCCTTCATGAGGATTATTCCCCTGAAGATTTACAAGCGAAGTTACCCGCCTTTATTGAAAAATACGCTGCTCAAGAGATAAAGACGATTCTCGGTGGCAGCTTATCTTCCCGACTCCAGCCCCTGAAGAGCATTCATCTCCATTCTCATCTTCAGATGGAGATAAGCCCGAACGGCGACATTAAATATGTGGCCATTTTTTCTGTGATCGCCCTATTTATCCTGCTGATTGCCTGTGTGAATTTTATGAACTTGGCTACGGCCCGGTCGGTTAATCGTTCGAAGGAAGTCGGCCTCAGAAAGGTGGTTGGAGCGAGCCGTTATCAACTCATCCAACAATTCTTGGGGGAATCGCTTTTCTTTACGCTTTTTGCTTTGATTCTAGCATTAGTTCTCATAACTTTTACACTACCTTTCTTCAACTCTCTGACAGGAAAAGAGATTGTGGTGAATTATTTGACCAACTGGATTCTTCTAGGCGGTATGGTCCTCATACTTTTTTTTGTAGGAATAATCTCGGGCAGTTATCCTGCATTTATCATTTCTCGGTACCAACCGGCAAATGTCCTTAAAAAAACCGTCAATATTCGCTCTGGAAAGTCCTACCTGAGGAAGGGACTTGTCATTTTCCAATTCAGCATATCCATAATCCTTTTCATTGCGACAGCGGTTGTTTTAGATCAGCTCGATTTTTTAAGGAACAGAAAACTGGGATTTAACAAGGAACACGTGGTTGTTGTCCCAATCAGAGCAAACTCTGTCCGCAAAAATGCAGAGGCGATCAAAGCAGAACTCATGCAGAATCCTCATATTATCAACGGGACAATCACTATCGGGGTTCCTGGAGGGATCGTAGCTGGAGATGCGATAAAATTAGTTAAAGAAGAAGGGAAAAAGACCCTGACATTGAGGATGATCTACACGGATCATGATTACGTCAAGACCATGGGAATGGAAATCGTGGAAGGAAGAGATTTCTCCAAAGAAATGAGCACAGACGCCTCGGAGGCGTTTCTCATCAACGAAGCGGCTGTTCGAGAGTTGCAATTGGAAAATCCCCTGGAAACACAAGTGGAATGGGGTGGATCGGATTATAATTATGGAATCGAAAAGAAAGGGAGAGTCATCGGAGTGGTGAAAGATTTTCAGTTTCAATCGCTGAGAGATGCAATCGATCCGCTCATAATACATGTGTGGTCACAAAATACTTTTGTTTTTGCAATGCGAATTCGTCCGGACAATATCTCTGGAACTCTGGACTTCATTGAAAGCAAATGGAAAGATCTGGATCCTGCTCATCCCTTTGAATATTCTTTTATGGATGAGACTTTTGACAGATTATACAGAGGAGAGGAAAAGCTCAGCAAAATCTTCAGTGTTTTTTCGATGCTTGCCATCTTTATAGCTGCACTCGGTTTATTTGGATTAGCTCTATTTATGGTCGAACAACGGACCAAAGAGATTGGCGTCAGGAAGGTGCTCGGGGCGTCGATCGGAAATATCTTTGTGCTGCTTTCCAAAGAGTTTGTATTTCTGGTGCTTCTTGCCAATCTCTTTGCTTGGCCCACGGCTTATTTGCTCATGAAAAAATGGCTTCAAAATTTTGCGTATCGGGTGAGTATGGAACCTAGGATCTTTATCTTGGCAGCAGCTCTTGCTTTTGTTATTGCGCTGTCCACCATAAGTTTTCAAGCCATGAAGGCGGCGCTAGCAAATCCCGTCGAGTCGTTACGCTATGAATAAGATCCTCCTCGTGTATCTCAAGATAGACGGTGGCTAATGACCGAAGCTTTACCTGTTGTTTGATATGTTTTTGTTGCAGTTCCTCGATAATACGTGAATCTATCCAGTAGATATCGCCCAATCCGTTTTGAGGCCCTGACCAAGCCATCAATATATCATCATAAGTCATGCGAGGGCTGGATTTATGATCCCTGTATCTGCGGCTGGTGTAAAACAAATATTTTCCGCACGGTGAGAGGATCTGGCAGTTTTCGCCTCCCGTTCCATTCACCCTTTCTCCCAGGTTCTTCAGATCGGACCAGGAGCCGTCATCGGAACGAAAACTAAAATAAAGGTCAGCGGATTAAAGCGTTAAAGAGCAATTTGTATGTGCCATGGGTCTGGCTTCGGTGTTGTGTCCGAAAACCGATAAGCACCACCCGGCCTTTCCCAAGTTGGGCAGAGACCATGGCTGCTTTTTTGGCAATATGTTTTTCACCGATGAGCCAACCGCTCCGGAGGAGATCCTTGTCAACATAACGGACAACGGTCTCGTACCGTTCATTGTGTTGACTTGGGCTGATAGCGAACGTAGGGCTTGAACTGAAAAGAACCAGTCCCTCAGAAGGCATCCCATAAGCTAATGGATGATTGTTGTCGAAGGTCACTTTGAGTGTCGATCCAGGACAGAAGAACTCCTTAGAGTCTAAGTTTTCCACAACATTGTGAACATTTAATGAAAACTTTTCGATCGCAAAATGACAGGAGCCTCCGAAGGTTACTAACGTGCCTCCATTCTCAACAAACGCCTTAAGTGTCTTGACGCCCTCTTCACCGATACCGCTGCGATATTCAGGAGGATAGCTCGACCGAGGACGGCTGTAGGCCGAATCTCTCTGTTTCTCGCCAGTGATCATGGCAGTGGAATCGTCCGGAAGGATGATAACGTCATATTTTGTGTTGAGATTTCCTTTTTTTATCTCATCATCCATGACCGATGTGTAGGGGAACGAAAACTGCTCTAGCACAAATCGCGTCCATCCCTCATCCATGTTGCCACCCATGTAGCGCTGATACATTCCCGTGCGCATTCGCTTGACTTCGTGCGTTTTGACATTCAACTCACCATTCAACGCTGCAAAATCTACGCCTGTCTGCTTGGCCACATCTTGGAGGACAACTTCCGGACCCCCAGGGATCACAAAATCACCAGGCAAAAGATCAGACACTGACTTATCGATACGCCGGACTTTTACTCCCTTATCGAGCAAAAGATTCACAGCCTTGAAGCTTGCGTTCAGCCTCCCATCTAGCACATAACCCGTATCTCCTGCTTCAACTTCTCCTATAGTCGGAACGCCATCGGTGAGAATCTGGAAGTTGCCGCTGGGCATATCATTAATAGGATCGACACAAACACCCATGAACTCGTTCATATTGTGCGTCGCCAAGTCATAGGGTCGGAGCGGAGCACCGTCTTTATCCCTAGTCCATGCGTTGTCGGCATAACGAGTGCGTCCCAACAGGTTCCTGATCAATCCCATTTTGGGTTGAGCTAAAGAAATGATGAAAGACCCTTCAGGATAGATCTTTCCCCCGGCCATAAATTCTTTCTGCACTTGATTGATCTCGATTCCCGATAACATCAACGTGTTCACCATCTTTATTGCGGTCAGATGATCATGCTGTGTTGTTGGGATCACATAAGCTTTGGGGGTACCTTGAGCGCCTCGTTCTGTCTGTCGTTTGGCTTTCAGGTAAGCATTCCAGAGAACCGTCTCCTTGTTCCTGGCTGCGAGGTCCAGGAGAGCCCAGGCTGCAATGTATTTCTGCTCGACGATGTCCCGGAGCTTCCACCATCCTCCTGGCCAGGGATTCGGGAACGTGGATTGGGCTTCATACTCCGGAAACTGTCTTGCGCCTCCTTGGAGCTGATCGGGATGGATATAGAGGGGCGTCGCTAAACTGGCGCTGGCTGATTCCGTGAGCATCCCTGCAATGTTGTGAAAGGGTGTGATCCAGTGCCATCCAAAATGACCCCAGCCGGGGTATTGAGCAGCATTGAGGATACCTGCTTTACCTGCCTCCTCGAGTTTGTAGGCGATGTGAGCTCCGTACCAGCTATGTTCCCGCCAAATGAGAGGATCGGCATAAGGGCGAATGGGTTCGCCGTAGGGCGGGACATAGAACCGGGCTCCATAGCTTCCCATTTGGTGATGGTCGATGTAGGCCTGGGGAACCCAGTCCCGGTACATGATCTTAGCTGCATACACAGACTCGATCATGTTGAGATAGTCGCCGTCGCGGTTGTTGTCATGGCCAACGTATTTATGATATAGCCAAGGAAGACCTACACCTTCGTACTCTGTACCTAGCGTTTTCCGGTACCAATCCGTGACCATGATCTGTCCATCCGGATTGAAGCTTGGGATTAGAAAGAAGACCACATTGTCCAGGATCCGATGTGTCTCCTCATCGTCGCGAGTGATCAGATCGTATGTCAGCTCGGGCGCCATTTGTGTGCCGCCGATCTCGGTGGCATGAAGGCTCATGGATTGGCAGATGACAGCTCTCCCCTCCTTGACAAGCTTTTTTATCTCCAACTCTTCGATACTTCTCGGGTCGCTGATCTTAGCGTTCACTTCCTGCAACCGGCTTAGATTAGCCAAGTTATCCGCTGAGGAGATAACGATGACCAGGAAGGGATTGCCTTCCGTAGAGGGGCCCATGTTGATGACCTTGAGCTTATCGCTTTCTTTCTCGAGTAAATAATAATAATCGACGATCTTGTCCCAGCGTGCGATATTCCTGTCACTGCCAAGCTGAAATCCAAAATATTCTTCCGGGGATGTGACCTTTTGTTGCCCGCCAGCAGCCGGAGAGATTAACATAGTACTGAAAATCAAAATCACAAGACAGATAAGTAGAATGTGCAAAAATCTAGCAGTGTTTCTCATCCAAGTCCTCCTCAATCAATTTTTCCAATATCATAACAAAAATAACTGCCAAATGATATCATGAAAATAGAGCATCGTTTTGAGGAAGAGGAGCCCCAAGAGTGTTCAGGATCACTCATACTTTAAGGTGTCTACGGGATTGGATAAGGCCGATTTGAACGCTTGATGGCTGACAGTCATAATCGCGATAACTTGAGCGAGTAGTCCGGAGACCACAAACACCCACCACTCTATACCTATGCGGTATGCAAAGTTATCTAGCCAGTTATTCATCACGAAGAATCCTAGCGGCCATGCAATGATATTGGCCAATAAGACCAGCTTCATGAAATCTTTAGAGAGATTAAATGTGATATTGGGGACCGTGGCACCGAGAACCTTGCGGATTCCGATTTCTTTGGATCTCTGTTCCGTAGCGAAAGAGGCCAAGCCATAAAGACCCAGACAGGCGACAAAAATGGCCAAAAATCCAAATATGAGATAAATATCCTGCATTTTGTCCTCTTCCGGATATCGCTGCCGGTAATTGTCATCCACAAAATAGTGATTGAATTCTCGGTCCGGGAACTGCTCTTTCCAGGCTGTTTCTATGTGTTTTAGAGTCGAAGAAACATTCTGTGGAGTTATTCGTGCTGCAACAAAAGCGAATCCTTCCGGTTGTATATTAAGCATCATTGGATTGATCCGAAGCTTCAGGTTTTGATGGTGAAAGTCTTTGATCACGCCGATGACTGTCGGCTGTAATTCGGGATCCGATACATCGATGATCTGATTCCCTACGACATCCGGTCCCAATCCGAGTTGGCGGGCGAAGGTTTCGTTTATAATGACGGCATCAGTCGCATCTGTCGAGTAATCCCGGGAGAAATCTCTCCCCCAGAGGATTTCCATATCAAATGTTTTGATGAAATCGAAATCCACGCCGAAGACAGACGCTCGCACCGATGAAGCCGGATCTTTCCCGGGTAGATAGTAGGACCGGTCGCCGGCAAACTCCCCTGGGATGCTGACAGGAAGAGAAACGGAAGTCACGTTAGGAATCTTTAAAATATTATCTCTCAGAGCGTCATTTGTCCGTCCACCTCCTCTGATAACCACAAGGAAATCCCGGTTAAATCCCAGGTCTTTGTTCTTGATATAATCGAGCTGCTGCAAAATGATAATAAATCCCAAAATCATGAATATGGAAATGGAAAATTGAAAAATGACCAGAATTTTTCGAAAGGTTCCGCTCTGTTTGGCTGGCCCCAATCTTCCCCTGAGAGTTTTCACCGGCTGAAAAGTCGAAAGCACAAATGCCGGAAAGAAACCGGCAATGAATCCGGTGGCTACAATGATGATGAGCAGTGCGACAATAGAGGGTGCACTAATTAGATATTTCAAACTAAACTCTTTTCCGGAAAGTTGATTAAAGGCAGGAAGTGAGATAGCGATGAGCAATATCCCAATTAATGTCCCCAGGAGGGCCAGGAGACTTGATTCACTAAGAAATTGTCTGATGAGGTGATGCCTGTGTGCACCGAACATTTTTCTCAGGCCGACTTCTTTGGCTCGCTTCACTGATCTGGCTGTGGACAGATTGATAAAATTGAAGCAGGCTATGAATAAGACCATTATGGCGACGACCGAGAAGATGTAGACATACTGAATATCCCCTTGCTGGGTGATCTCCGCTTCAAAGTTCGATTTGAGATGGATATCGGTTAGCGCCTGAAGCGGATATCTTCTGATAATGCCTTCCTGTCTATACCGTTCTCCCCATTTTTCCTCGACAACAGCTGCGATTTTGTCTTCCACTTCCTTTACATCCGCGCTCTCAGAAAGCAAAACGAAGGAAAAGGGATTAAAATAAATAGGATCGTTTAAAAAGTCAGGAGCCGCGGGTTGATTTTCATCCCTCCGTCTTAAGGTATTGATAGATAGGACAACCTTGAATCGGAAATGAGAATTCCGGGGGATGTTCTTGACAACTCCGGTGACAATAAGATCATGATTGCCCTGTCTGAAAGGAATCGATATGGATTCTCCCAGGGCCTGAACTTTCCCAAAAATTTGAATGGCAGTATCTTCCGTGATGACAATCTTATCCGGATTCTGGAGAGCCGTTTGAGGATCTCCGGAGATAAACTCATAGGAAAAAAGTTTGAAGAAACTCGGATCCGCAGCATAAAAATCTGGAATTTCAAAATTTTTATCGTCATGTTTAAACTGGAGCACACCGAATTGGAAAAGTCGGGCAGAGGCTTCGATCTCTGGTATGGCTTCCTCTAATCCTGGGGCGAGTGCTGAAGGCATACGAGCGAACACCCGTGTTTCACCTCCGATCGTGCTATAAGAGATCCCTCTGAAGATCCGGTCGGCATTTTTATGATATTTGTCATAGCTCAATTCATCGTTGATATAGAAGAAAATGAGAATACAGCAGGAAATCCCAATGGCAAGTCCGGAGATATTAATGAATGAGAATCCCTTGTGTCTTCGTAAATTTCTCCATGCGATTAAAAGATGATTTTTAAGCATGTATATCCTCCAGGATGCTGTTCGTTCTCTCTTTGGTGTTAAATATTTCTTGAATGAATCTTATTATAAACAATGAATTAATACCCATTATAAAGAAATAATTCAAGTGCAATAATTGTGCCAAGGAGTACTTCAGATGATTCTCTGTGGATCAGAGTTCTTTCGTTGTAAGGATTGTTTACATGCTTTCCGCTCTCGTCATTCAGAGTCCTCTGCCACTCAAGCTTCTATATCTCAGACCTGAAAACATATTCGACAGGGTGACAGATTTTTTTGGATATGATGACATCGATTTCGAATCGGTTGAATATAGCCGGCAGTTTTTTGTCAAGGCTCAAGATAAGCGATGGGCGTACGATATCCTCGGAACTGTTTTTCATTAAGGGTTCGATTTTTCCATACTCTTCGGATATTATGGAGAGCTAAACAACCATGTTTAAAGGAATAGCAAGACTCTACCGCCAAGCATATACAGGTCTCCCCTCCCAGTCTTGGATCCTATTTGCTGTACTGCTTGTCAATGCATCAGGTATGATGGTGCTTTTTTTTCTCAGTCTTTACCTCACGCGTCAGCTTGGATTTACCATTGCCCAGGCAGGACGGGCGATCAGTGTTTTCGGGCTTGGATCCCTTGCCGGTACCTATCTGGGTGGCTGGCTGTCTGACCGGATAGGTTCGACCAATGTCCAAAAGCTCAGCCTCTTTCTCTGTGGAGTGTTCTACATTTCCCTCGGGCAACTCCAGTTACTGTGGGGTATCTACATTATGATTTTTATCCTGTCTATGGCATCGGGCCTTATGTTCCCAGCGAACGCGACATCCATGGCTCGCCTTTGTCCACCTGAAGTCACGACCAAAGGATTCGCTCTTAACAGGTTGGCAAACAACATCGGTGCTACAATCGGTCCCGCAGTGGGCGGTATGCTGGCTCTCCGGAATTATGTTCTGCTCTTCTGGGTCGATGGCCTCACATGCCTTGCAGCATTTGCCGTGTTTATCCTAATCTGGAAAAAACCTGAAGAACACCTTCGAGTTGTATCTGGAGAGCATACTCCCAGCGGCCGTTCTCCCTGGCGTGATATTCCATTTCTCCTGTTACTTCCGATTATCGTCATCTGGGGCGCCATTTTTTTGCAGTTAATAGCGACTTTTCCTCTGTACATGCGAGAGGTCTATGGTTTGGCTGAGAATCGTATCGGGCAGCTTGTCATTATCAACACGTTGATGATCGTAGCCCTTGAAATGCTCCTCATCCATTGGATCGGCAAACGTCCCCTGACACGCTTCATTGCCATATCCTTTCTCTTGACGGGTTTGGGCTTTGCCTTAATGCCGCTCGGCCGCAGCTTTCCTTTTGCTGCACTGACTGTCGCAGTGTGGACGACTGGCGAGATGCTGAGCATGCCGCTTTTGGGCTCTTTAATAGCAATCCGAGCGGGACCAGGAAGCCAAGGCAGATACATAGGTTTATTTACGTTTTCTTTTTCTCTGTCGATGATTTTCGGACCCATGATCGGAACAGCCGTCTACGGCACGTATGGACCTGCAGTGCTCTGGTATGGCTGTGGAGTTGCAGGGCTTTTGCTTTCTGTTGCCTTCACGTTTCTCAGCGGTTCACTGGAAGCGACCAACAGCTAGAGCGAGCTGTGAAGGAATTGATCGAAGAATTGGGAAATAAATAATTCTATAGAGGGTTATGAGTTTTTCACTGCACAGATTGGCAGAACTCTTAAAATAGAAAAGTGGTTTTAATGTAACTCCTTGAGTTCTCTGGCCTGCTCCTTTCCCAAATCTAGTAATTTATTCAACAGGTCAGGGCGGCTTTCCCAGGCATCCTTTGGCCCGAGATTTGACTCGGCCACAACCCGGACTTTGCCAAAGTCCCCCCTGTCGTTCCATGTGAAATAATTGGCAAGTTGGGATGCTGTCTCAAAATACTTTTTCTTTTTATTGTCTTCGTAGGTGACGATCAGAATACCACGGCGTGGTCCTTTGAGTTTGTATGGATCATATGTTGTGAAGCGTAATCGGTCGAAAAACATTTTGAGCTGTCCGGAGACACCGTCATAATAAATAGGTGATGCCAAAGCCCATATTTGCGCTCTCCGCAGGATAGGAAAGATAGTGTTCAGGTCATCTTTGACTGAGCAGTTCTTACCCTGTACGCAACGGTCACATGCCTGGCAACCACGGAATATCATCCCATTCAAATAGATGAATTCTGTTTTAAAACCTTCGGAAGAAGCTCCATTTAAATAAGCTTTGAGCAAAGCCGATGAATTCCCCCTTTTACGTGGACTTCCTGCAATCCCCACAGCTAATAAATCGTTGGTTTCTTTCATAAAGATCCCTCGCTCGTTATGTTATTCAAAGGATGAATTTTTGTATCTCCAAATGATCTTTTGGCTTATGTCATGCAGTGTTTTTAAGGTTTCCGCTGCTAAGCTCCAGTGTTATTAAAAATAGATCAGAGAGAATATACCATTGAACCGACAATCTGTCATCCATCTTCGGATGTCGCTTTGAAATCAGAGTTTATAATTATGAGAATTACGCTCATATCGTATACTCTATATTCTTTAACGAATAAATGGAAATAGAACTGCTTGACCCCCTCATTTGCTTGTGATAGTTTCGTTTTTAAAAGAAATGAGACTCATAATCCCACGAAGCTTTAGACAGTTCAACATGGATACCTAATGCGCAAGTGGGCGATTTTCCTAGTGATATTGGTCATAGTCTATCTCGTATCCCAAGCCAGCAAAAAAAAAGGCGTTCGTTCGCCGTTTCGCAAACGCTTCAACGAAACGCTCTCCATTGTTGTCTGGGCTCTCCTAGTTGCTTATGTTGTGTCTTTTCTCTACTGGCTTTACACCCAGTTTTTTCAATAGCACAAAATTTTGTGAGAAGGAGGATCCGATGATCAGATCTTTATGTATTTCGATGTCAGCTTCTCGCTCAATGTCAACGAGATCGGAATGGCGACCTACGATCCTGCTGCTTCCAAATATGGGTGGCACATCATCAAAAGGTTGAAGTGATATCGTTTTTGAAAAATCGACCTACGGCGGTCTCTAGAATTTCACCGTAAGGATATAATCCACAAGCTTGTCGTAGTGCCCGCCAAACTTCTCTACCCTATCCATGATGAGTCTATGACCGAATAATTTGAGTTCCAAGGCTGACTTATAGAGGTAATTCATTACAGCGCGGGCATGAACTCCCTTCAAGGGTTCGATGGATTTATAAAGAGCCAAGGCTTCCTCTTTAAACTCAGGGATGTGGATATCAGAGGGGGAGATGAATGTCTTCAGTTTTATCGCAGGAAAGATGAGATTCCTGGCCACGAACGTCTGCAGGAGAATATCCTTTGTCTCCTCCACTTCATCTTCTCCGTAAATTCCCATTTCTCTTGAAGGAATTGGAAGATAGGAACCCAGTTCATCGAACACCTCTTTCTTCTTCCATTTGCCATAGATCCATCCCACATACGGAATGAGTATTCCGCTCTGCAGGAACTTTGAGAATTTTTCTTGCAGTTTGGATCCGAAAAAGGAGTCCTGATAGTTATCACGCTGTTTTCTTCTTTGGTCCTCCAGAAAGTGGCGGAGTCCATACATGAATGATCCCATTATGGTAGGCACCTGCGTCAAATCCAGAAAGGAGATCGGATCAACCCACATGCCATCCTCCTCTTTTCCTTCGCAGACTCTGTAGATTTGATTTTTTTCTCGCAGTACTTTTCGACAATATGATTGAATGTAGCTCTGCTCCTTCAGGGACAAATTACGGATGATGAACAGAAGGTCGATATCATCCTCCTCCAGGGGAATGCCCCTCAACCAGCTGCCGCGCAAATTAATGGATACAAAGTTTTGACCGTAGTCCTTCTGAAATTTCGCGCCGGCCGCCATGAGAGTCTCTTCGAGATGTACAAAAAGGCCATTCTTTCTGTACGGATTCTCCGGATCAAAGTAAGGAAACAGGAAATGTGTGCTCGATTCCAAATAAAACCGTATTTTTTTTTCGGTGACCTTTTTATCTAAATGAAGTTTGGACATTCGAATGCTCCGGCTCGCTACAATTTTAATTTTATTCCTTTATGTTTTCAACATTGAAAAAATCGCCGCGTGTGTGTACATTAATTGTACTCGAAGAAATGTGAAAAACAATGATTATCTATACAGATGACAGAGATTATGCAGAACAAATTCTTTCGGGCCGGGGACCGTGGACGCCCCATGACACGAGTGCTGTAGATCCGAATCTTCACCATTTGAAGAAAAGATTATTTCCGACTGGGACTGTGCATACGAGTGCGAGCGATAACCATGGGAGATGGCCCCTTGCACTCGTGGTTAAACACGCTTCATCATCTCATTTTGATCATTTGGTCGGGTTGAGCCAGAAGGATATCAAATTGCCCGATGGAACTCTGTGCCTGGCTGGATCGAGTCGCAAATTCCATGGGCAGAGGCAACGGCCCTGGTCGGCACTCGAGGGAAACATACATTTGGCGGTTTACCTCTCTCCTCATCGGATCATCAAAAATTTTCATTCAGGATTTCCCATCCTGGCAGCCCTCTCTCTCATCGACGCTTTAGATGCGTTCAAGTCCCTAAAAGACCGGGCTAAAATTAAATGGGTCAACGATATCCTCATCGATGGAGCAAAGGTCGCAGGTTTCCTGGTCCACACACAAAGCGTAGAGGATACAGTTCTTACGGCTATATTGGGTATCGGGCTGAATGTGGAGAAAGCACCCAGGATTAAGACTGATCCCTTCGTTCCCAAGGTGGGCTCCTTGAGAAATTTTGTTCAGGAAAAATCAGCCTTGAATCTAGAAAAAGTTCTCTTCCAGCTTCTCCACTCCTTGGATAAAAATTATGATCTTTTGCTCAAAGGCCAGTATTATGTTCTCCTCAAGTCTTATAGAGAGCGTTCGCTTGTGATCGGCCGTCAAGTGAAGATCGTGTCCGACACTCCAAGTAAAAAATCCCGAGAAATCGCCTCGGGGACAGTCATTGGGGTCGGTGAAAACCTCGAGTTAATCTTAAAAGGCTACCATAAGCCTGTAACATCCGGGAGATTGATCCTCACCTGATATTTGACTTGAAAGTCAGATACTCAACTCTTAAGCCCACCATCTACAGCCTCTCCCTCCCGTCGAGATTCCGGTCAAACAAGCACCCCGAGTGCAATTTTGCATGAATGATCTTGGGAGTTCAGAAAAATAACTTGAATCCTTTACAGGAGGGTCAGACAGTTTTATACTAGCTACCTTCCTTACAGGGAAAAAGATAGGCTCTATTACCTTACAAACCATTATAGTCTTTTTGCCTCGCTTTCGATCAGCAAATCGCCTCCGTCAATCCGCGAAGGAGTATGCCCATGGAAACGACTGAATTATACATGATTTGTGGGATAGCATTCCTCGTCGTTTTTATTATCCTTGCGCTCATAGCTTTTCTGATGCGTATCATAATGCTCATGTTTCCAGAAAAAGCCGTGGATATCGATCCGGCCATGATCGCTGCTGTGGCAGCCACCGTCCAGACCATCTTTCCAGGTACGAAAATCACAAAGCTTGAGGCGAAAAATGATTTTTACAGAAAAAGCAAAAACAATCCGTGTCATGTTTATGCCTTTTCGTGATGGACTCCAAAGCTCTTTTGGGGGGAAAGTGCGGTTGAATGACATTCTCCCTGCCATGAAAACATCGGCAGAAGCGGGCATTCGCCATTTTGAGTTTGGCGGTGAGGCTCGCTACCAGGCTCCGTACTTCTATCTCGGTGAAGACCCCTTCGACGATATGAAGACCATGCGCGAGACTGTGGGCCCCGATGTGGATCTTCAGATCCTCACGTGCTCTGTTTCAGCAGTCACCCTGACCACCAAATCCCCCGAAGGATTAGAGCTCCAGGCGAAATTGATGAAGGAGAACGGAACGACATGGGACCGGAATTTTGACTACATGAATGACACACGAAACCTCATCAACACGGGGCGGCCGATCGTCAAGTCAGGCGTGCATCACCAAGTTTGCATCGCCCTTATGGGCCTTCCCTTCCATTCGGATAAGGTGCATACTGCGGATTTTTATATCAATATCGGTCGAGAGCTCTTAGAGAGCGATCTCCATATCGACAGCATCTGTCTGAAGGATGCAAGTGGCACAACCGAGCCCAAAACCATTTATGATACTGTTGTCGGATTAAAGAAGATCATGCCGCTGGAGATGCTCCTGTGGCAACATACTCATGATACAGCTCATGCTACATGGCAGGGATAGCCGGGGGTGTGGACGGCATCGATCTCTCGGTGCGGCCGATGGCCAGTGGGACTTTCCAGCCGGATGTCCGTTCTATGGCCCACGCACTTAAAGGCACGGGATACACGCTGGATATCGACCCGGGTAAGATGATAGGTATCGAGAACATGCTCAATGAGCTCATGCAGGAATATGTTTTCAACCCTGCTACGACTACACCTGACCCAAGAGTCCTCAGCTTTCCGATGCCTGGACGAGTGTAACACCGGGAAGTCAGCAGTACTGGCTGCAGGCATTTAACAATGTCAAGTACGGAAGATGGAAACAGATCAATCCCTGTATAGGTGCTGCCGGAGTTTCTGCGGTGCCTATGTCTGCGAGGGTCGTCCAGAATTTTGTCGCAGAACAGACAGGGGGGAAAGTCAATCCTCTCATGCCTACCATGGGGCCGAATGTTGCAGGTGTAATAGGCTCTGCCATCGCAGTTGGTGTCTTTCTAATGTTTTTGGAGTGAATTTAAGGAAGCATTAGGGGCAAACCTGTGTGTTGAAAAAAGGAAGTTGGATACCAGAAATCTACTTAAAGACCCTTGCTCATTGCGTCCAGAAAATCACCGTTAGTTTTGGTTTTGGACATCTTTTCCATGAGGAGCTCCATGGCCTCGACTTCATTCAGCTGGCTGAGAACCTTGCGGAGTACCCATATTCTGTTAAGATCTTTTTCATCGATTAGTAGTTCTTCTTTTCGCGTCCCAGACCGGTTGATGTCTATCGCAGGAAACAGTCTCTTATCAACGAGTCGTCTGTCGAGGTTGATTTCCATGTTTCCTGTTCCTTTGAATTCTTCGAAGATGACTTCGTCCATCCGGCTTCCTGTGTCGACCAAGGCTGTAGCGACGATAGTCAAACTGCCGCCTTCCTCGATCTTTCTGGCAGAACCAAAAAACTTTTTTGGCTTGTTCAATGCATTGGCATCGACCCCTCCAGAGAGAACCTTTCCTGAGGGTGGGACTATGGCATTGTGGGCTCTGGCGAGTCTGGTGATGCTGTCTAGCAGTATCGTGACATCTCTTTTAAGCTCAACGAGCCGTTTGGCTTTTTCTAACACGATATTGGCAACCTGAGCGTTGCGGATGGGCGGTTCATCAAAAGTTGAGGCTATGACTTCGCCCATTATGCTTCTTTTGAAGTCCGTCACTTCTTCAGGTCGTTCTGCTACGAGCAGCACGATAAGGAAGACTTCCGGATGATTCTTTTCTATAGATTTCGCTATGGTCTTTAGCAGCGTTGTCTTCCCTGCTCTTGGAGGTGATACGATCAGTCCCCGCTGCCCTTTTCCGATGGGTGTGAGCATGTCCATAACTCTGGCACACAAGTTTTTCTGATCACCATCCTCAAGCATGATTTTTTCAAAAGGATACAGAGGCGTGAGGTTGTCGAATTGGAGGTTTCTGCGGTTCCCTAAGACCACTTCGGGATGCAGAAAATTTATGGCCTCGATTTTGATCAAGGCAAAATATTTTTCTCCGTTTTTGGGAGGTCTGACAACACCGGATATGGTATCGCCCGTTCTAAGTTTGAATTTTCGGATCTGGGAGGGGGAGACATAGATATCATCTTGACTCGGGAGATAGCTGAATTCTGGAGCCCTTAAAAACCCGAAACCGTCATCCAGGGTTTCCAACACCCCTTCTGAGAAAAGAAGACCATTCTTTTTGGCTTGGGCTTCCAGAATCTTAAAAGTGATATCATGCTTATTGACATCCTGGACCTCCTCCTCTTCCACACCTAATTCTAATGCAACGGAGATCAGTTTTTTAACATTTTTTTCCTCAAGATCTACTAAATTATACTCTTTCATTTTGCACCTCTTATTTGATTACATTTGCAGACTCAAAAAATTGATCGGAATATATCTATCAATGATCTGGATTCTTTTGGCTAGTGCCTAACAGGAGGTTCCTGCTGGCCCTCCTCTTCTTCGTTCTTGATTACTTCAGAAGTTATGGGGGCCTTCTCGTTTTTGATCTTTTCCAGGTATTTTTCAGTTAGCGCAATCTCAAGAACTTGATCCATGTTTTCCACAAAGTGTATCTTCATATCGTCTCTGATCTTTTTCGGAAGGTCCTTGAGATCTGGTTTATTATCTAAGGGCAACACAACCTCTATGATGCCATAACGGTGTGCTGCCAGCAATTTCTCCTTAATGCCACCCACAGGCAAGACCTTGCCTTTCAGAGTGATTTCTCCACTCAAAGCCACCTTTTTCGTAACAGGGATCTCTGTAAGCAGAGAAATAATCGATGTGGCGAGTGTGATTCCTGCAGAGGGCCCCTCCTTGGGAGTGGCTCCCTCCGGGACGTGGACGTGGATATCAAAGCTTTTGTGTAACTCCTGTGCGATATCCAGTTCGTACATTTTACCTCGAACATAGCTGAAAGCTGTTTGTGCCGACTCCTGCATGATCTCACCCAGTTGGCCCGTCAGCGTGAAATTGCCCTTTCCGTGGACCTTCGTCACTTCGAATGTCAGCAGTTCTCCTCCGAATTCTGTCCAGGCCATGCCGATGGCGACACCCACCTCATCCACTTTGTCGATCTCCGACCTTCTGAATCTGGGGATTCCCAAGAATTTTTCGAGACTCCTGGGAGTGACAGTTTCTCTATAATTATTACCCTTAGTGACCACCTTTTTGACAGTCTTGCGGCAGACCGATGTGATCTCTCTCTCTAAGTTACGCACACCGGCTTCCTTGGTGTATTCCCGGATGATCTTCTGGAACGCTTTGTCCGTGATCTGGATGTTTTTATTCTTTAACAATCCATGAGCTTCCAACTGTTTGGGAAACAAAAATCTTTTAGCGATCTGGAGCTTTTCTTCTTCTGTGTATCCGGGGATACGGATGAGTTCCATCCTATCGATGAGCGGCCTGGGTATGGGTTCTATCATGTTTGCCGTCACGATAAACAATACTTGAGAGAGATCGTAATCTGTATCGATATAATGATCCAAAAAAGTGTTGTTCTGCTCAGGGTCCAAGACCTCCATTAAAGCCGATGCAGGGTCCCCTCGAAAATCCATGCTCATTTTATCTACTTCGTCTAGTAAAAAAACCGGATTCTTTGTTCCGGCCCTTTTTATCATTTGGATGATACGTCCTGGATAGGCCCCGATATAGGTTCGTCTGTGTCCTCGAATCTCTGCTTCGTCTCTGATACCACCCAGAGATAGCCGTACGAATTTTCTCCCAGTAGCCCGAGCGATGGACCGTCCAAGGGAGCTCTTCCCCACTCCTGGAGGACCTACAAAACCGAGGATGATGCCTTTGGGGTTTTTCACCAGCTGCCGGATAGAGAGATATTCCAGGATTCTCTCTTTGACTTTTTCCAATCCATAATGATCTTCATCCAGAATGTTTTCAGCTTCTTTCAGGTTTCGCTTTTCCCTGGATTTTTTGGTCCATGGGAGCGAGATCAGCCAGTCCAAATAATTCCTGCAGACCGTGGCTTCGGCGGACATTGGTGGCATGGCCTCCAATCGATCGATCTCTTTGTTGGCCTTCTCCTCTGCATCCTTGTGCATGTGGGAATCTACAACTTTTTTTCGCAGTTCCTCGATCTCATTAGATTGATCATCTTTCTTCATGTTTAATCCGGGAGGGAAAACTTTTTGTGAGGGATCTCTGAATGGGATCTTCCGGCGTCCCTGTTTTTTATCGTCTTTTCTAAGTCGCGAATGGATCTTAATAATCTCATTCTCCAGTAGAAAATTCAGCCGTCGGATTCTTTCTGAAGCGTTGATGATCTCAAGAAGATTCTGTTTTTCTTCGAGGGGTAAATATAGGTGAGAGGAGATGATATCCGCAATCCTCTGGGGGTTGTTATCCCTGAGGGCCGGTATAATCGCCTCGAGATTCGTGTGCTGGCTGAGCTTCAGATACTCTTCGAACAGAGCTAAAACATTTTTTAATATTTCATTGGTCTCTGTGCGACTGCCTTCGATTACACTGACCTCTTTGACCAACACTTGGTAATAAGGGTAAGTGCTCAGATACTCGAGGACTCGAGCTCTTCTTTTACCCTCTACGATGACTTTTAAATTACTGTCATCCATTTTAACAGTTCGAACGATCTTGGCGAGTATGCCCATTGAATAGATATCAGCTGGAAGAGGATTATCCAACGACGCGTCCATTTGCGCAGAAAGGAAAATCCTCTTATCCTTATCAGATGCACTTTTTAGCGCTTGGATAGAAGATGAACGTCCTATGATGAAAGGAACTAATGTGGAAGGGAAAACCACAAGGTCTCGTAAAGGGATCAAAGGAACATTCTTTATGATTTCCGTGCTTTCGTTAGTCGGCATGTTTTTGCTCCAATGAATGTCTTAAACTTTCCTGAACTCATTCGTCATTCTTTACCATTTAGTCGGATATTCTTTAGGGATATGGTTCTTTGTCTGAAACTATTATCCATGGTTTCTGTCCATTCCATCGAGTCCGGATTACGGGATTGGAATAAATGGATCTAATTTCTTGATCTTTATCTAATTATTATCCGGGATATTTTCATCGAATCTGTGTGAATACCAAGTATCGGCTCGTTCAATTTTTCTGTCTTTTTCAATTAAAAAGGGGATTAAATTCATGGAAAGAACTACTTTTTTATTATAGCGTTATTGATTAAAAAGTCAACCGTCTTTTTGAGCCGTACCCTATCTTCAATCTCCTCCTGATGTCCTTCTTTCCTGAGCTGAGCATTGACCTGGGCGAACGGCATATTATTTGCTCTGGCTATGGCTTTGATCTCCTCTTCAATGTCTTCGGATTTGATTTCTATCTTTTCTTTCTCGGTTATCTTGGTCAAGATCAGATGGTTTTTCAGTTTCTGTCCTGCCTTTTTTTTGGCCTCCTCCTTGATTTTTTCTACATCCTCCTTTTGAACGGATAGGGATTGTTGAGATGATAATAAGCGTTGTATGATGGCTAATGATTCCTGCTCCACAACACTTTCTGGGAGTTCGAAGGATACTCTGTTTGATATAGTCTGGATGATATCGTCAGCCATCTCTCCCTTTATTTCGTCTTTTTTGTCGGCAAGAATTTGATTTTTTATTTCTGCTTTGAGGCCTTTGAGGTCGTTGAATTCACCCAAACCTATTGCAAATTCGTCGTTCAGCTCGGGGATGGTTTTTTCCTTGATGGAGAGGATCCTCAGGACGTAGGCGATCTCCTTATCAGCAAGCTTTTTATTGGAGTGGTCCTTATCGTACTTCACGACAAACTCTGCCTGCTCTTCTTGTTTCAATCCCATCAGGTTTTCATTTAATGCTTGCTCATTTTCCCGATGCCCAGCCAGGATAACGACTTTCTCTGTGGGAAGGAGTTTATTCGTTCGGGTATCTTTTCCTTTGATTTCGGCGATCACATAGTCCTCATCCTTCACTCCTCTTCCCTCAACGGGAGTGTACTCAGCAGACTTCTGTGCAATGTCCTCCAGAGATTGATCGATCTCTTCTTGAGTCACGGATGCCTCTTTCTCTGTGATGGGGATGTTCTTATAATCCGGCAGCTCAAATTCAGGCCATACTTCGAATTGAGCAGTCATCTGAAGAGGTTGCCCTTCCTCGAAAGTCAACTTGTTTATGATCGGGTTCCCTATGGGAATTAGGTTGTGTTCCTTGAGTTCCGTGTTGAGAGCTTTGGGCGCGAGGGAATTTACTACAGATTCTCTGATCTCAGGAAGATACATCTGTTTAACGATATGTTCAGGTGCCTTCCCAGGACGAAAACCTTTAATCTTCGCCCTGTTAGCAAAATGTTTAACGGCCTGGTCAAACTCTTTCTTCACCTCATCTGGAGGGATCACAAGTTCTATCTCTCTCTTACAATCGTCGATTTTTTTTAAAATTGTCTTTTTATTATCCATTACATTCCCTATCTTGAGTTATTCATATATGTAGCTGCCTCAACTCATGAATCATCCAAACCCAGGCAAATAGAGAGTGGGCAGAGCGGGAGTCGAACCCGCACTCCTTTATCAGGAACTAGGTCCTAAGCCTAGCGCGTATGCCAATTTCGCCACCTGCCCTCGTAATTCTGATTCTATTATGGGAATTGATCAAGCTTCTAATTTGTATTTAAATCGAAGAGGCTAGCTTATTGAATAAGAAATCTTTACTGAAAAATAACATATATCATATCTCTTCTGGCCTGTCAATTCATATTCCGTTCATATTCCGTTGATGCAGCGATTCCACAACTTTGAGCAAAAATCGAAAATCTCTCTTAAAATGAAAGGTCTTTCCTATAATGAACTTCGCATTCGGGGAGTTATTGTTTACATTTTGTGACTATTTTGGGCTATTTTTAAAAATAGGGATATCTCCTTGACTCCACTAGGTACCAGATATAGTATACCAGAGTATGGAAGAGTATCCGAGGACTCTGGCAGAGCTCGAACATCAATTTGCATCGGAAGCGGCCTGTGTGCAATATCTTTTTCGTTTGCGCTGG
>CAZIMJ010000159.1:0-1530 GCA_964540205.1 uncultured Eubacteriales bacterium | reverse complement strand
CAACAGTGGACGTTACCGGTGAACTCGTGTATATCGCGCCACTCCATCCAAAAGACCTGAAGGATTGGAAAGCGAAAGGCATCCAGGATGAGTATAAAGGGAAAATTGCCCTGATGTGGTCCCATGCCCAGAGAGAATTTGCAGAAGCACTGGATACCGCAGGGATTGCTGGTGTGATATCCTTCCGCGCGCAGGACCGGTATTTTGATCCGGACCAGATCATCTATTCGAGTGGTTCATACTCGGGCAAAGAAAACCTCAAATTCGGATTCACGATCTCATGGAGGCAGTGGTCAGAGCTTATGGAAGACCTCGAAAAGGGGAAAAAGTTCACGGTCAGATGTAAAACAAAGATGGAAGAATTTCAGGATAAATTCGAGAATGTCGTTGCCTGGATCCCGGGGACAGAACCGGATAAAAAGGGTGTGATTTTCACAGGACATCTTTTCGAAGGATACACAAAAAGAGGAGCCAACGACAACATGAGCGGCTGTGTGGTGCAGCTGGAGATCCTGCGGGCGCTGACAAAGCTGATCGCATCTGGAGATCTTCCCCAGCCGCGCCGGACGATCTATTTCCTCTGGCCGAATGAGATCTCAGGCACGTTCAAGCATTTTGAGCAGAATCCAGGCTTTGCCGAAAAATTGAGTTGCAACATCAACATGGACATGGTGGGAGAGGGGCTGAGGGAAAACAATGCCAAATTCACTTGGAGTGAATGTCCCAATCACCTGCCCTGCTACTTGGATGGCCTGGGCTATTCATTCATGAATTATGTCTGGCGGACAAACGACATCGTCTATCTGCCCGACTCCCCGAGAAATCCACGTGGCCAGATCTTCCCGAAACCCATGTGGGAAAAGAATGGCTCACGTGATGCCTTCCGATATTTAATACACTTGGCCACAGGAGGGAGCGACCATATTTGTTTTAACAACCCGATGGTCGCTGTGCCGGGAGTCGAGCTCAATGTTTGGCCGGACCAATGGTACCATGCGGACACGGATACCCCTGATAAGTCCGATCCGACCCAAATGAAGAGGGTGGCCTTTATCGGTGCAACCTGTGCATGGGTTGCGGCCAACTGCACGGATGGAGTATTAGAGCCACTTCTGGATTTTGTGTCTGATTACGGATACAAAAGAGTGGGAGAAAGAGAGCTCCCCCAGGCTTTGAAATTTGTGGACAAGGCGAAGACTGTGTCCTTTCGAGAGGATGTATGGAAAGCACTCAACCTCGCTGGTTTTGTAGTGGAGCGCGAGATCGGAGCTCTCCGGTCGTTGATGGAGATCTGCAGCGGCTCTGAAGAAGCGATGCGGATGATCGGCAACCGGATCAAACAGTGGAAGTATTATGGTAAAGGGCTAGAGGAACAGATCCTCAAATACAGCGCCCTCAAAGCTTCGCAACTGGATGTGGAAGCGCCCAAAAAACCTGAGCTCACAGATGAGGAGATCAAATATTCCGCAGTTTTTCCAGATTACCACAGCGATGTCAAAGGCGTTGAATTCAATCTGGAAAGGACAGACA
>CAZIMJ010000158.1:0-40635 GCA_964540205.1 uncultured Eubacteriales bacterium | reverse complement strand
TCCAGCCTGCCATCATTAAAGCTGGTATATTCTGGGCCATAGTCGACAAATTTCCAGCCAAATACATCTCCATAAAAATTCTTGGCTTCAATGAGGTCTACAGTCGGTAGTTCAATATAATCAATGCGCTTATCATTCTCAGTCATGAATACTCCTCTCAATCCATATGTTATTTCAAACAGCAAAACGATTGCCACTAAAAGAATTATTAATTTCTTCAATTTTATCCTTCGCAATAAAATTCAGGACTATAAGCAATAAACGCGCCCGCCCGTTAAGCTAATATCATAGTCAAATGGTTCAGTCAATAATTGACCAAAAATCATCCTTATGATAGAAATGATGCGGATGACCTGGATTATTCACGGACCGAGGTCGCAGCAAAGGCGAGGCAGTGGCCTACGAAGCAGTAGTGTACTACCGCGAGCCGACCCAACCTAACCCGGGCTACAACGAAGGCTTTGTAGTGAGATCAGCTCGTCTGTAAAGTAAAAAATGTCGATTATAATAATAAAGCCATTGAAAACGGAATTGTCAGATTGGTTTACAGGAAGAATAAAGTGAATTAATGAAATTGTTTCAGTTGTAATTAGTATCGACATTTTTTATGAATAATTCAGGTAAATTTGTCCTGGGTGCTGTACAGGTTTGTATAAGACAATGCTTTAACGGAAGAGTGTCAAACCGAGACGTTTTATCAGGAGATTTATTCATTCTTCATAAACGATGATTGCCCCGTGAAACTTCACATTGGGATGAGCTATATGAATCTTACTTATATATCATGTGACTTCTATACACATTAATACCACTCCGCAAAAAAGTCAAAACCTTGAGATCGCAACGCATTTACGGGCGTGCTGGTTATTAATAATGGGACTTCCCTTTCTTACAAAATGCAGTAATAATAGCAACAGCGACGATCATGTATGAGGCGAGGGTCGATGAAAAAACAAATTCTTGTTGTGATTTTTGCTTTAAGCCTTTTCAGTGGGCTGGTTAGCCAAGCGGGAGATATTGATTTGCAAAGCCTGGTCCGAGGAAACACAGCATTTGCTCTGGATATGTACCAGAACGTACGACTGAATGAGGGGAATATCTTTTTTTCTCCCTACAGCATATCCACAGCATTTGCCATGACCTATGCAGGCGCACGGTGTGAAACCCAAAAACAGATGGCTGGAGCGTTTAGCTTTTCACTTGACCCGTACCAGCTGCATCCTGCCTTCAGTGAACTTCAAGCACATTTCCAAAAGCTTCAAGAACACCGCCCCTTTCGACTGAATGTCGCAAACGCTCTCTGGATACAGAAGGAATATGAGCTTCTTAAAGCATTTGTAGAGCTGAACCAAAAATACTACGGGACCAACCTATTTATCCTGGATTTTCACAAAGATCCAGAAGGCTCCCGTTTAAAAATCAACGACTGGGTCAAGGACAAAACTGAAGGCAAAATCCGAGATCTCCTTCCTGGCGGGGCTATAAAGACATTCTCACGCCTTGTTCTTACCAACACCATCTATTTTAAAGCCGAATGGCAAAACACATTTAATGCTCACAATACCAAAGACCAAGATTTCTGGATCACTCCGGAAGAAAAAATCAAGGTCCAGATGATGTCACAAAAAGATCGCTTCGGTTACTGGGAAAACGAAACTCTCCAAATCCTTGAAATGCCATACATCAGAAAAGATCTCTCCATGGTTGTTTTTCTTCCCCAAAAAAAGGATGGGCTCCCGGACCTAGAGTCAAATCTAACTCCCAAAACTCTAGAGGAGTGGACATCAAACCTCAACCAACAACAAGTCAATGTCCTTTTCCCCAAATTCACAACAACTCAAAACATCGATCTCAAAAAGATTTTAAGAGATCTGGGCATGATTGATGCCTTCACAAAAAATGCGGATTTCTCCGGCATGGAGCCTAAAAAGGAACTCTATATCACAGACGCGCTCCACAAAGCTTTTATCGATGTGGATGAAGTGGGAACAGAAGCGGCTGCGGCGACTGCCGTTAGCGTGGGTGTTACAGCCATCCAACCACCTAAAGTCGTCGCTGAATTTAGGGCCGACCATCCCTTTTTCTACCTCATCCAGGACAATCAGACAAGAAGCATACTCTTTATGGGACGATTAACAAGGCCAGCGGAATAGCGCAGATTAAATTGTCACCTTGCTTTAGGACATCTGCCCCCTTTTGGATACAAAAAAACATGCAGAAATATATCCTATGCCTGGCTTTATTTGGTATAATACTTGCCTATCTTTTTGAATAAGACATCATGTAAAGGAATGAAAAACATGAAAAAATACGTACTTTTAATTATTGTTGGAGCACTGCTTCTTTCCTCTTTTAATCTTCGCGCTGATGACAAATTAGCAGTCAAGATGAGCTTTGGCCTCGCATATGGAGGGAAAGTGGAAGGCCAAGTTGTATCCACGACTGGTTTCTTTGGGTATCAAGCAGCCGAACCAGAAAAAGCAGGTTCTGGTATGGATTTCACCTTAGAGTTCACTTACCAGCTCAATCCAAAATTTGGCCTTGCCTTGGGATTCGGTTTTATCAACAAAACCATGAAGGGTCATTCTGGAATATTCACAGACGACCAGGTCATGTTAGCGACTTTCTGGTATGAACCCGAGGTCACCTCAGAAATTTACCCACTCACATTATCAGGTGTCTTTACTCTCCCTCTGTCAGACAGTTTCGACCTTAATCTTCTTGGAGGAGTGGGATATTATTTCGGGAACGTCGAAGTCAGGGAACCCAACAGGACTGTTTTAACCGACAATCCCGATTACTTCTGGTACCATTTCACTTGGATCATGAAAAGCAGCGTAAACACTATTGGGTATCACGCCGGCGGTGGATTCGACATCTCAGTAGGCGGTGGATTGATTATCACTCTGGAAGCTCTCTATAGAAGCGTGAGCTTTAATAATTTCGATACTTCGGTCATCCAAGACCTTCTCACCTATAATCCCCCCGAAGGGCTCTGGGGAAATTCGACGTTTCTCTACGCCGAACAGAAGGGGGGAGAAGTTGATATGGGAGATCTTGACTACCCGGTCACGAATATCAGTCTGACTGGTTTTGTATTCAAGGCAGGCTTCAAATTGAGGTTCTAGAGCGGAAGATTTTATGAATAGTCCAGATTAGATTTCTTTGAGTAATTTCTTCTTGTTCTTTATGGCCTGAAGAATACCGGGAAGAACGAATTCTCTTCCCTTAATGTCAAAGTCACTTTTTATGATCTCTATCTGATCTTCCAGAATAAAAAACGAGAGGACTCTAGCATATTTAGCAATCCCAATAACAGGCCTTCCTTTATTGCGCTCCATGTAAGTAGCTTGGATCGTGACTTTTTCCTTCTCATCGACATCCTGAACCAATATCACAACATGGATATCCTTATTTGTATCATCGTCGTCCTCTCCCACAAAGAACTCTCGCTTTATAAAATCATACCCAGGATATTTTTCGAACTCCTTCATCTCCTGGTAAATCTCTTTAAGAATTTTGGTGGTGTCTATTTTCTTGATAGAAATCACGGAAAATCGTACAGAGAATGCGAATTCAGACAGGCATAACAGTAGGCAACAAGCTATTACACCTCTAAAAACTTTTTTGGCCGTTGAAAAGCTCATTCTCCCTACGGTTTTATTTTCTCACATTTTGAGCTTAATTTCATTTTTTTGTTCAAGATGTAAACATCCCTAAAAGCGTGATGGCATGAATTCACTTTGCGTTATTAAGTGTCCCAATTGTGTGGTGGAGAAAACCGTGTGAAGGGCTGGACGGGCATGGGACATCTCCCATCGGGAGATGTGAGGGAAGCCCTCAACCGAGCGAAGTTTCCTCGCTGGGGAAACTGAGCGTGTTTTCGAAATCACCAATGGGGACAATCGGAAGTCATTCATCACGGTTTTGAGGATTCTTCCATATTGAGATGTGATCTCTTTTGCTATCGGGGACCGAAAATGAGCGTGCCGATGCGGACGACGTTGGCGCCCTCCTCGATGGCGACTCGAAAGGAATTTGTCATGCCCATAGAAAGATATTTCATAACCACGTTGGGGATGTCCAAACTATTTATGTGCTCAAACGCTTTTCTCGTCTCTTGAAAATAGGGGCGGGCTTCCTCCGGGTCGCCGAACATGGGTCCCATGGTCATGAGTCCCTGAATTTTTATGCCATCGAAGTTTGCAATTTGCCTGATGAATTTTTCGACTTCTTCCGGCAGCACACCGAATTTATGAAGTTCTCTCCCGCTGTTGATCTCGATCAGGATGGGCATGACTTTACCCCTAGCCTGACAGCGCTTGTTTAGCTCTGCGGCAAGCTCATATGAGTCTACAGTTTCGATCATATCGAAGATTTCGACGGCTTTTTTGGCTTTGTTCTTCTGAAGATGTCCGATGAAGTGCCACCTTGCCCTGTCGCCAATAACGCGGAATGCGGTTTGAGCTTCCTGAACATAATTCTGACCGATAATGTTCACTCCGGCGTCGAGAGCCTCCTGGATCTCATCGGGTGTCCGCGTTTTGGCAGCAGCGACGAGTTCCACTCCGGCTGGCAATTCATCCAGGAGTTTTCTCAAGTTTTCTTTGATCATAGGCTCTTATGGGTAGTGACAACCTTCTCATAAAACCATAAACAAAATCGCAAGATATTTCAACACATCTTTTGAGACTGGAAGTTTTCCTATGTCTGTGCTGGCATGACTCCTTATGGCTCGTTTTCGACATCACCAATTGGGCCACTCGGTAGGCCGTCCAGCACAGATATGGGGATACATCACGTGAAACATTGACATATTTAGTACTGTGCTCCCCGAAAAACAGGGAATTGTTGACACCTTCAAGAAAGCATCACTATAAAACAAACCTAAAATGAGTGATTTGTCTGTCAGGATGAAGCATCTTGATACTTTCGCAAAATAATTCAAGCTAGGAGGAGGGAATATATGAGTGATATTGTTATCGCCGGTGCGGTCAGGATAGCCGGAGGCAGTTTTGGAGATTCGTTCAAAAAAGTTTCTGCGGTTGAGCTAGGCGCTCTTGTTTTGAGAGAGTCAGTCCAAAGAGCGAGGATCGAACCGCAACATGTGGACGAAGTTGTTTTCGGCACAGGCTGGCAAGCCGGTATAGGACCCAACATCGGGCGCCTGGCAACAGTCAATGCAGGATTGCCTTTCGAAGTTCCTGCTTTTACTGTGAATAAACGCTGTGGTTCATCTTTGAGAGCGACATCTCTCGCAGCTCAGTTGATCAAGGCGGGAGATGCAGACGTGGTGTTGGTCGGAGGCTCTGAGAACAGTTCCCAGGTACCCTATATCGCTGATAAAGCGCGATGGGGATACCGGATGGGAGATGGCAAGATGGTTGATATTCTCCACAAGGATGGATTCATGTGTCCGCTTGCCGGCCATCTCATGGGGGTGACGGCAGAGACGCTTGTCGAGAAATACAACATCAGCCGGGAGGAACAGGATGCTTATGCTGCAGATTGCCAGCAGAAAACCGTCATTGCCGTGAAAGAGGAACGGTTCAAGGACGAAATCATTCCTGTTGAGATCCCCTTGAAGAGAGGGCAAACTGAGATATTCGAGATAGAGGAAATTCCGAGAGAGGGTGTAACTGCCGAGAAACTGGCAAAGCTTCCTCCCGTTTTTAAAAAAAATGGAACCGTCACTGCGGGAAACAGTTGTGCGCTGTGTGATGCTGCTGCAGCTGCAGTTGTTTTGACAGCAGACAAGGCGGAAGAGCTGGGTGTCAAACCTATGGCACGGATCGTTTCTTATGCACATGCGGGCGTGGACCCAGCCATCATGGGAATCGGACCTGTGCCCGCTGTTCACAAGGCTTTGGATAAAGCAGGACTCAAGCTTGATGACATCGGCATCATCGAACTCAATGAGGCATTCGCCGCCCAGATCCTGGCTGTGGAACGGGAGCTCAAATGGGATCGCTCGAAAGTCAACGTGAATGGCGGAGCCATTGCTCTCGGTCATCCTGTCGGTGCTACAGGTATAAAGATCCTGACCACGCTCCTCTATGCCTTGAAGAACCGGAATAAGAAATTGGGTTTAGTCAGTTTATGCATCGGCGGCGGACAGGGAGTTGCCATTATTCTCGAAAACTTAACATAGTTGTCTGGTGTGTAAAGTGAGTGCAAAGCGCATCACGAAAGAATTGATTTTACATTGAAGGAGGAACTATGGCTATCAAGAAGCCCTTTGTAATAGCTGGAGGTATAATGGGAGCGGGCATCGGCCAGCTCTGCGCGCAAAAAGGGTTTGATGTTTTTGTGACCGATGTCTCTGATGATGTCATCAATAAAGCCAGGGCTAAGATCGCCAATGGCCTTCAAAAACGGATAGGAAAGGGGAAAATAACCCAGGAAGACATGAACTCTGTCGTCTCCCGCATGAGTTGGTCCACAGACATGGATCTGGCCCGGGAAAGCGATTTTGTGATCGAGGCCGTATCCGAAAATATCGACCTTAAAAAAGAAATATTTAAAACCCTGGATGCGATTTGTTCCCCTGAGACCATCTTCGCCACAAACACAACTGCTCTTTCTGTGAGCGAGATCGCTTCGGTCACGCAACGTCCGGATAAGGTCATCGGCATGCATTTTTTTAATCCTGCTGTCATTATGAAGCTGGTGGAGATCATCCGCGCGGATGACACATCTGATGCAACTGTCGAAACGACCAAAGCATTTGCGGAACTCCTGGGCAAGGTTCCCGTGGTCACGTTCAAGGAAGCGCCTGCAGGAATTGTGAGCCGAGTCTTGGCCAGCTTGTTGAATGAAGCGGCAACCGTGTATGCGGATGGAATTGCCTCTGTTGAAGACATAGACGAAGCCATGAAGTTAGGCGCTGGTCATCCTATAGGGCCGCTAGCCCTTATTGACATGATTGGCCTCGATATCCACCTGGCCAAGATGGAGACGTTGTACGGGAAACTCAATGACCTGCGGTACAAGCCGCCCGAAATTATTAAACAAATGGTCGCCGAGGGTAAACTGGGCAGGAAAACAGGGGAAGGTTTTTATAAATACTGATTCTACCTGGTTCATTTAGGCCGTTAAGTCCGTTTGTTCTGGATAATCCGTTTTGCCAAGTCTTTAGATCTATCACAGACAAAACAGATTAAACGAAAATATCGCATTGAAAAGGAGTGAGAAATGGATTTTGATTTGAACGAAGAACAAAAAATGATACAAGATACCATCCGGAAGTTTGCCGATGAAGAGATTGCACCTGTTGCCGCGGAGAACGATAAAAAGGCCGTATTTCCTCGCGACATTTTTAATAAATTGGCTGGCCTGGGTTTTATGGGAACGCTCATTCCTGAGGAGTATGGCGGTGCGGGATTTGACTATATAAGCCATGCGATCGTTTCTGAAGAGATAGGCCGGGCGGACTCTTCTATACGTGGCACGTACTCTGTCCAGGTGTCTCTTGTGGAGCTCCCCATTTTGAAATTTGCCAGTGAAGAACAGAAGAAAAAATATCTCCCGAAGTTGACCAGCGGTGAGTGGATCGGATGTTTTGGCCTCACGGAGCCCGATGCAGGAAGTGATCCTGCCAGCATGGTGGCCACAGCCAAGGAGAATGGAGACTTTTATGTGCTCAACGGCCAGAAAACCTGGATCACCAATGCCGGGATTGCTGATCTGGCCATCGTCTACGCAAAAACAGACCCGGATGCTGGCGCAAGGGGGATCACGGCCTTTTTAGTGGAGAGAGGACTCGAAGGCTTTTCCACGCGCGATCTTCACGATATGCTGGGTCTCCGCGCGTCCAACACGGGTGAGATCTTTCTCGAGAGCTGTCGTGTCCCTAAAGAAAACATTATGGGAGAGGTGAACAAAGGGTTTAAGGTTGCATTGAGAACCCTGGAGTTTGGACGATATACAGTGGCTGCGGGATGTGTCGGTACGGCGCAGGGGTGTATCGACATCTGCAAAGAACATGTCAAACAAAGAGTCCAATTCGGGAAGCCTATTGCCAGTTTCCAGCTGATCCAACAGATGATCGCGGATATGGTTGTGGAATGTGAAGCAGGGCGTTTGCTTGTCTACCGTGCAGGAGACCTAAAGAACAAAGGCCTCCCAAGCATTCGTGAAACCTCCATTGCAAAATATTATTGCAGCGAGATGGTCAATCGTGTGGCCTACAAAGCCATTCAGATTCATGGGGGGTACGGATTTTCCGGGGAATATTCTGTGGAACGCTTTTACCGGGACGCAAGGATCAGCACTCTCTACGAGGGAACATCCCAGATCCAGCAGCTCATTATTGGTGCTATAGAGCTCGGTGTCCGTGCCTTCACCTAGCCTGAATTATTCATAAAAAATGTCGATAAATATTATAATTATCATTGTTAAGAGGATTTTACTTTGTTTTGTCAGAATATTAACATGATTGTTCTGGTTTCAATGTTCTTTTCAATCAAAATCGACATTTTTTACCCTATGGGCGAACTGATCTCACTACACCGGCTTCGTTGTAGCCCACTCGCGTTAGTTCACTACAGCTTCGTGGGCCACTGCCTCGACCTTAATGTTAGGGTGGGGTGGGTTGGCCTCGGTCCGTGAATAATCCAAATATACAGACCTTGCAGGGTAACTTGTTTTTATGTGAATTAAGGAATCTTTTGTAGGAGGCAACGATGTATAAGACACTTATTTATGAAAAGAGGGACAACATCGGTGTTCTGACTGTAAGCCGTCCTGACAAGTTAAATGCCCTCTCCAATGAGTTAACTGAAGAGCTCCTGCAATTTCTGGATACGGTTGAAAAAGATGTTGACCTGCGAGTGTTAGTGATCACTGGTGCCGGTGATAAAGCCTTTGTGGCTGGCGCTGATATTAAAGAGCTTGTTGAGCGTGATGCTGTGATGGGAAGGGATGTCTCTCGTTTCAGGCAGGCTCTTTTCGCCCGCATCGAAAATCTTCCCGTGCCTGTTATCGCAGCTGTGAACGGATATGCCCTGGGCGGAGGATTAGAACTGGCCCTCGCGTGTAATATCCGTATTGCCTCTGAAAAGGCACAATTTGGTGCCCCGGAGGTCAAGTTGGGCATCATTCCGGGAGATGGCGGCACGCAGCGGCTTCCCAGACTTATTGGACTCGGCCGAGCCATGGAGATGGTTCTCACTGGAGATTTTATCGATGCCCAGGAAGCATACCGCATAGGCCTTGTGAACAAGGTCGTCCCTCACGAAGAGCTGATGGAAAACGTGATGCCTCTCGCGAAAAAGATCGCTTCCCGACCGCCTTTAGCCGTGAAATATGCAAAGGAAGCGGTGAATCGTAGCCAGGAGGGAGACACTGCATCTGGATATGCTCTTGAATCCTACCTCCATGCCCTTGCCTGCACGACTGAAGATAAGACGGAAGGGGTGGCCGCTTTTTTAGAGAAGCGAAAAGGACAATTTAAGGGAAAATAGGCGTGTTTTCGATATCACCAATCTGATCATTCTGTGTGTCATTCATCACGGATTTAGAAATGGTTACCCATAGCCTTCTCCAGTTGAGCGTGAGTTGGGATTGTGCTATAAACATTAGATGGAGTTGCATGATAGAGACAACGATAGGGATCCTGATTGAGAAGATGGAATGACTTAAGGAGAGAAAGCAATGAGCGCCAATGTCTATGACATCCTGAAAGAGCGAGGCTTTATCGCCCAGGCATCTGATGAAGCCGATGTGCGGAAAATGTTAGGCGGCGATCCGATAAAGTATTACATAGGCTATGATAGCTCTGCGACCTCTCTCCATGCCGGCAGTCTCGTTCCCATCATGGCGATGATGCATTTGCAGAGGGCAGGGCATAGGCCTATTGCCATCGTTGGCGGGGGGACCACGATGGTGGGTGACCCCAGCGGCAGGACTGAGATGCGGAAGTTGCTGAGCGAGAAAGATATACGATCCAACGGCCAAGCGATCCATGCACGGCTTGACCGGTATCTTCACTTTGACGGAAAAGATTCTCTGGCATTAGACAATGCTGATTGGCTCCTCCCTCTGGGCTATGTCCAGTTTCTTCGCGAGATCGGCAGGCATTTTAGCGTCAACCGGATGTTGGCTGCTGAGGCTTACAAACAACGTCTTGAAAAAGGTCTCTCCTTCATTGAGTTCAACTACCAGCTTCTCCAGGCTTACGACTATCTTTATCTATACCAGAATCATGCATGCACTCTTCAGATGGGGGGAGACGACCAGTGGGGCAACATTCTGGCGGGTGTTGACCTCATCCGTCGAGTTGAAGGAGCCAAGGCAGAGGCTTTAACCTTTCCGCTTTTAACAACCGCATCTGGTGCCAAAATGGGAAAAACTGCTTCAGGTGCCATTTGGCTGGATGCTGATTTGCTCGGTCCCTACGACTTCTATCAATATTGGGTGAACTGTGACGACCGTGACGTGGGCCGTTTTCTCAGGCTCTTCACTTTTCTCCCGATGGAGGAGATCAAGCGGCTGGAATCCCTTGAGGGAAGTGATATCCGGCAGGCTAAGCGAGTTTTGGCATTGGAAGCCACGCGCATCACTCATGGTGAGAAAGAAGCACAGGAAGCACAAACGGCTGCTGCAGCGGCCTTCGGGAGTGGGAAAGAAAAATCAGAACAGGATATGGAGGCCATGCCAACCACCGTCATTTCCAGGGCCAGGTTAACCGAAGGCATCAGCCCGATGGAGATTTTCACCGAAGTCGGCCTGACCAGCTCCAGGGGTGAAGCCCGCCGATTGATCAAACAGGGAGGGTTATACGTGAATAATCAGAGGGTGGACAGCTTGGAACAGGTGCTCAATGTAGACAACTTAACACCCGATGGCATCCTCCTGCGCGCTGGCAAAAAGAAATACCACCGCCTGCTCGTCGATTATTAAGCCGACTCAGCCATCTAAAAGCAATTTATAACTCGTTTTTGCCAGGGATTAAAATACCAATATATGGAGGCAACTTTTGTAGCCATCATTTGGAATATTGCTTTAACTGGAAAAAAATTATTTAAATACTTGCTTCAGGGAGAAATTATTACTTGGGATTCATTTAAAGATATGATAATAGGTGATAATAAGCTATATTAGGCGATATTATGAATACTGAGCTTGCAAATAAAAAAGATGCTTCAGAATTTTTAAGAATATCTGTTTCCTATATTGATAAACTGACATATAAGAAAGAAATTCCCCACTCAAAGGAAGATTAATAAAATGATTATGCTTGAGTCCTTGTCAAATGGAATCAATTATGTATAGTATGAATTACGAAAACTGTAGCTTAAGATGTCAGCACATTAGTCTGAAACCAATTGAAGATGAACATATTATGAAAAGGAATCGGAACAAAATACACAATTCGCGAGGTTTAAAAAGATCATAGAAAAGGACATTCCAGCCTTTTACAAATTAGTGAAAGAACAAGGAATACCTGCGATTTCAGGTGGAAAAAACAAGGAGATCAAATAAAAGCGCGCATGCGCTATTTCGATATATCACAAAAAAATTTTCAAAGGAGGATTCATGATGGTTTCATCTCAAAGAGTTTTGTCCATTCTTTTCGTCCTCGTGTTCCTGTTTTCTTTTCTTTTTTTAGGCGAATCCATCACTCAGGCAGGCACAAAGGTTGATCTTAGCCAGTTCAAGGCAATGAAGTGGCGCTGTGTTGGACCTTATCGTGGTGGGCGGGTGACCTGTGTGACGGGAGTTTCAGGTCAGCCCTTGGTCTATTACTTTGGAGCCACTGGAGGAGGAGTCTGGAAGAGTGAGGATGCGGGATTAAACTGGAGGAACGTCTCAGATGGGTATTTCAACACAGGATCTGTGGGAGCGATAGCTGTTGCGCCCTCTGACCCGAATGTGGTTTATGTCGGTATGGGAGAGTCGAGTCTTCGCAACGACATCTCCCCTGGGGATGGAGTGTACAAGTCTGAGGACGGAGGAAAGACATGGAAGCACCTGGGTCTCAAGGACACCAAACACACCAGGCGGATTCGGGTTCATCCTCAAAATCCAGATTTGGTTTATGTGACAGCGTTGGGTCATGTTTATGGTCCGAATGAGGAGCGAGGGATATTTCGTTCCAAGGATGGTGGGAAGATGTGGGAGAAGGTTCTGTATGTGGATGAGGACACAGGGGCCAGTGATCTAGCAATGGATGTGACCAACCCGAAGGTCCTTTATGCGGGGACATGGCAGGTGAGGAATACACCTTGGGGCCGGTACAGTGGAGGCCCAGGAAGTGGTGTTTACAAGACGACTGATGGAGGTGACACTTGGGTAGAGCTTAAGGAAGGTTTGCCTGAGGGTCCAAAAGGCAAGGTCGGGGTGGCTGTTTCTCCGGTGAAGCCCAATATCGTGTGGGCGCTCATCGAGGCTGAGGAAGGTGGTCTTTATCGTTCGGATGATGGAGGTAAGAGCTGGAAATGGATCAATGATGATATCCAACTGCGTCGTCGTCACGATTATTACACACATATCTATGCGGACACTCAAAATGCGGAGACAGTTCATGTGCTTACATCACCGTTTTTAAAGTCAGAGGATGGAGGGAAGACGTTTAGCCGGATTCGGGTGCCTCATGGTGATAATCAAGATCTTTGGATAGCGCCTGAGGATAACCAGCGGATGATCAACGGCAATGATGGTGGGGCGAATGTTTCGTTCAACGGTGGCAAGAGCTGGACAGGGCAGTACAATCAGCCCACAGCGCAGGTGTATCATGTCACGACCGATAATCGGTTTCCCTATCGGGTGTATGGAGCTCTGCAGGATAACGGTACGATATCGGTACCCAGCCGTGGGGATCTTTTCAGGAGGGGAGTAGCGGACATGTATCCTGTGGCTGGTGGTGAGAGCGGCTATATCGCGTCCGATCCAGAAAATCCCAATGTCACCTATGGAGGAAGCTATTGGGGGAGCATGTCGCGCTATGACCATAGCACAGGAGTCCGAAGAAATATTACTCCCTTTCCCGAGCGTCCGGCAGGTCGTCCTGGGGCTGATCTCAAGTATCACTTCAACTGGACTTATCCCATCATCATCTCCCCTCACGATCCTGACACGATCTATGCCGGGGGTAATGTGCTGTTCAAATCGACCAACGAAGGACAGAGCTGGAAGGTGATAAGCCCTGACTTGACCCGTGATGATGAAAGCAAGCAGAAGGACGGCAAGCTGACTCACTTCTACTGCACCATTTTTGCTGTGGCGGAATCGCCGGTTAAGAAGAATCTGATTTGGGTGGGCTCTGATGATGGGCTGGTCCATCTCACCAGGAATGGAGGGAAGGAGTGGCAGGACGTCACCCCAAAGGAGATGCCGGAGTGGAGCCGGGTGAGCATTATCGAGGCCTCTCCCCACGATGCGGCCACTGTCTACCTGGCTGTCAACCGTTTTGACCTGGATGACTACAAGCCCTACATCTACAAGACGAATGATTATGGGGAGAGCTGGCAGTTGATCACTAAGGGGATAGCCGAGGATGCCTTTGTGAGGGTTGTGCGTGAGGATCCGAGGAAGAAAGGTTTGTTGTATGCGGGGACAGAGACAGGAATGTATGTGTCTTTTGATGATGGGGAGAGCTGGCAGTCGCTGCAGTTGAACTTACCTGTTGTTCCGGTGCATGACATGGTGATCAAAGAGGATGATCTGGTGGCAGCCACACACGGACGGTCATTCTGGATTCTGGATGATCTGACCCCGCTGCAGCAGCTGGCAGAGGAGATGTTTTCATCCAAGTTTTATCTTTTTGAGCCGAGGGATGCCTACCGGGCGCAAGGATTTGATGCGGAGATCAACTACTATTTGGGAGAGACGCCAGAGGGAGAGGTGATGCTTGAGTTTATGGATGCAAAGGGGGATGTGATCAAGACGCTCAAGAGTGCCAAGGAGGAGAAGAGGGAAAGGCCTGAAGAGTCTGAGGTGGCCTTTCTCCGCGGTCGTGCTGCCCCGAGAAATATCCCAGCCAAGGCAGGGTTGAATCGTTTTCAGTGGGATATGCGTTATCCTGATGCTCGAGGGCTCAAAGGACAAACCTATCTTTTTGGAGGAAGCTTGAGAGGACCTGTGGCTGTGCCCGGCACCTATCAGGTGAAGCTTACAGTCGGTGAAGAATCGATGATCCAGTCTTTCGAGATCAAAGGAGACCCGCGGGTTAAGACATCCAAGAAAGATTTGCAGGAGCAGTTTGATTTTCTGATGAAAATCCAGGAGAGGTTGAGTGAGACCCATGATGCGGTGAATCAGATTCTTGATTTGAAAGAGGAGATAAAGATAACTTGTGAAAAAGCTAAAGGTCAGGAGGGGGAAGAGAAGATCACAGCAGAAGGTGAAAAATTAATACAGAAAATTGATGCTGTCCTCAATGAGCTTATTGAGCTCAGGTTTACAGGCATAAATGACCAAACACTCATCTATCCTTTGAAGCTGAACAACCGGATTGCCGCTCTTCAGGGTTGTGCCGGATTCGAACAGGAACCCACAGATCAATGCTATGAGACTTTTGAGGAGCTATCAGCCCTGTTGGATGTTCAGCTCGAAAAGCTTAATGAAATTGTGGAGAAGGATGTGCCCGCTTTTGAAAAACTCAAGTAATAATCAATTTCCTCAAACTGACCTTTAAGGCAGAAAGTCCCCCTCCTCCACAAACCCATCCTTAGTTGGCTATGTCAGCTGAGGATAGAGTGGAATATATATGAAAATCGGGATTTCTTGATCAGCAATTCAGGGTGGAGTCTATTACACTGTAGTCCTATACAGTCATTTTCACGGGGATTCTCTGTTTCTTGAGGATTTTTTATTGACAGGAAATGTTTGTTCTATATAGTATTGGCAATGAGGAGATAAAAGGGCTCAAATTTAGCAAAATGAATCGAAATCAAAGCAACCAAAAAAAGCAAATTCTTATGTTTTTTTAGACAGTGAAACACCTTCAATATTCCCATTGCAATCATCTTTAAAATGAATAATTATAAATAATTGAATTTATTGCTTTAATAAAATTCTGTCTTTCTCCTATAATGTAGGGTTTAGTATCAATTCGGGCACAGAAATGGAGTTGCGTTGAAACGACAGAAAAAAATCCTTACATCCATCCTTTTGTTGGCTTTTTTCTCCTCTCTTGGATTCGGATTGAGCCCTTTGGAGAAAAATGAAAAAGAAGAGATCGCGAAATATTTTCTGACAGCAAAAGAAACGGATATTCCTCCTAATATCGACGGTATATTGGACGAGGAGCAATGGGATTCGGCACAAGCAGCGACGCACTTTATTCAAAAACAGCCCTCCGAAGGCTTCCCCGCAACCGAAGATACAGAAGTAAAAATTTTATACGACAGTGAGAACTTGTACATCGGTATCATGTGCTACGATAGCGAACCATCAAGAATTATCGCATCCGAAAAAAGAAGAGACAGTGAAGACATCTACCAAAATGATCATTTTCAAATCATGATGGATACTTTCCATGATAAAAGAAACGGGTATGTTTTTGTCACGAATCCTCTGGGAGCCAAGCTGGACCTTCAAGTTAGAAAAGAGGGCCGCAGAGAAGGCAGCGCGCTCGTGGACAACCCAAACATCAACACACACTGGGACGGAGTTTGGGAAACCAATGCCGTCATCCTGAGGAATGGATGGTCATCTGAAATAAAAATACCTTTCCGCTGTTTAAGATTCAGCAATCATTCCAATGAAGGTTGGGGAATAAATTTTTTCCGAAATATCCGGAGAAAAAATGAGGAATCTTTATGGGTCCCTCTTCCGAGGAATTTAAGCATCTATAAAATCTCTATTGCCGGAGAGCTGCAAGGCTTGGAAGGACTCCAAAAAGGACTCAACCTGCAGGTAAAGCCATATCTCCTCCTTGACAGAATTTCAAGCAGATCTGAAACAGGAAGTCTAACAGGAAAAAACTCAATACATCCGGGTGTGGACATTAAATATGGATTAACTTCTGATTTGACTCTCGATATGACAGTGAATCCCGATTTCTCCCAGGTTGAAGCTGATGACCAACAAATAAACTTGACTCGTTTCAGCCTTTACTTTCCGGAAAAACGAGAATTCTTTCTAGAAAATTCGGCAATCTTCAACATAGGATCTCCTGACGATGCCGTCATTTTCTTCAGCCGAACAATAGGAATTTCTCCGGAGGGAAATAAAATTCCCATTCTAGGCGGATTAAAAGTCGCCGGAAAATTGGGGCGTTTCAACCTGGGAGTCATCAATCTCTATACCAATGCTGAAGAAGATATTCCCGCTAACAATTTTACTGTGGTTCGCATTAATCGGGACATAATGAGCAATTCTACAATCGGCCTCCTGATGACCAATCGACAATCCAAAACCGAAGGCGATTACAACAGAGCTTTTGCCCTTGATGGGGATTTTGTTTTTGGAAAAAATTTTTCCCTTAATGGTTATTACGCGTTGACTTACTCGCCTGAATTGAAGAGCCGAAATAGCGCAGGAAAATTAGGATTCATGTGGAAAAGTGACTTTTTTGATTTTTATGGTTGCTATTTTGATATCCAGGATAACTTCAATCCGGAAATGGGTTTTGTTCAGAGAACCGGTATTCGTAATGCCCAAATTCACTTCGGCTATACTCCCGAGCCGGATATTCCCGGCGTAAAGAGACTAAATCCCCATATCTTCCTTAAATACATGACCGACCAAGACAATAATCTCCTTTCAAGGATAAAACATCTGGATATGGTCGTTGAGTTTATAAATGGAGGAAGATTCAGCTTCCAGTGGAATGAAGAATATGAGTTTGTGGATTTTGCCTTTTCCATCCATAAAGACATTATTGTCACTGAAGGAGTCTATACAGCTCCATATTGGATGTGCAATTTCAATACGGACAAAAGCAAGCGCATATACACTGATGTGCGTTATAGATGGGGTGAATTTTATAATGGAAAGGGCCGATTGGTCACTCTGACAACAGGTCTGAAACCTTTTTCTGGTTTGAGCAGCGAAATCGGACTTGTCTACAACGACATAAATCTTCCTCAAGGAAATTTCATCAATCACTTATTGAGAGCCAGGCTGGTTTACAGCTTTTCGACTAAACTCGCTCTCATGGGTCTCATCCAATGGAACAGCGAGACCGGCGACGTCATCACCAATCTCCGGCTTAATTTAATCTACAAGCCGGGAAGCCATCTCTACATTGTTTACAACGAGCGCCGCATTGTCGAAGGAGTAGATAAAATGATCGCAGATCAGAGCATCGCATTAAAATTCAACTATTTATTTAATTTATGATGAGACCTGCATTGATGAATTCCGGGCTCAAGAAAAGCCTTGCTCCATTTGTAGTAGATCCCAGGATGGATGCCTTTTAGTGCGGTAAATGTGGCACTTTGCTTATACTTTCGGAAGAGATCTCTTACCCATATGAAATCCTTCCAATCCTCAAAAGGAGAATGAGAAATGCTGAACGAACTTCCACGGGCCAGACTGGCTAATCTCCCCACGCCACTTCACGAGGTCAAGCATCTGTCAGAAGTAATTGGAGGGCCTAAAATACTCTTTAAGCGTGATGATACCACTGGTCTTGTTCTCGGTGGACAAAAAATACGCATGATGGAATACATCTTCGGTGATATTATTGCTAGGGGACATGATGTCATTGTCGCCGCTGGTCAGGAGGATGCCAACCACACCAGCCAGTTAGTGGCCTGCGCCAATAAACTAGGTATAGACATTGTCATCGTCTTTCTAAAAAGGCGGCAAAAGGAATTGGAGGGAAATGCATTACTGATCAATCTTTTTGATCCCGTCATGGTTGAGCTGGATATTGAGCCATTACCGCATTCAGCGGAAGAAGAAAAAAAAGTTAACCAGAAGATGGGTGAAATAGCAGATGAGCTTAAGCAGCATAACCGGAACCCATACATACTTTATACCGAGAGCTGGGAGCCTGAGGCCCCATTGAATATCATAGGTTACTTTTACTGTGCTCAGGAAATAAAGCAACAACTGAGGGTAATGGGGGAGACTGCTCAGTATATTTACCTGGCTCACGCCAGTGGTGCTAGCCAGGGTGGGCTGGTGCTCGGAGCCAAGTACTTTCAAGCTCCATTCCGAGTTGTGGGCACTCTAACCATCCCTGAAGATATAGTTAAAGAGAGAAGCATCGCCACTGCTAGAAATGTGAATTTGGCATCGGAACTGCTGGGTGCTAATATTACCATCAAACCGAGTGAAATCATCCTTTATGACGATTACATCGGTCCGGAAACTTGGGGAGCTTTCGCGCGGGCAACTAAAAAAGGCATTGAAGCCATCAGGCTATTAGCTAAAACCGAGGGCGTTCTTCTTGATCCTCATTACACCGGCAAAGCTTTTGCGGCAATGCTGGATGATATTCGGCAGGGCCAGTTGACCTCCAAGGATACAGTTGTTTTTTATCTGACTGGTGGTGCGCCAAACATTTTCTCCTATGCCGAAGAACTTCAGATAAAAAAGCATAGAGCGCCTGATGTGTTATATAGATAGGCGATTTTCAAATAAAGGGAAAGGCTAGGTGACTTGCCTCCCCATCGATCCAGTTAATATGCCCGGATGTTGCTTGAAGGACGATAATTCAGGTACACCTGAGGTAGATGATACCAGAAAAAGGTTGGCTGGATTACGGGATTAGCGTTTGTCCCCTGCTTCCCGATTACATAAATGACGACTGAGCCGGAAAAACTCTTTGTCACATCTCAAATAATTGACTCCCTATTCATATTTACATGATATTATTAATATTATAAAATTAGTAAATATTGTAGCTTAATGGAGTTATATTCATTATATTTGGGCAATAAAAATGATCTTGGGCTATTGAGGTTTTTAAAAAAAGGAGGTGTTCATGAATTTAGAGATGAAAAAAATATTACCAGTTTTTCTATTATTTACTTTTACGATATTGCTAATCAGCTGCAGCGCTTTGGATCCAGATAAGCCTTCGAGATCAGCCAAAACAGCTGTCACGGCTTCAAAAATAAATGATTCATTTCCAGTATTAGAGCTTCCGATCCCAAAAGAAGAACAGGGAAAGAGTTATTTAGGATTATCTGGAAGTGGAAAATTTAAAACTACTCAAATAAAAACCAAAATTCTTATCATTGAGATATTTAACATGTACTGTCCTCATTGTCAAAAACAAGCTCCCATTGTAAATGAACTTTATAAAACAATTGGGGAAAATGCTGATTTGAGAGATAATATCAAGATTATAGGGATAGGATCAAATAATACTCCTTATGAGATTAATCTATTCAAAAAAAAGTATAAAGTGCCTTTTCCTCTTTTTCCTGATAAGAATCAATCAATCGTGGAGTCGATAGGAGGATATGCTACGCCCACCATTTTGGGCATTCAGGTCAATGAAGATGGAACACATCGGAAATTTTATGCTAAAACTGGTGTTATTGAAGACGCTTCCCAATTCCTCGCGAAAATACTTAAATTAACAGAATTAGAATAGGAGCCAAACGATGGCTTTGAAAAAATTTATACGAATCATATCACACATAAGTATTATGGCATTTTTTTTCTATGTTCCTTCAATCTATGCTCAGTCCGATCATTTCAAAGAGAATATCTATCAGATGGGAAAACTTAAACCTAAGGACAGTGTGCCTAAACTAAAAGTTGGAGATCGCGCTCCTGATTTTACTCTTCCAGCCGTCCATGGTGGTGAAGTTTCGTTGAGAGATTATCTAGGGAAACAAAATGTGGTCATATCGTTTGTTCCCGCTGTATAGAATTTTGGTTTATATCCAATATTTGCAATTAAAATTTGTTTTGTTATCGGTTGTGTTACATAAGCAATCCCTAGCTCGTAAAATACATTTGGATTATCCGAATCCCATACACCAAGGATGGGAACAGAAAAGGAACATCAACTTCATAGAAGAAGGAATGGTGTTCTTTGATTTGACTACCCGAACGAAGTGTATAAGTGTGTGGGAAGACGCCGTGTGAACTTCCATTCACTTACTTCTGGGGACGAGGATGGCGTTATTCTCGAAGTTGAAGCTCCAAAGGAGGCTGTGATCCAATTTGAAGCGTACATGATGTCTCGTAATCAATTTGGCCAAGGAGAGACTGGGAAGAACCGAATCGAATTCTCTGTACCATTATGCGATCTGAGTGCAGAGGATTGGATATATTCAGCCGGCAGGTTGGACCATCAAATCGTCTTGCGTCGAGTAGGACAATTCTATCCCAAAGAGATATGTTTTGAATGGACAGAAAAAGAAATTCCTAGCGGAAAAGCAAATTTTTCTAGCTTGGCTCAGTCGTTCCAAGTCTGTACCCTTCTTCAAAAGCTTCGATGTTCAATTCAGCTGTTCCCGGGGGAACATTATCACAGATGGCTTGTCTTACGGCCCCTTTGGATATGATCCCTACATGTGCTGTCAAATATCCGAGGAAGATCATATTCGCCATGATTTTTCTCCCGAACCTGTTGTGGGCAATGTCCGTAGCACTTATACGTTCTACGGCCTGTCTAGCCGAACCCGCTTTTACCAGGTCTTTCTCTATGATGAGGATGCCGTTTTCCTTCAGGTAAGGACTGTATTTGTCGTACCCCTGCTGGGAAAGTGCAATCAGAACATCGGATTCCGAACACTCCAGCTCATATATCTGTTCATCCGAGATGATGACATCACACTTACAAGCTCCTCCCCGGGATGCACTTCCGTAGGACTGAGTCTGGACTGCATTCTTGCCATCGAGGATAGCTGAATGACCAAAGATGACTCCGGCAAGAATAATCCCCTGGCCGCCGAATCCAGAAAATCGTATATTCATATTAACAACCCTTTCTCTCAAACTCCAATTCTTGGAGTCTTTTTTCGTTTATTCTTCTCAAAGCGGAGGTGTACTCCTCTCTTTTCAGATCCACAAATTCCCCTATAATGATCCGGTCTTTTAAATCTTCTTTGTTCATAGATGTGGCTTTGTTCAGGTGAATGGCATTTTCTTTATAGCTTTTTAAAAAAGCCGTGGCCGTCCGCTTTTCCACGAATTTTCCGTAACTAACGGGACACTGAGATACAATTTCCACAAAAGAAAATCCCTCTGTTTGGATCGCTTTTTTCATCGATTTCAACAGATTGAATACATGGTACGTTGTCCAGCGGGCTGCGTATGAAGCCCCAGCTGCAACCGCAAGCTGTGCGAAATCAAAATTTGGCTCAGGATTTCCATAGGGAGTAGTGATCGTGGGAACACCCTGTGGAGTTGAGGGGGCAACTTGTCCTCCTGTCATGCCGTAGATCGAATTATTGATCAGAAATACACTTAAATCGATGTTTCTTCTGGCTGCATGAATCAGGTGGTTTCCTCCAATCGCACCGATATCACCGTCGCCTGCGATGACGATAACCTTCATTTTCGGCTTCATGATTTTAACACCGGTTGCGAATGCAATGGCTCTGCCGTGCAAGACATGCAGTGTGTCCGCTTTGTAATAGGGACTGGGTATCCATGAAGAACATCCGATACCCGTGACAGACACAATGTCCGCCGGATTTATCTTCAATTCCTCGATAGCATGTGCATACACATTCAGAACGGTTCCGCCACCGCATCCCTGGCAGAAAACGGTTGGCAGTATCTCTTCTCTCAAATGTTTTAAAAGCGGATGTTTTTTTATCATTGGTTTACTCTCTGATCGATTCATATATTTCATCAACCGTGTGTGTGATGCCGCCGATTTTGGGAAGAGGCATCACCTCACAACCGACAAATCTTTCAATTTCTCTTGAGATCTGGCCCAAATTCATCTCCGGGACGTATATCGTCTTGACGCGTTTTCCCAGCTCCGTAATCTCCTCCCTGGGGAAAGGCCAGATCGTTATGAGCCTCATAAAATCGATTCGTTTATCTTCGTTTCTCGCCTTGAGGACGGCACCCTTCGCAGGACGCGAAGTTACTCCATAAGACACCACGGCTGACTCCGCTTGAGGAATGAAATCTTTCTCGACTCTTACAATGTTCCCTCGGTTGATATCAATTTTCGAGTATAGTCTTGTGATGAGTTTCTCATGGACTACCTGCGTTTCTACGTCCCGCATACCGTTCTCTTTGTGTGTTGAGCCTGTCACATGAACGAAAGTCCCCTGACCGTACTCCACCATCGGAGGTATCAGCTGTCCTCCAAAAACCAGCTCCTCCTTCTTTGCGAGCCGCCGGGGAGTCAATTTAATTTCGTCGGGATGAGGCATGACAATTTTTTCTCTCAAGTGCCCAATTTCTCCGTCTGTTAACAGGATGACAGGGGATCGATATTCTTCGGCCAGATTAAAACATTCGGTGGTAAGGAACAGGCATTCCTGAACAGAGTTGGGAGAGAGCGCGATAATCTCGTGATCGCCGTGAGTTCCCCATCTGGCTTGAAGGACATCCCCTTGGGCCGGTTTTGTTGCCTGCCCGGTAGAAGGCCCGGATCGCTGCACGTCAATGATGACACAAGGAGTTTCAGTCATGATTGCGTAGCCCAAAACTTCCTGCATCAAAGAGAATCCAGGACCTGATGTGGCCGTCATCGCTTTCCCGCCGGCCCAGACTGATCCGACGACAGCGGCAATGGATGCAATTTCGTCCTCCATCTGGATGCAAAACCCGTCTGCAGCTGGCATCTCTTTGGCCAGCGTTTCTGCAATTTCCGATGCAGGAGTTATAGGATAGCCTGCAAAAAAATTACATCCGGCATACAGGGCGCCATAGGCACATGCAACATCTCCCTGGAGGAAATAGGTTTTTCCGCTCAATTCGCTCAAATAATTATGGCGCAGTGGAGAATAGATCATTTTTTTATTTCCTTGATTACGATTGCCATCTCGGGGCAGAGGAGTTCACACAATTTGCACCCCGTGCAATCGTCTTGGGCGATTATGATCGGTTGGTAATACCCTCTGACGTTAATTCTGTCAGAACTTTCATAAACATTTCTAGGGCAGAAATCAACACAGATATCACACCCTTTGCATAAATCTTCATTGATGGTAACTCTAAAGACCTTTTTTTGCCTGGTCTTTAAGTTGTTGCTTTGTGTATTCAACGAGTCCTCCGGCTTTAAAAATAAGCATAGCTTGTTCATCCCAGGGTGGAAATGAAAACTCTTTTTGATCAAGAGCGATTTTACCCTTGGCAAGGTCAATGGATATTACAAATTGACTCAAGTGCAATCCGGGTTCTGTGACCTCATTTAGGATAGACTCCGCGAGGTCCGGGCTCTCTATGACGGCGAGCGCAGAGTTTATGGAATTTCTGTAAAACAGGCGCGCGAAAGATTTAGCCACGATGGCATCCACACCTGCGAATTTTAAACACGTGACCGCCTGCTCTCGTGAAGAGCCGCAACCAAAATTTTTTCCCGTCACGACAATGTCGTGCTGTTTGACCTGGTTGACGAATGCAGGATCGTAATCTTCCATGACGTATTTTGCTTGTTCTTTGGGTTCGAGAGGCTCATACGTGTATTTTCCCGGAAAGATCAAATCCGTATTGATGTCATCGTCGTTAAATATCCAAACCCGTCCCTCGATAATCATCCTATACCTCCGTTGTTATGTATCCCGCCAATGCTGATGTGGCTACGGTTGCGGGGCTGGCAAGATATATTCCGGTATCTTCTTTGCATCCCATTCTGCCCTTAAAGTTGCGGTTTGCCGAACTGATACACGTCTCTCCCGGAGCCAGTACGCCCCCGTAGGCACCAAGACAAGGACCACAGGAAGGGATGGCAATTTCGGCCTCTGCGGATACCAGAGCATCAATATATCCCAATCGCAACGCATCACGAAGCACCTGTTGTGAAGCCGGGTAAACGAGCAGCCTGACTCCCCGGGCTATCTTTTTTCCTTTTACAATCTCAGACGCGATTTGCAGATCATCCAATCTTCCATTCGTGCACGTTCCCAAAAGGGCCACGTCAATATCAATTTTTGTGAGATCCCTGACCGCACAGACATTATCCACCTTGTGCGGACATGCCACCTGCGGATCTAAATCGTTGAGATCGTACTCGAGAACATTTGCGTAGCTGGCATCCGGATCAGCATCAACAGGCTCATAGGGCTCTTTGACTTTTCCGTCCAGCCAACGCTTGGTGGTTTCATCAAATGGAACGATTCCTGCTTTTGCACCCATTTCTGCGGAGAGGTTACAAATGGTCATTCGCTCGCTGATAGACATCTTTTCAACCACTTCCCCGTAATACTCTACAGACCTGTAATTGGCTCCGTCGGCTTTGATTTGCCCGATGACATAGAGAATAACGTCTTTGGCATACACATTGTCCTTCAGTTTGCCGTTCAGGGTGATTTTGATGGACTCAGGCACCTTCAGCCATGTCCGTCCGATGGCCCAGACACTCGCTGTCTCTGTTCTGCCTATGGGTATCCCCGCTGCCCCTAAGGCTCCATGAGTTGTTGTGTGCGAGTCCGAACCGAGTATGATTTTTCCGGGAACGACATGTCCATGCTCGGGGAGCACCTGATGACAAATTCCAACTCCACAATCATAGAAGTGCGGAATTCCCTGCTCGTGTACAAAATTTCTGATGACCTTGTGATTAAGGGCTTTTCGTTCGTCCGGCGGGGGGACTGCATGGTCCAAAGCAATAAATATCCGCTCTGGATCCCATACTTTGCTCGCGCCGATTTTTTTGAAAATTTTAGATATTGCCGCTGAGTTATCGTGGGATAAGATCCGATGGGGGGTGATAAATACGATTTCTCCCAGGTTGACCTCACTTCTCCCGGATGAGCCGGCAATTATCTTTTCGATGAGTGTTTTTCCCATTGCGAAACCTCTTTTTTTATCTTGTCTTTTTGGCCACATGGAGTTTGCTCTTTTTTTGTGACGATTCGTTCTGACTCTCTCGTTTGAAAAGCCCGGTGTCAGTCCAGAACCTTGTAGACGACATCTATGATGGTTCCATCCACCCATTGAATGGCTGCAACAACATGTTCCTTGTCGACTCTTGGAGGAGCTGGCGGCCCTCCGCACATTCTTTCGACCTCCTCTTTGATCTGCTCGATGGATTTTATGGGAAGGCCGGAATTTTTTGTGGCTTTGAGTAGGTCCTTTCTCCGAGGATTTATTGCGATCCCAAGTTCTGTGACAACAACGTCAATGAGTTCACCAGGCCCACAGAGTGTCGTTACATTGTCGACAATAACCGGGATGCGATCGCGGAAGGATGGTACTGCCAGTACTGTACATTTTGAAAAGAGACAATCCTGCCACCCCCCGATGCCATGGAGGAGCATCCCGTCGGAGTGGGAAACGACATTGGCGTTGAAATTCACATCGATTTCTGTCGCTCCAAGCACGACCGCATCCACGATACTGGCAAAATTCCCCTTGCCATGATAGTTGTAGCTTGTGAAGGGGCTTGTATTCACATGGTGCGGATTCTCTCTCATGGATCTGACGCCCTCTAAGTCGAAAGTTTGCCCGTCAAGAATATAATCGGTGAGACCTTCTTCCAGTAGCTCAACCAGGTATTTGGTGCTTCCTCCCCTCACAAACCGGGCCTTAACATTGGCTTCTTTCATGTATTCCTTCAGGTACATGACGAAGGCTAGGGATATCCCCCCGGCACCTGCCTGGAAGGAGAACCCATCTTTCATAATGCCCACCTCTTTGATGAAGCGGGCGATGTACTCAGCTATCAACAACCGGGAAGGGCTGCGAGTTATTTGTGTTGTGCCGGATATAATTTGAGCCGGATCTCCGATCTCGTCCATCGCCACAACATAATCCACATGATTTCCGTGAATTTGCCAGGGAATACAGGGAAATGGAATCAGATTATCCGTAACCACAATGACCTTATCCGCATATTGAGAGTCGGCGAGGGCAAATCCGAGGAGCCCGCATGCGGATTTTCCCGTTACGCCATTTGCATTTCCAAAGGAGTCGGCGGTTGGAGCTGCGATGAGGGCGATGTCTATGTGGACCTCGCCGTCCTGGACGGCCCTGTAACGGCACCCATGAGAACGGAGCACTCCTTGCCCTCTCATTTTTCCCTTGGAGCAGAAATCCCCAAGAGGACCATTCATGCTTCCTTCGATGTGATGGATCACTCCTGATTTCAAGTGCTCAAGAAGGGGCGCGTGGCAAGGAAAGGAGGCGCTGGGATACCATCTCAAATCCTTAATTCCCAGTTTCGCAGCGATGTCGAAAGCCGCATTCGCCACCTTATCTCCGTTTCGAAAGTGGTGGTGAGAAGAGATTGTCATACCGTCTCGAATTCCGGCTTTCTTCAGAGCTGTTTTTAGATCCAGGAGCACCTTGTTGCCATCTTTGGGGTAGTCCGCACAGGTAACAATCGGGGGAGATGCTTTCGATCCTTTTGGGACATATTTTCCGACTCCCTGGAACGGGGTGACGGGAAGTCCGTTTATTTTTTCAGGGATAAATCTTCCGATTGCATTCGTTTTACCCTTCATCATATGTCTCCTTCCAATTGGCTGGAATCTGGTTATTTTGAATAGCGGTCTTTAGTATTCGTTCCGCACGCTTCACGACAGGCGGGTCGATCATCTTACTTCCCAGGGAAACGACCCCGCTCCCTCTTTTTTGAGCCTCCTCTATAGCCAGCCTTATTCTTTGTGCTTTTTTGATCTCTCGTTCGGTAGGGGAGAATCCTTGATGGACGGTTTCTATCTGCCCGGGATGTATACATCCCTTACCCTCAAAGCCAAGTGCTTTGGCTTCGAGAACGCTTTTCATTAATCCCTCTTCATCCGCGACATCGGAAAATACGCTGTCAATTGGCTGAATCCCCGCAGCTCTGGCTGCATGAACGACCTGAAGTCGCGCCAGAAAGCTTTCCTTTCCTTCCAAAGTCCGTTCAGCACCGATATCTGCGGTGAAGTCCTCCAGGCCGATGGTGAGTGCCACGTTATTCGGCGAGGCGACGGCGATCTCGTAAGAATTTATGGCTCCAAGTGCGCTCTCTATAATGGGCATCAGGAATATTTCATCAGTAATCTTATGTTGTGAACGAAGAGTTTGAATTTTTTCATCAACTTCCCTGACCGTGTCTGCATGCTCACATTTCGGTACCAATACCGTGTGAATTCCATGAGGGACGACAAACTCAAGGTCTTCGAGTCCCATGGGCAGTTGATTGATCCGCACCATCCTCTCCACTCCTAGAAAATCCACAATCCGAAGAGCATTCCGGACTATGAACCGAGCGGTTTCTTTTTCAGAAGGCGCGACGGCATCTTCCAAATCCAAGATGATACCATCTGGACGATAGAGGCCTGCGTTTATGATTAATCTGGGTTGATCGCCGGGAATATAAAGCCGACTCCGGCGAAACCGGTCTCTCTTCACTCGATAGGCATTTTGAGGAAGAATCGGCGATAGAAATTCCTCTTTTTTTTTGGGAAAACGTTTTTTTACGGCGGCTTCGATTCGAGCGGTGAGGACAAAAGGAAGGCTTCCCCCATCATCAATTCTGAGAATGGCATTTCCAATCCCGAAAAAATTGAGCATCTCTGTTGCAGTTTCCCTGATGGAATCCCCATACATGGATTTGACTTTGCTCTTCAGCTCGATGAGGATGCCGCCACTTTTCTTTATCTCAAGCTGGACCCAACAATCTGACCCGGTTGCTTTTTTCCCAGCTTCAGCGATATTTCCCATACCAAACCTCCCAATCGTTGATTTTACTTGTCTTTACTATTCCAAACCTTTGAACTCCGAAGAATTTGCCCTCATCTTAACAGGTTTAAGACCAAATTGAGTGTGAGTAAAGAGTATTTTGTCATTTGTCTTTAAAATTTTGTGTCGTCAATTTCTCCGGAGCACTCAAATTCTTTTAGCGATATGACTCTATTGTTTGCTCGTCTTCCTGCAAATCTATAGCAATAGGCCGCCGCGCTGATAAATATCGAGCTGTACTTTTGAGAACGGATTCGCCTCGATGCTCAATCCGGTCCCCACTTTTTGAATCTTCCCGCTCAGAAAATCAACTTCGATCCCATCACCATTGTTCAGATTCATTCTGCCTATATCTCCGGAAGCCATTACCGGAAAGCCAGAATTTATTGCATTCCTCTCGTAAATAGCGCCAAAAGACTTAGCAATGATCATCCTTATGCCCAGGGCCTTAAAGCAGTCAACGGCTTGTTGCCTGCTTGACCCGCATCCAAAATTTTCGCCATCGATGATCACGATATCACCGGATTTTGCCTTCTTTGGGAAATCTTCCCAGCCTTTCAGGTTTCCGAAAGCATATTGTCCCATTTCTTCAATGTTAGTCACGGTAAGATGGCGATTGTGAAATATCATGTCCGTATCCACATTATCGTGCTGCACAACCCAGACTTTCCCCTTTATCCGGTGGGATTTAGGAGAGGTTTCCTTTTGCTCTGTTTTTTTCGGTTTCCGCACTTCTTTCGGCTTTGTGAAAATGGAGGGTGTATCGGGAATGTTGTCAGCTGCGCATATGTGGCCAGCTATGGCGGAAGCCACGGCCGTTGCCGGTGAGGCAAGATATATCTCTCCTTTTCCTTGTTTTCCTGCAAAATTTCTGTTTCCGGTGCTCACGGAGACCTCGCCGAGTCCGCTCTGTCCGATTTGCCCCTCGGCACAACCCGCACAGCCTGCATTCCCCACGAGTGCTCCGGCTTCTTTGAAGCGCGAGATTAATCCCTCTTCCAGGGCTCTCCGCCATATTCTGTCAGTCGAAGGCACAATTTTTAAGACGACACCGGGAGCGATTTTCCTCTCGCGCAAGATATTTTCCGCGAGTAAAAGGTCCTCATAACGGCCGTTTGTGCAACTTCCGATAAATGCAGAATCGATCTTACGGCCTTGGACTTCAGTAACGGGAACCACATCCTCAGGATGCCCGGGACGTGAGATCAGTGGATTCAGATTGTCAATTATGAATTCCAGCGTCTTTTCGTAGCGGGCATCTTCGTCCGCATAGACCGGAGTGAAATCTCTTCGACTGACGTCCTTGCAGTAAGTCAAAACCTCTTCATTCGGAGGGATGAAGCTGCAAATTCCTCCCATTTCAGTCGTCATGGAGGCGATTGTAATTCTCCCGTGGAGTCCAAGGTTTTCGATATAATCGCCATAGAGTTCAGAGGCAAAACCGAGAAGTCCGTTGGCACCCAATTCTCTGACTAAAAAAAGCACAACATCTTTGGGAGTCGAAGAGGCAGGCGGTTTTCCTTTCAGTGCGATTTTAATTGTTCTGGGAACCTTGAACCAGACCTTCCCCCTGGAAAAGGCATAAGCAATATCTTGATCACCCATCCCTTGGCCAAAAGCTCCCATGGCTCCGATGATATTGGCATGAGAATCCGTGGAAACCAAGGTTTCCCCGGGGCAAACCAAGCCCTCATCAATGGCCAGGTGGGTTCCAATTCCTGCGTTGATGTCATAGACTTTGATTCCGTGCTTTCTGGCAAAGTCTCTGCAAATCTGTTGGTTGATGGCATACTTTTGGGAGGAGCCGCCTGGATTACAATCGAACGTAAAAAATGTCTTTTCGGGATTATCTATAGAGAGGCCTCCGGTTTCGAGATTTTTTACGACGTTTGCTCCTCCAAAATCACGGGCAACCCGTGTATCTATGCTTATGTCTACGATGTCCTCCGGACTTACGGAACGGCCGGCATGGTTGGAAATGATTTTTTCAATGATCGTATGTCCCATTTTGTTGTCCCCGTTAACTACACAATGAGAGACCCTTTCTCCAGCATGACTAACGGATCGAAAGTGGCAAAGTCTGCCTGGTGAATGAGTATTGTCTCAATTCTTTTTGGCCTCCCCTCTCCTTCCTTTGCGTGGCAGGCCACGATGTTGACTATTTCATCCGGAAGTTCAGCCTGAGCAACCAGGATTGCTCCGGAAATGGGATGCCTGGCACATTTTCCCTGATGGCTTTTTCTGAACGTTCCTTCTTCCGTTTTTTCAATTTCCAGAAGTTTTCCGACATCATGGAGTAAGCCCCCTGCGATAAGCCAATCCGAATCAATCTCGAAAGGCATTGCAGCGTAGTTATCCTCCATCGCCTTTGCAAGTCCCAAGGCTCCTTCGGTCACGGCAATGGTGTGTTCGATCAAATTGACTCCTCTTGTTTCCGTTAGTAAAGTGAAAGGAATTTTGGTCAACTCGTGCGGTTGCCAGCCTCCTCCATCAGCGGCCTTTGCCCAGATTTCAACGACTTTTTTTCGCAATTCGATATTTTCTATTTTTTCAAGCTGCTCTCTAAATAGTTTTTCGATTGTGTCTTTCATTTTAAGCCCACTTCAGCATTAGAGTTTTTCAATAATTGCATCCGTCATCTGTTGGGTAGTCGCAGCTCCTTTTTCTATAACATCAGGCCCTCCAACCAGCTTCATCATGTCATAGGCAAGAACTTTGCCTTCTTTTACGACGTTATTGATTGCTTCTCGGATCTGTTTTGCTTTTTCCCTCTCATCCAAATAGTCCAACATCAGACAGGCACTCAAAATCATGGCGATGGGATTGACGATGGAAGGATCTAAATTTTCGTATTTTGGTGCAGAGCCGTGCGTCGGCTCGAAGACGGCATAATCAACTCCAATGTTTGCGCTATTCGCAAAACCGAGCCCTCCAACCAGACCGGCAAAAGCATCACTCACGATATCTCCGAACATATTCCCCGAAACGATGACTCCATAATCTTCAGGATTCTTGTTCAACCACATCATTTGTGCATCGATGTTCGTTTGCCAGAGTGCGATACCAGGGAAATCAGGAGCAATTTTCAGAGCTTCGTCTCTGAGCATCCCCGAAGTTTCTCGAATCACATTTGGCTTCTCACAGATGGTCACGCTTTTATATCCGAACTTCTGGGCATATTTAAATGCTTCAAGCACAATGCGCTGGCATGCTTTCCGACTGAATATCCGGCAGGATATGGCAAGATCCTCACTGGGAGTGTCTTTGAACGCTTTCATCTTGGGATGAGTTTCCATGGCTGTACGAACGACCTCCGGGGGATTCGTCCATTCCACTCCGCTGTACAATCCTTCGGTATTCTGTCGAAAGATAACAACGTCAATCTCGGGCTCAAAAAAACCGCCTTCCGTTTTCCTGATGTAGTTGAGCGGATTTCCTTTGAACGTGCGGCAGGGCCGGATACACAGATCCAGGTTAAAATGCTGACGCAGGCCAACAATAGGGCTGTAGTACACATATCCCTTCCCTTGGAGTTCAGGACTCAGTTCTTTGGCTGCTTCGTCTTTAGGTTTAGAAGTTATTGCTCCGAACAAGCCTGTCTTGTGTTCTTCTATGAGGTCCAGAGTTCGTTGAGGCAATGGATTCCCTTCTGTGCACCAGAATTCCCAACCAATGTCTCCATGAATGTAGTTTGCCTCGAATCCGACAGCATCAAGGACTCGCAGAGCTTCAGGTAGGACCGTTTTCCCTATCCCGTCTCCCGGCATGGTGACGATATCTTTTTTCTTCATGTTTCCTCCTTAGAATAAGACATGTTTTCTCCTAAAAGTAAAGGCAAGTAATACCCTTAGAATATACAAACGTTTCAAGATATTCCTAATTTTAGACTAATACGCCTAATTTAAAAGTGAGTTGAAAGTAAACTTTGTAATTTCCAGAGTGATGTAAAAAGGCATCTTTCTCTGAAAATTTATTTATAATACAGGCGATAAGGGAAGTCAAGTTTTTTGGAATTTTTATCAAAACGACGAAAAACTTCCGATTAAGATTTGATGTGGATGTATTGATCCTCTTTCCAAAAGGAACGCGGATCAGCTTTTTTGCCAAAACTGCTTGCATCGTCCAATTTTAGGATCAGCTTGTTGAGAGGCCCGGATTTTGCACCAATAAGAATCCGGGCTAGCTCATGCACCCAGCCATCTTTAAGAATTCACGACGTTTGTATTTTCTTTTTGAAGACAAAGGGTCACTCCTTTCTTACCTGGAAATCAGGCTCGTCTTATTATATTTTAAAATTGACCCGGATTGACACGGATGTCTACGGGAGAACTGGGGAGATATCTTTCAATTATCATTGCGAGGGACCGAAGGGAGCATGACAAGAACTTAAAAAAAATAAAAATATTTTTGTTTAACATGCACACATCTCCTTGACTTGTTTCTATAAGTAACCCTCTAATCTTTTTTCACAAGCCAGCCATTGATCCTCTGCTCTTTAATTGTACCATCCGGATCGACGACTCTCTTTCTCTTTAACCAATGAATAAGGTCCTCTTTAAGAAAAAGAACTTTTTTTCCCACCTTTGAATGAGGAATACCCTTCTTGGAAATCAGGCGATCGATATTGGATACAGACATTTTTAAAAATTGGGAAGCTCCTTTTTTGTCAAGAACATCATTATCCATACTATCACCTACTATTACATATTATTATGCCAATAATAATAAAGGGATCATTATTTTACAAGCTCATTTTACTTGTTTTTACCTCATTTAGGGCCTCTTCCCAGATGCAAGTCAAAAAAAACAAGTCATTTTTTTTAAAACATATTTGGCCACATAGTCTTTCAACCAGAAATGATGCCATGCACTGGGAGCCACGACAAAATCAAAATCCTTGTCCAACATCATGAGTTTTTCAGCGATAAGAAAGAGGCTTTCTCTCCCTTTATTCCGGTTTATTCAGACAATGAGTGTGTATCCTACGTTCGGTGGCCACAGACTAATTTAGATCTTTGGTCTGTTGTTTTATCTTTTCAAGAGATTCTTTGGCCGCATCCCGGACCTCTTGATCCGCATCTTTCAGGGACTGAAGGAGTTGATCCTCAACTTCCTTGTCTTTGAAGTTACTTAACGCTTTCACCGCTTTCAAACGTAAAACGACATCTTCGTCTTTCAAAGCATGAGCAAGAGGTTCAATAGCTCTTGAGTCGCCTATGTGTCCAAGAGCCACCACAGCTTCTCTACGCACATCTCTATAGAGTCCCCTCATTGTCTGGATGAGATGTTCAACCGCGCTCGGATCTTTCTTCTCCCCGAGAGCCACCACAGCTGCCACTCTTACCTCAGGGGCCTCATCCTTTAATGCATGGATTAAAGGTTCTACTGTTTCCAGCTTTTCTATTTGGCTGAGCGATAAGACAGCTTCTTTTCTTACCTCCCAATTTTCATCCCCCAATGCATGGATGAGGGAGTCTATGGCTTGGGAGGACCTCAGTTCTCCGAGGGCTGCAGCGGTATTTTTTCGAATCTTAAAATTCTTATGCTGCAATAATTTGATCAGTCCTTCAATGTCTTTTCTCGCCTTGAGCTTTTCAATCTTCGGACGAAACAGACTTATGAATGTCATTCAATCACCTCTATTTTGGCATGATTTAACAATGATTTGTCTTGTGCCCTACTGCCGTATGCTTGAGTAATGAGCCATCATCAAATTTATTTTTTTAAATTTATATCATTGAATGGTCTTAAAGTCAAAAGCGATTTTTTAACCATCTCTTCGGGATCGATCCTGAAAGCAGGGTTGGTTTTGGAATGATTACTCGATTATCCTTTCAAGGATGAATTGGTTTTTTGAAGGGAAAATAATTCTCAATAGGTTCCCTTCCAGTTTATAACTTGTCTCTTCGTAAGGCTGATTGGGCAGCTCGATCTGTTCTTCAGGATTGCCGGGCCGGAGATGAAGCTGGACCAGTTGTTCCTTAAAAATGAGTTTTTTCCCATCTGCCTCATACAGACCAGCGTTGTGATTAGAATCATCAATTGGGCCATTGGTCATCTTAAAGACGACATTGGAAGAGAAATGATTTTTTGTAAATATAACAAGGCCATTCATGGGATATGCTGTTCCGTCAAGTGTGTAAGATATGGCTTTCCAAGGCCCAATAAGACGGGAGTCCTCTCCGTTTAAGGGTAATGTACAAGCCAGGGTGAATAATGCAAAAATTAAGATCATGTTTTTCATTTAGATCTCCTTATTCAATTATTGCAGGCTGTATTTCTCAAAATGACAACCCTTTTTCTTCGGTCTGTTCGTATCTGGAATTCCGCCCGATGCTGAAATCCTTGGCATCTATCCGAATATTTGGATATTTAAGACGGAGCTTAAAAGCCAATTGATGCCCACAAATAAAATCGCGATGGGAATAACAATTCTTATCCACCAGTAGAGAAAAAGAGGAAAGGCTTTTTTTCTTCCTTCCGAGAGTTCCTTTATCGCGTCTGCCCTTTTAATACACCAGACTGCTGTTAGGACTGCAAAAAGGGAGCCAATGGCTTGCATCCCCGAGCCGAAAGTCAAGTCCCACGGGATAAAAATTTTGTAGTTAATCATGGGTGGAATAGCGAGGACATAACAAATTCCAATGACTATGAAGACAGCTTTTTTTCTTCCTATACTTGTATTGTCAACGATTCCGCCGACAAGCACTTCAAAAGCTGCGACATCGGAAAGATAAGCCGCTCCGAAGAGCCCCAGGAAGAAGAGAAGACCGAAAAGCCATCCAACAGGCATAAGCTCAAACGTTTTGGGTAATGTTGAAAAAATCAATCCTGGTCCGGAGGCGGGTTCGAGCCCGAAGGAAAACACAGCGGGAAAAATGGCAAAACCTGCTAAGATTCCTGCCGTGGAAGCCCCGATGCCGGTTAGAAGTGCATTTTTTGAGATATTGTCTTTTTTATTAAGGTATGAACCGTAAATAACCATAAAAGTTCCCCCCAGAGACATGGAGAAAAAAGCCATGCCCAGGGCGGCAGCCATAACCGATGGAGTCAATTCGTTGAAGCGGAAGCTCCCGATATACCATTTGATTCCTTCGCTGGCACCATTGAGAGTGGTCGATCGTATTATGAGAATAGCTAAAGTCATAAAGAGGAAAGGGACAGCAACCTTACTGACTTTTTCTATGCCTTTTTTTAAACCCTTGATGAGCACGACACCACAAGTTGACATGACGAATGCGGTCATTAAGAGTTGCAACAGGAATGGGGTAAGCTTGAATCCTACCTGAGGAGGGAGTACTGAAGAGGCGTCGAATTTTCCTCCGAAGGCATGGACAATTTCTGCTATGGCATGAAACCCGACCCACCCAATAGCGTTGGTGTAATAGCCAGTGGCGAAGAAGACGATAATAAACAAAAATCCTCCGAGGTACTTCCCCCCAGGGAACTTCCCCTTCTCAAACGCGCCCAGAGTGCCTCTCTGGGTGTGTCGACCGAGAACCCATTCGGCCATAAGTGCGGGGATCCCAACGAAGAGAACAATCGCTATGTAAAAGAGCACAAAGGCGGCTCCGCCGAATTTTCCGACCATATAAGGAAAGCGCCAGACCGCCCCCAATCCAACAGCTACGCCGATCATTGTCATCAATACTCCAAAGAATGAAGTGAATGTTTCCCTTTTTTGGTTGTCTGTTTCGAGATTCATTTTTAATTTTATCCTTTTTGGGAAATCTGAAGAACATTCCCCTCCATGTTTTTTATTCCATACATACTAAGGGCGTCGCTCGGGATTTATAGAATAAAAAAAATAAGAGGCTTATTCCAGAAGAAATGGATGGCTGCTGTTCTCATCTTTGTCCCAATTGCTGAATAACTTCTTCCAGTGCATCCAACGCACGATCAATATCTTCGTGAGTGATATAGAAATGAGGTGCATATCGAAGGATCGGTCCCCTGGCTGATGCCACGATTCTCTTTTTTTTGAGCTCAACCTCAACGCTATGCGGATCCTGAACAACGATCGCGGTAGTCGGGCCTTTTTTTGCAATATCTCTGGGAGATGTTGTCTTGAGTCCCCTTTTGTCCAACTCTTGGATTGTGTAGCGTGACAGTTCGTCGATCCAGATCTTTATGTTTGGAACTCCAACTTCGTTGATGATCTCCATGCCCGCTTTAGCGGCATAGGCCGTGATGATCGATGGGGTGCCCGTATCAAATCTTCGCCCATCACTTGCGTATTGGAAGTTATGGATATCAAAAGCGAAGGGATTTTCCTGCCCAAACCAGCCCGTGGCCATAGGTTTAAGATAGGAAATGAGTTCTTTTTTGACATATAAATAAGCCGATCCCGGCAGGCCCAGCAAATATTTTAAATTTCCTGTAGATAAAAAGTCAATGTCCATGGCTTTAACATCGACAGGCTCTGTGCCCAGGCATTGATATGCATCGACATAAAGCAGCGCTCCTTTTTTATGAGCGATTTGGCAGATCGCAGCGATATCCTGTTTGAAGCCGTTCTGATAATACACCTGGGGAATACAAGCGATAAGAGTTCTTTCGTCAATTATCCTTTCGTACTCTCCTAGATCAATTTCGCCGTTTGTAAGCGGGACGAATTCCAGCTCAAAACCCAAACGTTTGCTTGCAATCCAGATATGAATGACAGTTGGAAACTCCGCCTCGGTTACGACGACTTTATTCCGCTTTCCAGAATAATCGAGTGCGCTGGCTATTGAGTAGGTCGATTGCGAGACAGATGTGTGCATGGCGACTTCTGAGTTATCACAGTTGATTAATTTGGCAAATACAGCCTTTGATTCGTTAACGGCTTCGACCCATTCTTCCCAGTTCATCCCCATTTCGTTCCAGTTGTCCAGATATCCATCGATTGTTTTTCGGGAATGTAGGGATTGTGGAGATTGTGAACAGTTGGCTAAATGGATGCCATTCTCCAATATGGGAAACTGTTTGCGCCAGGATTGCATATCATAGGGAGGCGTGACAGTGACCCCCTCCCTTTTCTGAGTGATGAGTTCAACCGTTGATTTAAGCTTGATCGTGATTCCGTAACGCTCCGCAGCCTCCTTTGCCAATTCGAGGACAACATCATTCTCGTCCACGGTCAGCTCTTTGATTCCTCTTGCATTCAAGAGTTCGATATCAGCGGCCGTATAAAATTTTCTTTTCATTTGATTTTCCTACCTTTTAGTAATTTTCTCATTCTAGCGGATTCTGTCAAAATTGACTCTATTTTTCAGTTGGTTGATTTTCGCAGGTAAAGAGCTTATAACAACGAGATATTTATTGTCAATTGTTTGTATTGTGTACTCAGAAGGCAAAAAAATCTATATACGTAGGTTCGAAATTGTGTTATTGTCGATGTTGTATGGTCGAATGAAGGATGCCAGATTTTCAAGGTAATCCAATCCAGAATTATTTGCTTGACATAAAAAAAATATCTGTGGTAGTTATGTGTTTTCTTGATCATTATTTGACGGGAAGTCTGACTGGAAGAAGTTTTAAGATATGTAAAGGCTTCTTCAGGAATTTCAGTTCCTTTGATATTGCTCAAATGAGAAAAGGTGGTGATACGATTGTTAGTATGTAAAGTCATAGGCAATGCCACATCAACCGTAAAAGATAGTCGGCTGGAAGGATACCCATTGCTCGTGGTAGGGAGAGTGAAACTTAACTCTGGACAACTCCTTGACGAGTTTATTGCCGTAGATAATGTGGGTGCAGGGGAGGGCGAAGTTGTCGGAGTCATACAAGGGGCTCCAGCACAAAGTGCCCTGGAGGTTAAAGGCGTTCCTATCGATGCAGTGGTCGTTTCGATATTTGACTCTCTGAACGTCGAGGGAAAAGAGATATACAGGAAGTAATGGGAGTTCATTCTATCTTCGTATAACACCCAAGGAGAAATGAACCCAAAAAGATCAATAAATTAAGGAGAGATATTCAATGAATGCCTTAGGAATGATTGAAACTAAAGGTTTTGTCGGCTCGGTTGAAGCCGTGGATGCCATGGTAAAATCAGCAAATGTGAAGCTAGTCGGAGTAGAGAAAGCCGGCGGAGGTTTTGTTGCTGTTTTTATCCAGGGCGAGGTGGGTGCCGTTAAGGCCGCATTAGATTCTGGAACAGCAGCGGCCAAGAAAATCGGAGAAGTGGTGTCAGTGCACGTCATCCCAAGACCCCATGCCGATACAGAAGCCCTGCTCCCAAAAAAAGAGAAAGGAACCAAGTAAATAAATAAGGAAAAAGAGAGAGTTGCTATGACAGGAAAAAATCCGTATGAACTGAGAACTTTTGCTTTAATTGATTCCATGCAACCTCAATATGCCGCATTCCTGGGTTCAGAATTGGAAGGGGATGTGCCAATTGTTGAAATGGCGCAACTGATCATTGAGTTATCGCCAGGAAGTGGTGTCTATTCTCTGTTGGATAGGGCTTTGAAGCAGACAGAGGTCAAGCCTGGCCTTCTGACTGTCGAAAGAGAATTCGGGTTAGTAGAGATGCATTCTTTTTCGGTAGAGGATGTCCGTGAAGCTGGTATAGCCATTCTTTCTGCATGCGGATTGCAGATTGAGGATAGGGTTAAACCGAGAATCGTCTCCTCTGATGTGGTGACTAATGTTTCGCCTCATCAGGCACAGCTCCTCAACAAGTACCGGAAAGGGTCACTCCTTGTCCCATCGGAAAGCCTTTTTATCATGGAAGTAGAACCTGCGGCCTATATTACCCTAGCAACAAATGAAGCTGAAAAAGCGAGTGAAATGAAACTCATCCATTTCAATCCCATCGGCAAATTTGGCCGTCTTTATATCGCAGGCACAGAAGCCGAGATAAGAACAGCACGGAAAGCAGCGGAGGGCGCAATCCGGCAAATTCAGAAGTAGAAGAAAAGTTGAAGTTCTGATGAGAAGATTTATAACGGCATCGGATGTAGAGTTGGTCTATCTCACGGGCCAGAGGACTTTCACTGTCGATGCTGATGATGTGGTGACAGGAATAGCCAAAGAGATGGCCACAAAATTGGGCGTTAAGATTGTTGTTAGCGATACTCCCGAAGCAGCATTAGAGATACCAAGTGCATCCTCGGGAGTCTTACCTGAAGTCTCATCCCAACCGGAGAATGACTCCCCATCCGTGATGCCGCCGGCATCTTCTCAGAAGGCATCGAATGACACCGGAACCTCCCAGGGTTGGATTCCACTTGAATTTCGAGATCAGGTTTTAGAACAACCTCCTGTCACAGGGACTCAGGTCGATATCGTTTTGAAAAACGGAAATATCGTCTGGCCGGGGCAGGGAATATTCCGGTCGAATGTTCTTATCTCCAACGGTAAGATCGTGGCCCTCCAGCATACAGGACAGGAAATACAAGGAGAGGAAATCGATGTATCAGGAAAATTCATTCTTCCTGGGATTATCGATCCCCATGTTCACATGGGGATTTTTGCTCCGTTTGAGAAAGACATTAAAGATGAAACCAAAGCCGGGTTGTGGGGGGGCGTAACAAGTTTGGGTTGTTTCTTGTACGATAAAGGCTCTTACATCCCAAAGCTTGAAGATTTTTATTCGAAGGTTAAAGCTCATTCCAGTGCGGATGTTTTTTTCCACCCCACAATTGCCAGTGAGGAGCATCTTGCAGAAATTCAACAGTATGTCGAGAACTATGGAATAAGATCGTTCAAAATGTACATGTGCGGTGTTGAGGGAATCATCCCGGATATCGAAGACAGCTTCATGCAAAGGGTTTACGAGAAACTGGAAAGTTTGAATAAGGAGATCACTGTCTGTATCCATGCAGAGAACGCTTCGCTTGTCAGATGGGCAACCGAGGCTATCTCTGTCAAGGATGGGATGAAAACCTCCGTCCAAGAATGGTCGGAGACTCACCCTGCCATTGCTGAAGAAGAGGCCATACGAAGGGCATTGTTCTTGACAAAGGAATTTAGAAATATTGCCACCTATTTTGTGCACGTTTCCACGAAAGGTGGGATCGAAACGGTTTCCAAGGCGAAGTGCGAGGGCAGAAAAATCTATGCAGAGACAACATCTCCTTATCTTCTCTTTCATATTGAGAACGTAGAAGGGAATTTGCCAAAATGGCTGCCCCCTCTGAGGAATAAAGAATCTCAAGAGGCATTATGGCAGAGCCTGGAGAGAGGGGGTGTGGATTCGTTGGGGACTGATTCTGTCCCGATGAGTCAGGAGATCAAGGGTTTGGAGAGATCGGTGTGGGAAGCAATGCCGAATGCCCCCAGTCTGGAGCACCATTTGCCAGGCCTGCTCACGGAGGGACAAATCAACAGGGGAGTATCTCTGCCCAATCTTGTCGATTTGATGACACGGAGGCCAGCGGAAATATTCGGAGTCTTTCCTAAAAAAGGAATCTTATGGCCCGGGGCAGACGCTGACCTGGTGGTGGTCGATATGGAAAAGTGGAAAAGGGTTGACAAGAGTCAAATCCGTTCAGGGACGCCTTTTTCACTTTTTGAGGGAAAAGTCTTGGCCGGATGGCCGGATATCGTCATAAAGGCGGGGAAGCTTGTAGTCAAGGAAGGGGATTGGGTGAATGATCCTCCGCCCGCAAAAGTGCTGAATGAGACCGAGAAGTAGCCCATCATTTAATCCAGGCATTTTTGTTGTAAAAAAAGCAACTTCTTATCATATCCCTTAATTTCTTTCCAAGCTTTTTACAATTCTTGCTACAAAGAGAATCGGCTGTTCCCTTTACGGATACGGATAAAGAAAAAGGCCTCTTCTTAAAAGATTCATTGTCCTTCATTTTTATGGTTTGGTTTTGAGTGATTGCACTCAATGAAAAGACGATAATTTTATAATGTTGTTGCATTTAGCAAACAGTTTTGTCTAAAATAATCTGTTTATATTTGTGAAATAAAAGATGGCCTTTTAAA
>CAZIMJ010000157.1:0-11477 GCA_964540205.1 uncultured Eubacteriales bacterium | reverse complement strand
CTCTAAAACATCCAGAACCTCAACACCGTTGATCCTTCCTTTATCCGCAAGCTGCCCTCCAGATTCCGGGTAGAAACACGTCTGGTCAAGAATTAAAGCAGGCTTTTTCTCATACACTTCCCTTCCGATGACGTTCGCTTTGAATTCGACCTGATAGGGATTGTCAAAATAGAGCCGTTTCGTGACTTTATTCATTCGCCTCACCCCTTATACATGAAAAGAAAACCATTTATTTTTTGTTGTTTACGACAGAAAGGATCCGGCCAGTGATCTTGAAGTGCTTTTTTGCCACCTTATTCAGGATCCCGATCCCATGCTTTTGGATAAGCTTTACTCCAACCTCTTCTGTCTTAGCCGAAGCACCCTTGGGAAGATCGATTCCCACCTCTTGAGAAAGAAAATAGAGGCGCTTTAAGAATTCAGCCCGAGCCAGGATCGAGGCCGCAGCCGCAGCCAGATCTTCTTCAGCCTTGGGTCTCTGGATTAGCTCGATATTCCGGCCTTTTTTCATCAATGCATTCAAAACAAACGCCTTATCCCCAAACTGGTCAGTGATAGCAAGAGTGCAGGGGACTTCTTCGAGCAAGTTCTCAATGGCACGAGAATGGGCCCAGGCAAGTAATCGGTTGAGATTCCTGAGCTTTTCGTACAGCTCGTTGTACTTTTCCGGACCGATGGCTACAACAGTGTGTATGTATCCATTCCGAATCAGGTCGGACAATTCTTTAACCCGATTATCAGATATTTTTTTGCTGTCTCTAACCCCCAACTCCTGGAGAACCTCTTCCTGACCCTCTGGAAGGAAAAAGCCGGCAACGGACAAAGGCCCATAATAATCGCCTTTCCCCGACTCATCTGTCCCGATACGGCCTCTAGCTTCTGCGAACAGGCTTGATTGTCTCATATTCTCTCCGTAAGCTTATCCAACCTGAATTATTCATAAAAAATGTCGATATGTATCATAACAAACGCAATTTCAGAACTTTACATTGTTTTTTCGGTATACTCGTTTGGGCATATATTTCTTATGATATTTTCATATATAATCGATATTTTTCACCCTACGGACGAGCCGATCTCACTACCAAGCCTTCGTTGTAGCCCACTCGCGGCAGTTCACTACAGCTTCGTGAGCCACTGCCTAGCCTTTGCAGCAACCTCAACTCGTGAATAATCCAGGCTAATCGTAACAGTTATAGTTTTACAATTTCCCACCATTTAATCAAGAGCTATGCTACGCATTTCCAAAATCGTGATGGCATGAATACAATTTTGCGTAATTAAGTGTTCAGATCGCATGATGGAGAAAACCGTTTGAAGGTTGAGCGGCCATGGTTCCTTGACCAGAGGGGAAGGAGAGCGAGGCCTCCACGACCGAGCCTATTTTTCCTCGGTTGGGAAAAATTGGCGTGTTTTCGAAATCATCGATCTGAACACTCGGAACGTCACTCATCATGAATTTGGAAATGTCATCAGCGCTATTGGATAAGATGTCGGGCTTTTGCCTCTTGGATGAGGTCATCTCTAAAATCGGGGTGGGCGATGTCGATGAGGGCTCTCGTTCGTTCTTGGAGGTTTTTTCCGTGGAGGAAGGCAATACCAAATTCCGTCACCACATACTTCACATCCGCGCGGGTCGTCACGACACCAGATCCTTTCTTGAGGTAAGGAACGATCCTCGACAATTCCCCTCCCTTGGCAGTTGAAGGGAGTGCAATGATGGGTTTCCCGCCTTTTGAGTGCGCTGCTCCCCTGATGAAATCCACCTGGCCGCCAAATCCACTGTATATGTAGGAGCCGATCGAATCCGAACAGACCTGTCCTGTGATGTCCACTTCGATCGCAGAGTTTATAGCGATCATGTTCTCGTTTCTGGAAATATTAAAAGGATGGTTCGTGTAATCGGTCGGATGGGCCTCAAAAATCGGATTGTTGTCTGAAAAATCATACAGCTTACTCGAACCCAGTATAAAGGTCATAATGACTTTATAGGGATGGAACGTCTTTTTTGCCCCCGTGATCGTGCCCGATTCGATGGCCTCCATCACTCCATCAGAGACCATCTCTGTGTGGATGCCCAGGTCACGTCTGCCCGCCAAAGCCGCCAGGACAGCATCAGGGATCCCGCCAATACCCAATTGGAGGGTGGACCCATCCTCGATGAGATCGGCGATAAGTCCCCCGATCTTTTTTTCCATATCGCTGAAAGGTTTTTTTTCGAGCTGAGGCAGATCTTCTGAGATCTCGACGATCTTGTGCACTCGAGAGATATGAATGAATGAATCCCCCAGGACTCGCGGCATCTTTTCGTTCACCTGGGCAATAACGACTTTGGCTGTCTCTGCCGCTGCCTTGGAGGCCAGCACTTCAACACCATAACTCATAAAACCATGCTCATCAGGGGGAGAAAGATGGAGCATGACAGCATCCAAGGGCATCTGGTTCGAGTAGAACAGATCAGGGATCTGATGGAGAAAAATCGGGACGTAGTCCGCTCGCCCCTCATTGATGGCTTTCCGGTCAGCTGGACCGACAAAAAGCGAGTTATGTCGGAAGTGTCCCTCCATCTCTGGTTTGGACAGAGGGTCTTCTCCAAGGAGGAGGACATGAGCGAGCTCGACATCCTTCAGTTCATCCTTTCGTGCAGCCAAGGCATTCATCAAAACATAAGGAGATGCAGCGTTTCCACTGATGTAAATGCAGTCACCACTTTTTATACCGGAAACAGCTTCCTCGGCAGTTACCAATTTCTTTTTATAATCGTCGATCCAACTCATCCTTATTTACCAACCTTTCCTGTCTCGTAAAAAGTGAAACGGAAAACGTGAAAGGTATGCATACCTTCTATACCTTAATTTCCCCTCAGAACCCTTTGCGGCTATTTCTTTTTGCATTTCACGTTTCACATTTGACGTTTCACGTTTTACGATACAAATCCCATTTAACGTTTACTCTTTTTGCATTTTTTAGAGTGAAGGTATTTATCCATCTCATTGGCAGCTATCCGTGCATCACCCATTGCAAGGATGACTGTGGCGCCACCTCGAATGATATCTCCGCCGGCATAGATCCCTTCCATGTTTGTCGCCATGGTTTCCCAATCCACATCGACATTGCCCCATTTGCCGACTTCGAGTTCGGGGGTAGTCTGGCCGATCAGTGGATTCGAGCTGTTGCCGATGGCAACAACTGCCAGATCAACCTCCATGATGAATTCCGACCCCTCGATGGGAACAGGACGCCGTCTCCCGGAATCATCGGGCTCTCCCAACTCCATACGGAGACACTCCATTGCTTTAAGATGGCCTTTATCGTCGCCGATGAATCGTATCGGAGTCGTCAGGAAATGGAATTCTATGCCTTCTTCTTCGGCATGATGGACCTCCTCGACTCGAGCCGGCATCTCTGCCCTGGACCTGCGGTAGACACAGGCAGAAAATTCCGCACCCAGCCTTTTCGCTGTTCTCACAGAATCCATGGCCACGTTGCCTCCGCCAAAAACGGCGGCTCTCTTCGCCAAGAAGACCGGTGTATCATAGACAGGAAAATCATATGCCCGCATCAAATTTACGCGTGTAAGATATTCATTCGCTGAATACACTCCCACCAGGTTCTCACCCGGGATCCGCATGAAATTCGGCAGTCCAGCACCAGTCCCGATGAAGAAGGCCTCATACCCTTCTTTCTTCAGATCATCGATTGTGGCTGTCAATCCCACGACAAAATTGGTTTTCAGCTCAACACCGAGGCTTTTCAAGTAATCGACTTCTGCACTCAAGATCTTCTTTGGAAGACGGAACTCAGGAATACCATAAACCAGCACTCCACCGGCTAAATGGAGAGCTTCGAATATCGTCACATCATGGCCCTTCAAGGCCAGATCTCCAGCAACCGTCAAACCCGCAGGACCCGCTCCCAATACAGCAACTTTATGTCCGGTTGAAGGCGGGAGCTTCGGGATGTAAACCTCACCTGTGTTTCTCTCATAGTCGGCAACAAACCGCTCCAAGTTTCCGATGGCTACGGGAACTCCGGTCGCCTTCTTCAGGTTACACAACTCCTCACACTGCGTTTCCTGGGGGCACACGCGTCCGCAGATAGCCGGGAGGACATTGGTCTCCTTTAATTTACGCACACTCTGTTTATAATCCCCTATCTCTAGGAGCTTAATGAAGGTGGGAATGTCGATTCCCACAGGACAACCCATAACGCACTGAGGATTGGCACAATCCAAGCACCTTCTGGCTTCCTCCTTGGCCAACTTCTCAGCTAAACCGAGATTGACTTCTGAAAAATCTTGATTGCGCACCTCAGGATCTCTTTCCGGCATCTTTTGTCGCGAAAGTTTCATCCTCTCTTTTACAGGAACCGATCTCCGCAATTCCTTGCGCCAATCTTCATTGAATCTTGCTCGCAGTTTTTCTTTAAGCTCAGGGGGCATCTCTTTTTTTTCTGCCATTTTTGCACTCTTTCCAGTCTATTGCTTTAAGGGAAATTTTTCTTTTCCCAGTAGCACAAAGACTCGATTTCATCCTCAAAATAGGACTTTCGCCGGATAAACAATTCCTCCCAATCAACCAGATGACCGTCAAAATCTGGGCCATCGACACATGCAAATTTTGTCCTGCCATCCACAGTGACGCGGCAGGCTCCGCACATCCCCGTTCCATCGACCATGATGGGATTGAGGCTGACTAGAGTTTTCACACCCAAGGGCTTAGTGGACTCGGAACATACATACATCAGATATGTGCAGCCGATGGAGATGACTCGGTCGATTTTTTCTTCCTTCTTGACGACACTCTCAAGAGTTTTGTGGATATATTCTTTACAGTCATAATAGCTATCCCTCGATGAAACATAAAATTCATCACTCACAGATCTGAGTTTATCCTCCCAATAGAGGAGAAAATTCGCCTTGACATCCAGGACTGTGATCACCTTGTTTCCTGCCTCTTTCATAGCCCTAGCGATTGGATAAATTGCAGCAATGCCAAAACACCCTCCCGCACAGAGAACCTTTCCGAATTTCTCGATCGCTGATGGACGTCCAAGGGGCCCGACAAAAACCGGGACTTCATCCCCAGCTTCAAGAAGAGACAATTTGTGTGTCGAGGTTCCGACCACGAGAAAAATTGACGTGACACTTCCTTTTTCTGTGTCCCAATCGGCAATCGTTAAAGGGATCCTCTCACCAAAGTTATCGGCCATGATGATCACGAATTGACCGGGCTTACATTTTTTTGCAATCTGGGGTGCCTCAATCTCAATGAGATGAATATTCGGGACCAAGCGTTCTCTTTTTAAGATCTTTGCCATTATTTTCCTCTTTTGATCTTAACTGGAATGGGTTGCTGGGGATAGTATCCCTTTGACAGGGGAAAAACGAGGGAAAATCCAGAGATATGGGCATCTTCGTTCCAGACGATTTGGGATTCGACCAAACCCCGAGGTAATGCCCCCGACACATTGAGCACACCTTCCATCTTTCCGTTCGATGACTTCACAACAAGATGGTCTTCATTTTTCACTCCCAATTTTTTTGCGTCTTCAGGATTCATTCGAATCCAACGGGAATTTTGTATGGCCGCAAATCCTCTATTTTCTAAACTTAATGATAAGTTTCTATAACTATCTTGATTAGGCCTCAGGATCATCTTAAACGGGTAATCCTTGGAGGTCTCCACACCAGTCAGCTCGAAATTCACCGGGCTAAGTCCAGCCGAATCCTTCTGTTCCTCTTTGAGAAATATTTTTTCTCCCTTCTCTAATCTGGGAGAGCTGGCGTTGGCAAACCCAGGGAATACCTGCCGAATCTCCTTTAAGATATCGGCCGGTTTTTTATAATCAAATCCTTTAACCTTCATCTTTCGGGCGAGTTGAGAAAAGATCCACCAATCGGGCTTCGCGTCCCCAAGCGGAGGGATGACTCTCTGAGACATCTGTATACGACCTTCGACATTTACATAGATTCCCTCTGTCTCGGCGAAGGTCGCGGCGGGAAGGATGACATCGGCTTTTTCAGAATTCTTATCCAAATGACTGGTCTGAACGACCAAAAACCCGGTCTTTATTGTCTTTGGAAGCGCTGCGGATCCTACAAGATAAAGACCCTTGATATTTCCTTCAAAAACCCATTGGAGAATCTGATCTTTAGCGATCGTTCGTTCTGAGGATAAATCCGAGAGTTCGAAAAGACCTCGATCGTTAAATTCCAAACCTAGGGGCAGTAATTTGGATCCACTCAAAAGAGCCAAGTTTCGGATTGCGGAAGCATTGATCGCGTCAGAGGGGGATTGAGTAAGTCCCGCTCCAAACAGGAACACAGACGTCCCTCCATTGGCAAAAAGGTCGGATACCTGCTTCAGGGAAATTTCGTCAATACCGGTCAACTTCACTGCGTCGGATGCATGGATCTTCTCTAAAGATTTGACAAAGCCGGCGGTGCGGTCGATATCAAGATTCTCTTTAGCCTCCGTGCCCTCCAACAGAAACTTGGCAAGGAAGCCGAATAGGAGAGATTCTGAACCAGGCTTGATCCTCAACCAGTGCCAAGCGAACCGGTTGAGAAGGAATTCGGTCGGACTGACAACGATCAGTTTGGCTCCATTCTTAACGGCTTTCAGAACTTCAAGCCAGATGATGGGATGGGATCTGACAATATCCGACCCGGAAAGGACGATCGTATCCGCATCAGAGATATCTTTGATATCAAAATTAAGCCTGGTGGGGGATCCACTTTTCTGCGCAGCCCTGTAACAATCTTCATAGGGAGAAAAAATCGATCGGGTATCGACATTTTTCGTTTTCAAAACGTCATTTGCGAACTTGCGGGCCACAAACCCATCTTCGCATGCCAGTTGGGAGGACTCGATCAGTGCAATCTCCTTACCTTTATACCCCTTGAGTTTCCGGGCCACAAAATCCAAAGCTTCATCCCAGCTCACTTTTTCAAATTCGCCCTTTCTCTTGATCAAAGGAGACAGGACTCTCTGAGAGCTGTACACAACATCTTTGATCATGAACCGGCCTTTGACACAGGCTTGACCGTGATTGACGGATCCATCCGATGAAGGTGAAGCGCTCAAAATCCGACCATCCTTCAACCAGACATCTAATTCACAACCCATGCTACAAAGGGGGCAGATCGTTTTGGCCTCCCCATCGGGAAGGGATTGGTACTTAAGCCCTCTCTCAACTAAAGACCCGGTGGGACACACATCCACACACGCTCCGCAGAATTGGCAACCCGACTCCACAAGAGGCTTATCCAATACAGTCCCGATCACTTCATCCGGTCCTCTGTTGACGAACGCGATCGCTGAAGCGCCTCGCAATTCGTGACAGACCCGGACACATCTTCCGCACAGGATACAAAGATTATAATTGCGATCAAAGAAAGGGTCTCTTCTCTTGATTTCGAAATCTCTGTAAATAGATGGAAAACTCACCTTTTCCAGCTTTAGAGCATCGACAACATCCTGAAGCTCACAGTGCCGATTGTTCGAACAGAGGACACAGCCCGTGACCTCCCCGACTTTCCTTATGGTCGATTTGTACTCATCACAGCTGTCTTTTTCTGTGCAGATCAAACAGGCATTTGGGTGTTCCGTGAGGATCAATTCGAGGATGTCTTTCCTTAATTTCCGCAGTTCGGGAGAGTCGGTAACGATCTCCATGCCCTCTTCGACATAGGTTCCACAAGACGGAGGATAGCCCCTTCTCCCCTTGATCTCCACCAAGCAAATGCGACATCCCGTGAAAGGAGATAATTCCTTATGATCACAGAGAGAGGGGATGAAAATCCTATTGTCACGGGCAACATTTAGAATTGTCTTTTGGCCTTCTGTCTCGATCGTTTTACCGTCTATAGTTATCTTCATTTCTTCACTCTCTTGGGAGAATCTTTTTTCAAAAGGCTTTTTCTCTTCTTCCCTGTGTATTTAGATACAGCAGCCACTTTAGGTGGGCAGACATCTAAACACGCTCCGCATTTGATACACAAGTCCTGGTCGATGACATGAAGCTGTTTTCGTTCGCCACTGATGGCATCTACGGGGCAACTTTTCTTACAGAGCAGACAGCCAACACACTTATCGGGTTCGATGTAATAACTGATCAAAGCCTTACAGACAAGAGCTGGACAGCTCTTCTCCTTGATATGAATCTCATACTCTTTCCGAAAATAGCGGAGAGTCGTGAGGACAGGATTCGGAGCAGTTTGGCCCAACCCACAGAGCGAACCTGTTTTTATCGTTTTAGACAGGTCTTCCAGTCGCTGGATATCTCCTTCCTCGCCCTTCCCCTCCGTAATACGAGTCAGGATATTTACCATCTGTTTAGTTCCAATCCGGCATGGCACACACTTTCCGCAAGATTCCTCTTGGGTAAAGTTCAGAAAATACCGGGCCACATCAACCATACATGTATCCTCATCCATGACGATCATTCCCCCAGAGCCCATGATCGACCCGGCTTTAGCGAGCGTGTCATAGTCAATGGGAAGATCCAACTTCTCGACAGGAATACAACCCCCTGATGGTCCCCCAGTCTGAACGGCTTTGATTTTTTTATTATCCTTGATCCCTCCGCCGATATCATAAATGATCTCACGGAGTGTGATCCCCATGGGGACTTCTACAAGACCTGTGTTGTTGATCTTTCCAACGAGCGAAAAGATCTTTGTCCCCTTGCTCTTTTTCGTTCCGACTTTCGAATACCAGTCAGCGCCCCGGTTTATGATCAACGGGACATTGGCCCAGGTCTCCACATTGTTGATATTTGTTGGTTTTCCCCACAGGCCTTTCTGAGCCGGGAAAGGAGGCCTCTGACGGGGGAAAGCACGTTTCCCCTCTATCGAGGCCATCAGGGATGTCTCCTCTCCTGAGACAAAAGCACCGGCACCTTCGACCAGATGGATGTCAAAATGGAATTCTGATCCCATGATGGACATTCCTAAAAAGCCATACTGCGTGGCCTTCTCCAGCGCGATCATCAGGTGCTTGACAGCCAAAGGATATTCCATCCTGACATAGATATAACCCTCTGTTGCGCCGATGGCATACGCGCCTATGATCATCCCCTCGATGACACTGTGCGGATTTCCTTCCAGAAGACTTCTGTCCATGTAAGCACCGGGATCTCCCTCATCTGCATTACAGATGATGTATTTCTTTTCGGATTTGGCTTTTTGACAGATGGCCCATTTCCGCCCCGTGGGAAATCCGCCACCCCCTCTGCCTCTCAAGCCTGAGTTTTCGATCTCTAGAATCACCTCTTCTGAAGTTTTATCAAACAGGACCTTGGTGAGAGCCTGATACCCATCCAGGCGTACATAATCCTCAATACTTCTTGGGTCGATCCTGAAATTATTGCCCGTGAGGAGTCGCATCTGCTTTCCGTAAAAAGGGATGTCCTTTTGAAAAGTGCTTTTCTTTCCTGTCTGCGGATCCTTATAAGTATATGAGTCTAATACCTCATCTCCGAACACAGTCCTCTCCACGATCTCTGGAATATCCTTTGGCTCTAGGTTCCCGTAAAAAATCCCCTCAGGATAGATGATGATATTCGGTTCCAGTTCACAAAACCCGTGACATCCTGTTATTTCAACACCAACCGTATCTTTTAAGCGCCTTTTTCCCAACTCTTCATCGAGCGCATCGATGACAGGAAGGGAACCACTGGCTTGGCCACACGTCCCTGAGGATACGACGATCGTTTTTTTGTATTGGGGACGCCTCGAAAGGATTTCTTCTTTCCACTCGATTAATTGTTCCGGATTAGTGATTTTGTCCATAATGATTACTCTTTATAATCCTTAAGTATTCCATCTATTTTTTTCACCGTGATCTGAGAATAGTATTTCCCATCAACCACAACAACCGGGCCAATCGCACAACACCCCAAACAGTTCACTGTTTCGAGTGTGAACTTGTTATCTTCGGTTGTCTGGCCCACTTTGATGTCGAGCTTGCGCTCCATCTCCTCGGCGATCTGAGGACCTCCTCTGACGTGGCATGCCGTCCCCATACAGACCGTTACAATATGTTCTCCTCGGGGCTCAAGAGTAAATGCTTTGTAAAACGTTAGAACACCATAGATTTCGCTCTCTGAAATTTTCAGATGTTTGGAAATCGCAGTGATCACCTCTGGAGGAATGTATCCATATTCCGTTTGAGTTTTGTGCAGCATATGGATCAACTCTTTCTGCTCAGTTGCGAATTCTTTCAAATATTTTTCCATTTTTACCACTTTAAGATTGAAATGATTTATTATGCTCCAAACCAAACCTCTCTGCGATGGACTTCCTCACCAATTCCCCGCGATAAACATAGGTTCCTCGTGAGAGGGCCGCATCCTTTTTTAGCACCTCATCCACACCAAATTCTCCGATCTGGAGCAAGTACGTCGTCACCATGTTGGACAAAACCTTGGAGGATGTCCGGCTTACTGCGGACGTGATGTTTGGCACACAATAGTGGATGATGCCCTCTTCGATGTACGTCGGCTGTTCCAGAGTGGTCAGACGACTTGTTTCGATACACCCTCCTTGGTCGATGGAAAGATCGATGATGACCGAGCCCTTCCTCATCTTTTTGACCATCTCCCGCGTGATCACCAAGGGAGCCTTCTCACCGGGCAGGAGAACGGCACCGATCAGTATATCTGCGACTTGGATCATCCGTTCGAGGTTGTACCGGCTCGCGATCAATGTGACCGCCCTGCCAGAGGTCATGTTCTCTATCTCCCTGAGGCCCTCCATGTCACACCCCAGAGCTATGGTATGAGCACCCGCTCCAAGGAGAGCTTTGATGGCACTTTTAGCAAGAATCCCGCTGCCCACTATGACAGCTGTTGCGGGAGGAACACTCACGACTCCTCCGATGACCACACCTCTCCCCCCATAATTGCTCTGAAGATAGTGTCCGGAGATGACCAAACACATCTGACCGGCGATCTCGCTCAGGCTCTCGATAAAAGGGAGTCTTCCGTCATCATTTTGGGCTATCTCATACCCGATCATGGTGGCTTTCTTCTTAAGAAGTCCTTCGAGTACGTTTTTTTTTGCTACAGCCAGATGATGAAAGCCAAACAGGATCTGGTTTTCTTGGACAAAGCTACATTCCTCGTCATTTAGAGGAGAAATGTTGAGCACGATACCCGAGCGTCCGAAGACTTCCTCTTTTGTGAAGACGATCTTTCCGCCCAACGATGTGTACTCTTCGTTTGTATATCCTGATTTCAAACCAGCTCCGGCCTGGATATAGACCTCATGCCCTCTATTCGTCAAGGTGGATACTGAACTGGGTGTCAAACCTGCGCGGTTCTCTATCTTGCCGCTTTCGTTGATAACGCCAATATTCATATTATCCTCCGTGAGTCTAAAAGAGAAATAATCTAACCAAATATCCCTATGAAGTCAACTTTTATGAATAATTCAAGAGAAAGATGGATTATTCACGATCCGACCCTCCCTA
>CAZIMJ010000156.1:0-1563 GCA_964540205.1 uncultured Eubacteriales bacterium | reverse complement strand
ATCGCTGAGCAGAACAACCACTCCGACCATAACCACAGAAAGTGTCTGAACCAATACATCATAATTTTTGATGTGAGACATCTCGTGTGCAATCACTCCCTCGAGCTCTGCCCGGTTCAATTTTTCCAGAAGGCCTGTGGTCACAACGATCACCGAATTCTTAGGATTTCGTCCGGTGGCAAAAGCGTTAGGGGCGGTATCGTTAATGATATAGCATCGCGGTTTGGGAAGCCCCGCAGCAATGGCCAATCCCTCCACGACATTATAAAGGTACGGATATTCTTCCTTGGCTACAGGGCGGGCACGACTGACAGCCAACACGATCTTATCGCTAGCGTAGTAGCTGCCTATTGTCATGATAATGGCGATGATGAATGCCGGGATCACAGCATAAGATCCCAGGTTTGTGATTTGTCCAAAAAACCAGGCAAGGGCAAAAATCAAGCCTAGGAAAAACAAAATGAGAAAGAAGGATTTCCTTTTGTTGCTGGAGATCTGTTCGTACATTTTAGGCTTTGTTGAAGTCTTGGCCGTTGCCTAAAAAGATCAACCGAGGCTAGAACTCCACTTTGACAGGCTCTTTGGCTTCAGGCTCTTCTATCTCGAAGTATTCTTTCTCTGAGAAGTTGAACATGCTGGCGATGATGCGCGCCGGGAACACCTGCTGTTTGGTGTTGAACTTCATGACTGTGTCATTGTAAAACTGGCGTGCATAGGCAATCTTCCCTTCTGTTCCGGCCAGCTCCTCCTGAAGCATCAGGAAGTTTTGATTGGCCTTGAGGTCGGGATAACTCTCCACAACGGCAAATAGCGATTTTAACGCACCTGAGAGCATGTTCTCTGCCTCTCCCTGTTCTTTGACCGTTTGGGCGTTGATGGCTTTCGACCGAGCTTCTGTCACCATCTGGAAGGTTTCCTTCTCGTGCTTGGCGTATCCCTTGACTGTCTCGACCAAATTAGGGATCAGGTCGTACCTTCTCCGCAGTTGAACATCCACCTGGGCCCAAGCGTTATCCCCTCGATTCCTCAGTGTGATCAAGTTGTTGTAAATACCGATGGCGAAAATAACAACCGCCCCGATTATGATAAGAACCACTAACAAACCACCCATTTTTTTCTCCTCCATTTTTAAAAATGATATTCATAATAAACAACGTCGGGGCAAAAAAGTCAAACATCTCTTTGAACAAATGATTCTACTCCAGTCACCTTGTTACTTATAATACATTTTTCACCGAATATTTATTCACCTGGATTATTCATAAAAAATGTCGATACTTTGTTCAATAAAAGCAATATCAAATATTTACATTATTCTTCCAGTAAATCACTTTGATATTTCCGTTTTCAATGTACTTTTTATAATCGACATTTTTTATGAATAATCCAGGTTCAAGAATTGCTTAAGTTTTGTGTCCGGGTCGTTCGGGGAATGGAGCCTACATCAGCAACTTTTTTGCCAGATTTGTGGAGCTTCTGGTCAAAGAATTTCAAAGTTAGGAAGTAGTTGACAGAGCCGAATCATGGTGATATATTCTTTTTCCGTCAAATCAAGGGCGGAAG
>CAZIMJ010000155.1:0-53270 GCA_964540205.1 uncultured Eubacteriales bacterium | reverse complement strand
AGTGAAACACTTAACTTAAATCATGGCGGTTAGAGTAAAAAAGGAGTCTTGTTATCAACTTAACCACGCAAAATGAGGGGAATTCACCTCCATCTTCTGAAAAGACATAGATCATGAAAAAGATTGGGATTGTTACTATTGGCCAGTCTCCCCGGCCAGATGTCGTCAAAGAAATGGTGCCATATTTTGGCGAAAACGTTAGTGTTCTTGAAAGGGGAGCTTTGGACGGCCTTACTCTGGAACAGGTCAAAGAGTTATCTCCGGAAGGAGGAATGCTGCCGTTGTGCACGCGTATGTCGGATGGGACTGAAGTCATCATTGCCAAAGAGAAAATTCTCCCCCGGATCGAACGCTCAATCCATGAGCTTAATGAAAATAAAGTTTCTATTATTTTACTTCTGTGTGTAGGTTCTTTTCCTCCGTTTGAGTCCGCATGCTTAGTTGTTTATCCGCAACATATCGTTGATCGATGTGTTGAGAGCTTGATCGATGAAACACATCATCTGGGAATCGTCGTTCCTGTACCCGAGCAAGAAGGCTGGGTGCGTGAAAGCTATTCCCATATCACCTCTCTTATCACTGTAATAGACGCATCTCCATACGGAGATCTCAGTCGTTTTTCCCAGGTAAGCAAGATTCTCAAAGAAGCCGATTGCGACTTAATCGTGATGTACTGCATGGGATTCACCCGTGAATTAACAAAAGAGGTCAGGACTTTGACCGGGAAACCTGTGATTCTCTCTAGCTCCATAGTGGCTAGAACAATCGGTGAGCTTCTCGAATAAACTGCTAATAGAACTAAAGTCATTTTGGGATGGAAGAAAAAATTGAAGGAACAGAATTCATTGTTTTTCCCTTAAGATAATGGAGAAAATACTTTGAAAACCGAAACTGCAGATATTGCGATAAAAGGCGGCATTTGTGTAAATAGCCGGGAGATGAGGAAAGCCGACATTTTCATCAAAGATGGTCTGATTGACAGCATCGAATCAGGTGATAGTGGGAGGCCGGCATTCAAGGTCATTGACGCTTCTGAAAAATTTGTTTTGCCAGGAATTATTGATGCACACCTTCATCCCGTTTATGCCGACAGGATCGACACTCTCTCTAAAGCTGCCGTATATGGAGGAATCACGACTCTTATCCCATACGTAGGTGCTGTCAAAGCTTGGGGAAAGACTGGAACTATTCTTGATGCGGTTAAGGATTTTATAGAAGAGGGAGAAAAAAATTCTGTTGTTGACTTCGGGATTCATTGTACGCTGACTCAGGATGATATGGAACAAATGGTTGCAATGATTCCTCGGGTAGTCGAAATGGGAGTCACCTCTTTTAAGGCATTTATGGCCTATGCCCGGAGAGGAATGAAACTGGAAGACGACGAGCTATTGAGGAGCATGGAGACAATTGCAAAAAACGGGGCATTGTTTGCTGTACACGCCGAAAATGGAGGCATCCTAGATTATCTGGAAGACAAATTTATTGCTGAGGGAAATGTTTCGCCCGAATATTACCCATATACTCATCCCAACTTAGCAGAAGCCGAAGCCATTTTTCGCATACTCACTTTAGCCAAAACTGTTAAATGTCCTCTTTATCTTCCTCACGTCAGCGCACATGAATCTCTGGAAGTAATAAGGCTTTTTAAGGGCTGGGGTGAGCCTGAATTTTTCACTGAGACATGCCCACATTATTTAACCCTCACTGATGAGGAGATGAAAAAAAGAGGATCCCTGGCCAAGATGGCACCTTCTCTAAGGAAGAGGAAAGATATTGATGAAATCTGGAAGGCGATAGATGAAAGATTGATCGATGTGGTCGGCTCTGATGCAGCCGGACACCTCATCAAAGACAAAGAGCCACTTTGGGACAATGTTTTTAAGAGTCCTTATGGAATTCCTGGAGTGGACACGATGTTTGTTGTGGCTTATGATGAAGGGGTCAATAAAGAAAGGATTTCTCTTTCTCGCTTGGTGGAGCTGACCAGTGAAAGACCTGCAAAAATCTTCGGACTTTATCCCAAGAAAGGAGTCCTTAAAGAGGGCTCGGATGCTGACGTAGTGATATTTGATCCTGAAATTTCTTTTGCCATCAAAGGAAAAAATCAACAACTTAAGGTTGATTACAGTATGTATGAAGGAAGGGTATGCTCGGGAGCTCCCGTTCTTGTGATTCAACGAGGTCACATTTTGATGGAGGACAGTGAATTAAAGGTTGAGCCAGGACAAGGCAAATTTATACCAAGGAAAAAATTCGAACATTCACAAAATGGACACTTGCAGTAACTTTATTGCTATTGTCAATGAGAATCTCTTTGTCTTATACAAAAGGCATTAAAATTTGGAAGAAAGGAGAAAGGTATGATCGATCTAAAAGGAAGAGATGTTCTGACGTCAAATGAATGGACCAAGGAGGAGCTAGACCAAGTATTAGATATTGCAATCAAGTTAAAAGGGATGGGTGAAGAAGCGAAATCTCTTGAACTTCTCACAGGTAAGACACTTCTGTTACTGTTCTTCCGCAGCTCAACACGAACAAGGATTTCATTCACAGCTGCGATGGAACAGTTGGGTGGCATGGTTCAAGTGCCTGAGCCTGGAGGTCTTCGATTGAGCCTCGAAGATAAACCCGGAGTGGGTGAATCCCTTAAGGATACCGCTAAGGTTTCTGATAGATATGTGGATTGTGTGGGGATTCGTCTCAGCGGTCCGATTGCCGATAAGAATGGCGTGCTCAGGCCGGGTCTTGGCGACGCTGTCACCAGAAGGTATGCTGAATTTTCGGATAAGCCGGTGATCAATCTCGCTTGTGATATGCAACATCCTACCCAAGCGTTAGCTGATATCATGGTTATGAAGGAAAGTATTGGGGATCTCAAAGGAAAAAAATTGGTTGCCCATTGGGCATATTCACCCATCGTCCGACATTATACATCCGTTCAAGCCGATGCACTCATAGCTGCCACTTATGGGATGGATGTTACGGTTATCTACCCTGAGGGGTATGATCTTGACTCAGAAACAGAATCTCTCATTAGAGAAGAATGTGACAAAAATAGCCAGAAATTCGAGATATCTCACGATCTTGAAAGTTCTGTAGAAGGTGCGGATTTTATTTTTCCAAGGACTTGGGTATCGCCTAATTTTTATATTCATACTCGTGAGGAAGAATCGCGAATTGCTTCGCAATACAAGGATTGGAGATTAACTGAGGCGCTGCTCAAAAGAACGAACAATGCTCGATTTATACATGTGATGCCTTTTGATAGGGGTAATGAAGTTGATGATAGCATCGCTGATGGCCCAAATTCCCTCGTATATGACCAAGCAGAAAACCTGCTTCATGCCAGGAAGGCTTTCTTGGCCTCAATTTTGGCAGATGTGAGCGATCTAGAAAAGATCTAGGATCGGCTAGAGCAAACAAGATAAATATTTAGTAATTTTGAGCGAGTTGACGGTAAAACTTGCAATGGCAAACTGCGCTGGGGATTTGCGAATGGCCCGATACAATTTTTTCTTGACAAAAACATAGGATTCTTGTAGTGTTAAATATAATTAATATTTTTTAAGTAACCTATACGCTTATGGAAAAAACACAAATACACAAAAAAATTCAAGAAAGGATTCACAAATACAGGCAAGAAAGAGGTTTGACTTTAAGGAAACTTGCAGAAAAAGCCGGTTGTACAGCCTCATATATCTCTCAGGTTGAAAATGGACTTACAGTGTGCTCCCTTTCAATGGTCGGAAAGCTTGCGACTGCTTTAAATATCCCCGTGATTGATCTGTTTTCTGAAGATTCGGAAGAAGACCAGGTCGCCGTACATATGAGTAAACGCAATCGGAAAATAATCAATTACCCAGATGGAAAGGTCTCAAGCCAGTTATTGGCGACAAGAGTGTCAATAAAGAGGATGGAGCCATTGATTAGTGTTATCAAACCAGGAGGAACTTCAGATGAGGCTGAAAGGATGACTCATCCTGGGGGGACCGAGGAGTTCGTCCTTGTAATGAAGAATGAAATTGACTTTAGCATCAATGGCAACGAAATTCACCTTCGCGAAGGGGATACTCTCTATTTTGATGGAACTCTACCTCATAGCTGGATGAACAAAGGAAAGACGACATCTGAGGTTCTTTTTGTGTTCAGCCCTCCTATTTGGTAGGTCTTGATCGTGGAAAAGGGATGGGACTGAATAGAGAAAATATTATTAAATTTGGCTGCATATTTGACTTCATCCGAACGAGTTTCGCTGTTGCGAACAGGAGTTGACGCTTACGAAGATGGATGAACAACGAAAGAGGGGATAGCATGAAGGAATCAAATAAGTTCCATGTAGTGGGAAAAGTAACTCAGCGCAAAGATGGCATAGCCAGAGTCACTGGACAAGAGAAGTATACTTCGGATATAACGCTGCCTCATATGCTCCACGCAAGAGTCTTGCGCAGTCCCTATCCCCATGCCAGAATCAAGAGCATCGATACAGCGGCTGCTGAACAAGCGGGTGCGGTTTGTGTTACTTGGGATGACGTCCCGAAGATTCGATACAACGAGCGCATCGTTACCATTCCTGAGGAGCTCCTCAAGGACCGCTTTGTGCTGCCACCTGATAAGGTTCGCCATGTGGGCGAAGCTGTGGCAGCCGTTGCTGCAGAGTCAGAAGTGGCTGCAGAAAAAGCGTTGCAGTTGATCAAAGTGGAGTATGAGGTTCTTGATGCCGTCTATGACCCCTTAAAGGCAATAGAGTCAGGTGCACCTCAACTTTATGAGACAATCGTAAAAGCGGATAAGGAGATCCCTGTTAAGAACAATCTCGCCTTCACCCACTCTTATGAGGAGGGCGATGTTGATAAAGATTTTGCTGAGGCCGATGTTATCGTAGAAGGAGAATACCGAACTCCCGGTGTCTACCACCTTCAGCTCGAGACAAAGTGTGCGGTTTGCCAGCCTGAGCCGGACGGAGGAATTACCCTATGGGTAACGAGTCAGTCTATCCACAATGTAAGGATGCTACTGGGTGAACTTTTTGATCTTCCTCTCAACAAGGTGAACGTAAAGCGCGTTCCCATAGGAGGAACCTTCGGCTCGAGTATCCAGATGAACTCGATAGTTCCGATTTGTGTAGCCCTTGCCTTAAAATCACGTCAACCAGTAAAGCTTGTAACAACTCGTGAGGAAGACGCCTACGATCACCGTAGGTACCCTGCAATAGTCAATTTGAAGCTGGGAGCCTCCAAAGATGGTCATCTGGTTGCAGGTCAAATGAAGCTCATTACCGAAATCGGCGCTCATAACACACAGGCGCACGCTTTTATCCCTGTTTGTTTGGGTTGGTGGCACTCGTTGTACAGGCTGCCAAGTCTCCGATACGAAGGGATTGCCGTCTATACTAACAAAGTACCGACATGCGCCATGCAAGGCTTTGGAAATCCACAATTAGGATTTGCAGTGGAATCTTCGATGGATGAAATCGCAGAGCGACTTGGAATTGATCCCATAGAGCTTCGGCTGAAAAACTATGTGGGCCTCGGAGAGGTTTTCTGGGGGCAGGGACCAACAGTGCGATCTGTCGTCAAGAGCGATGGAGTAAAGGAACTGCTCAGTGTTGGGGCCGAGAAAATCGGTTGGGACAATCGGCCTAAGGCCGAAGAGCAGACCGGAAGATACCGGCGGGGGATCGGTATGGGCAGAGGATTCCATACTACAGGAGCTGGGGGGCCCTTGCCCAGCGTCGTTATTGATTACACGAGCGCCTTTATTAAAATCAATGAAGACGGTTCCGTCGACGTCATAACCGCTGTGATGGATCATGGTGGAGGAACTCTGGAAGCTATCGCCAAGATTGTGGCGGAAGAGCTTAGTGTTCCACTGGACAAGGTTGGTATCTCACCAGTAGACACGCGCACAACCACTTACGACTGTGTCACTCATGCAACCCGTGGTGTCTACGCGGGGGGAGCCGTAGCACAAAAGGTGGCCAAGCAAGTTAAAGAGAAACTCTTTTCCTATGCAGCTCGCCTTCTTGATGTTACGCAGCCAGAAGCGTTAGCCATTCGTCCTGACCCATCTTTGGGCCAGGGAGTGATATACATTCTTGGTGATGGCGGGAAAGAGATCACCATCGGGGAAGTGGCCAAAACAGCCCATGTGAAGAACTGGGGGATCATCGCTGCTGTGGACAGCCTTCGACATGTGAATTGCCCCCCGTGTTATGTAGCCAATTTTATTGAAGTCGAAGTTGACACTGAAACGGGCAAAGTAAAGATCGTGCATTCGGTTGCCGGAAGTGACGCTGGCACGGTCATTAATCCCGATATGGCATCTGGTCAGTTGGAGGGAGGCCTGGTGAAAGGAATGGGCCTTGTGCTATACGAGGATGCACGAGTCGATGAGGAAACAGGCGAACTGTTCAGCCAGGGGTATCTCACCGATCTTAAAGCGGCTACATTTTGTGAGATGCCTTCCATTAAGGAGAACGTGACTTTCTTTGCGAATACAGAAGAACCTTCGGGACCCTTTGGTGCCAAGGGAATTGGAGAAGCTGCGTTAAATGCCGTTCCCGCAGCTTTAGCGAATGCTATTCATAATGCCCTGGGAATCAGATTCTATAAATTGCCGATAACTAAAGAAAACCTCCTCGCTGCTCTCGCTTCGAAAGCCGAAAAAGACCAACATATCCAAGAGTGAGAACATGGTCAATGTCCCAATAAAAGAATATGCGGGAAATGATGGATAGGTGGTATGAGCATTTGAGGTAATAGATTGTTACTGGAGACTAATGATGAGCAATACTCGAATTCTTGCATGTGAGTTTGAATATTTTCAACCAAGATCGCTTGGGGAAGCCGTCGATTTGATGGCTGAATACGGCAATAGGGGAAAGGTGTTAGCAGGAGGTACAGATGTTCTGGTGAACATGAAAAATGGACGAATCGCTCCTGAAGTCCTTGTTGATATTCGTCAAATTCCAGAACTTGTACGTATGAACGGGAAAATTGGGTTGAATATCGGAGCAGCAGTGCTGGTTCGATCAGTCGAATGTTCGACGACAGTCGCCCAAAAATACACTGCTCTCGCAGAGGCCGCAGGATTATTAGGCCCCTTACAAAACCGGAACATGGCTACCATCTGCGGCAATGTGTGCACCGCATCGCCTTCTGCGGATTCGCCTCCGGCATTGCTGGTGTTTAATGCAGAGGCATGGATTGCCGGGCCATCAGGTGAAAGAGTCGTCCCTCTCGACCAGTTCTTTGTCCGTTCCAAAAAGACGGTTCTTGATCAAGCCGAAATCCTGACTCGAATTGTCCTGCCGGAGCCTGCACCTGGGCTAGGCAGTGCTTTCATGAAGGTTGCTCGGGTTGCAGCGGACATCTCTACAGTAAACGCAGCTGTCGCACTCGAACGAGACAATGACTGTTTCCGCTCATGCAGGATCGTCCTTGGATCAGTGGCAACGACGCCGATCCGATCCAAACCTGCAGAGGAGTCTCTGGAAGGCCAGCAGTACAGTGTGGAGTTGATCGAATATGCCAGTACTTTAGCTTCTATGGAAGTCCAACCGAGCAAACGGGCAAGGCTTGGACGATCGACGCCTGAATATAGGAAAGGAGCGATAAAGAGCCTTGTCAAAGATGCAATCCAAAAGGCATGGGATAGAGCAAGTGAAAAAGAGAGAAAACAATGAATAAGAAAAATATCACGCTTGTTATCAATGGGAAAAAGCATGATCTGAGTGTCTTTCCGAATGAATTGTTACTGAATGTCATTCGGGAAGATCTCGAATTGACGGGGACAAAGTACGCATGTGGAATAGGTGAGTGTGGGGCATGTACCGTTATCGTGAATGGCGCACCTATCTTGGCATGTCTAACCTTAGCTGTCGCAGTCGACGGGAGTGAGATAACGACAATCGAGGGTTTGACTAAATCCGATGGAACATTGCACCCTATGCAACAAGCATTCCTTGACCACAGCGCTGTTCAGTGCGGATTCTGCACTCCCGGAATGATCCTAATGGGGAAAGCCATGTGTGACGAAAATCCAGGACTTAAAGGGATCACAGAGGAGGATATAAATAACTATTTCAAAGGAAACCTATGTCGGTGCACCGGTTATACAAGCATTGTACGAGCAGTGATGAGTTGTGCGCAGGAAGAAAAGTAAAGAGAAGCCTCTGAGCGCGAGCTGGCCATCAATTCACAGCACGCTGAGGAACGCCATTGCTGTCGTCGAAGTTATATTTACAAACTAAGCAGAGGTTGGTCGAACAAAACAAAGCCTAGTCTGTGTTCCAATGAGGAGGTTCCGATCGGAGGAAAGGAGATAAAAAATGGGCGAGCTAGAATATTTGATTCCAAAAGACTTTGAGGAAATTTTCAGCGCTATTGAGAAAACAAAGGGTCTGGCAAAGTTCATCGCTGGCGGTACGAATATCATCCCTTATATGCGTGCCGAGACAATGTCACCTGAGCTTCTCATCGATCTCAATGGACTTGAAGACCTGAAATACATAAGGGAAGAGAATGGCACTATAACAATAGGCGCGTTAGCGACGATATCAGATATTTTGGCATCTGAGGTCATTCGAAATAAATGCCAAATCCTTCATACTGCGGCCAATAGTTTGGGAAGCCCCTTGACACGAAATCGAGCTACAATTGGAGGGAACCTCGCCGATGCCTCCCCAGCTGCAGATATGGCTCCACCATTGTTGGCATTAGAAGCCTCGATTCACACAAAGCGAGGTGGAGGGGTAGGCAGAGAGATCCCTCTGGATAAATTTTTTGTCGGACCAAATAAGACGGTATTGGCAGAGGATGAGCTAATCTCGCAGATCAGATTCCCTATACCAAAAGATTCTGCAAGGGGTATTTTTATCAAACTGGGATTAAGAAATTCAATGACGATATCTGTAGTGAGCATTGCCGTGATAATTGATATGGATAGGCAGGTATGCCAGAAAGCCAGGGTGGCCTTAGGAGCGGTGGCGCCAACGATTATTCGTGCATTCCATGTAGAAAGTAAACTCGAAGGTGGAAAGATCAACGAAAATATCATCCAAGAATGCGCGGATATTCTGAAGGAAGAAATCTCGCCGATAAGCGACATCCGGGCCTCTGCTGAATACCGTAGATTGGCATCGTCTGTAATATTAAAAAGAGCTATTCAGCAAGTTTTAAAGGAAGGGGAGTTATGAAGACTTACCTCATCGAAATAAAATTAAACAAAGAATTGAAAAAGGTGGAGGTGACCGCCCAAGAGACGCTTCTTGAAGTCTTAAGGAACAAGCTAGGAGCTACAGATGTTAAAGACGGATGCGGCAAAGGCGACTGTGGCGCCTGTGCTGTTTTATTGGATGGAAAAGCGGTAAATTCTTGTCTCACCCTGGCCCTTCAAGCAAACGGCAAGGAAGTTACTACCCTCAGAGGGATAGGAAATGAAAAAAATCCTCACCCTATTCAAAACAGCTTTGTTAAGCATGGGGCCGTTCAGTGTGGATTTTGTACAGCAGGCATGGTTGTCATTGCAAAGGCATTTCTAGACCAGAATCAAAATCCTAGCCGCCAAGAAATCAGGGAAGCTATATCTGGCAACCTCTGCCGTTGCACCGGCTATGAAAAGATAATCGACGCAATTCAAAACATGGCCCTCGAGAGTAAATCGTAAGATTAGAGGAGATTCATCATGTCGAACGCACAAAAAAAAGAGGAATCCTTCCAACCTGGATATAAAATTATCGGCAAACCTCTGGCCCGGCATGACGCCTGGGACAAGGTTTTTGGAAAAACGATCTATGCTGATGACTTCATTCTTCCAGGGATGTTATATGCAAAAGTCAAAAGGAGTGAGCACGCCGCAGCAAATATATTATCCATTGATACGAGTGAGGCAGAAAATCTGCCTGGGGTAAAAGCTGTCATGACAGCCAAAGATGTCCCCAATAATGAAACCATCACTCGATTCGGTCAGACGCATAGTGTGGGCGGGTTTGAAGGGCTTTATAGAGTTTTGGCTGATAAAAAAGTTAGATTCATGGGAGAAGCTGTAGCTATTGTCGCAGCGGATACAGAAAGAATAGCTAAAAAAGCATTAAAATTAATCAAAGTCAAATATGATCCATTACCCGGTGTTTTCGATCCTCTCGAGGCTATGAAACCATCTGCATATCAAGTTGGAGAAGGTGAAAGCAACGAAATCTGCAGCTACAAGGTAAGGAAAGGTGATGTAGAGAAGGGTTTTGCTCAATCCGATGTAATTGTCGAAAACACATATCGAGTGCCTCCTCAGGATCATGCGTATATTGAGCCCGAATCAGGAGTTGCCTGGATAGGCGATGATGGAGTTATCAACATCCGTGTGTGTACTCAGGTTATCGAACACTACCGGGAAATTGCTGAAGTAATGGGCCTTCCCCATAATAAGGTCAGGGTCATAGGGTCTATGATTGGGGGTGGATTCGGAGGAAAAGAAGACATTACAGTGGAATCCTATCTTGCTCTCCTCACCTGGAAAACCAATAGACCTGTAAAACTCACATATACACGGGAAGAATCCATACTTTCTCACAGCAAGCGCCACCCTTATGTCCTGAAATATCGAACTGGAGCCACAAAGGATGGAAAACTCATGGCATTGGAGGCTGAGCTTATTTCCGATGCAGGTGCGTATGTCTATTTAAGCCCTTGGGTCCTCCTTTACTCCACCGTCTGTGCCACAGGGCCTTACGATATTCCCCATGTCAAGGTTGATAGTCGTTCGGTGTTAACAAACAATACATTCTCCAGTGCATTTCGCTGCTTTGGAGCGATTCAAGTATGTTTTGCTTATGAGTCCCAAATGGACGAGATCGCCCGGAATCTTAATTTCTCGCCGCTTGAGATTCGCAAAAAGAACTACTTAAAAAAAGGAAAAGCACTGGCAACAGGACGGGTCCTGGATCACTATGTGGCATTTCCAGAGACAGCCGAAAAGGCTCTGGAAGTCCTGGGTGAGAAATCAAAGCCTGAATCTCCTTACGAAAAAATCGGTCAAGGAATTGCTTCTTCCATGCAGAGCTATGGACGGATGGTTTTTCTCCATGATACCTCAAGGTCTTATGTCAGCATTGAGTTGGATGGAAGCGTTATTGTCAGGTGCGGAGTTCAGGACCTTGGAGGCGGACAGGCCTCATCCCTGGCGCATATAACAGCCGAAGTATTGGGTGTTCCTATGGAAGATGTAAGGGTATATATTGCAGACACTGATTTGACTCCTTTAGCAGGAACGACCACGGCTTCTCGCCAGCTCTACATGTCTGGTAATGCAACATTGAAGGCGGCAAACGAAATAAAGAAAAGCCTTTTAATAAAAGCTGCTGAGATTCTCGGAAAAAGGGCCGAGAATCTGGACCTTCTTGACAAGAAAGTCGTAGTTGTAGATGAGACAAGCACGTCAATTCCATTAACTGATGTTATTGCAGCTTGTGCATCTGATGGGATTCCCCTTTATAATGTGGCACAGTTCAATGCTCCGTTCAGGGAGCTAATCGACTTTAAAACAGGCCAAGGCCAGGTCTTTCCTGATTTCACCTTTGGGACACATGGTGCAGAGGTGTCTATCGATACCGAAACGGGAAAGATTAAGATACTCAAACTGATTGCCAGCTACGACGTAGGCAGGGCTATCAATCGCCTCAGTGCAGAAGGCCAGCTTGAGGGAGGTACGATCCAGGGAGTCGGATATGCAATTATGGAGGATGTGATTCTTAAAAAGGGAGTAACTCTAACCCCGTCATATTCTGAGTATCTCGTTCCTACATCTCTTGATGTTGTAGATGTTGATAAAGTCATGATCGAATCAGGAGGCGGAATTGGACCTTTTGGTGCCAAGGGAATTGGAGAGCCATCCATGACCTCAATCCCAGCTGCAATCGCAAACGCAGTGTGTGATGCTCTGGGCGTAAGGATTTTCGATTTACCTCTGACACCAGAAAGGATCGTGAATGCCCTTTAAAAAAGCTAAAGCCTCTCTTCTGTCACACTATTTGTAGACATAAGAGGGAATGGTTTTTAATAGGGAATTAAGACTGCTCTCCAATTGGAGAGATGAATTTAAAAAGTAAGGAGAAGAGAATGGACAGAAACAGTTCCAAAGCTTTCTTAGGCACAGTCGTCATGGTCGGAGCCGTGTGGGGATTTTCCGAGGCTGCATTAGGGATGGGGCTTCGAACTTGCGCCTCAACGTATTCTGGCACAATAATGACAGCGGTTGCTCTTTTTTTCATGGCGGGCAGTTGGGTTCTCACTCGGAGTGTTCTCGGCATCACATTGATCGTCTGTATAGCGAGTATGGTCAAATTATTCGATGCGCTGCTACTTTCTCTACCTATAAGACATGGTGCAATATCCAATCCGATTTTTGCTTTCTTTATGGAAGGATTGGCATTTCTGGTCTTGATATTGATATTCAGCAAAAAATTAAGACAAAAAGTTGCTGGCCAAGCACTTTTTGGAGGTATAGCAGCCTTATTAGCAGTTAATCTATTTCCATTAGTTAAGCATGCGACAGGCATTCCCGCCTGCGTCTTTCCGGGAACTGGTTACCCCTTATCCCTGTATTATGCTCCTTTAGCTGTTATTCTCTCCTCAATTTCTGTTCCACTTGGATTTTTTGCCGGGGAGAAGATAAAAACCTTTGAGGCAAAATGGGAAAATGTATATCCAGGAAAAAAATTGGGATATCTTCTCTCTTCTGCGACACTCCTTTTATGCCTGGCGATCATTGCATTTATGCGGATTCTGTAAGCTCCGATGTTTTCTCCTTAGCAGCAGAGACGGTTTGGAAAAATTACATAAAATAAGAGAACCTTTAAAACCATGAAAAAACAAATTCTCAGTGAAAATGAAATAGAAAGGATAATATCCCGGATATGTAGCGAGATATTAGAAAGAAACAGTGATCTTTCGAGTCTTATCATTATAGGTATTAGGAAGAGAGGAGATATATTAGCCAAGAAAATCGCTCAAAAAATTGAAGCTTCAGATGGGAAAAGTATCCCCACATCGGCCATTGATATTACATTCTACAGAGATGATGTCTACCTGAAGGCGTACAAATATATAGGAAAAGATGAAATTAAATTTGATGTTAATGATAAAAATGTAATACTTGTGGATGATGTGATTTTCACAGGAAGAACAATCCGAGCGGCAATTGATGTATTGATAGATTCAGGAAGACCTAAAACCATTCAGCTTGCTGTCTTGATTGATCGAGGATCCAGAGAAATCCCTATTCAACCAGATTATGTCGGAAAAAGGATATTTTCAGATGTAGTGAGTGATGTATTGGTACATTTAGAAGAAGTTGATGGTGAGAATAAGGCTATGGTGTCAACTAAATGAAAAATAAAACTATTGTTTTAGCACTCGGTGGAAATGCAATATTGCAAGCGCATGAAAAGGGGACTTACCACGAGCAGATCAACAATGTAAAAAAGTCAGTTGTCGAAATTATAAAACTTATTCAAGATGGGTATAAAGTAATTATTACTCATGGAAATGGCCCACAGGTGGGTAATCTTTATATTCAAAATAGCTTAGCTGGAGAAGTCGTTCCCCCCATGCCTCTCGATGCTTGCTCGGCGGAATCACAAGGATTAATTGGATATTTTATTCAACAGGAGATCAAAAATGAGTTGGTGAGAAATAACATTGATCTTCCTGTCATTACTTTGATTACACAGGTTTTAGTTGATGTGGATGATCCTGCCTTTATGAATCCAACAAAGCCGATAGGCCCATTTCATAGCCGAAAAGAAGCAGAGTTCTTAAGGAAAAGAACTTCTTTTGTTATGAAAGAGGATAGTAACAAAAGATGGAGAAGAGTTGTCCCTTCTCCTCGACCGATTGGGATTGTTGAGAAAGAGGTTATTAAAAAAAATGTTGATGAAGGATATGTCGTTGTAACATCTGGAGGCGGTGGAATCCCCGTTGTAAAAAAAGGTGAGGAGATAGTTGGAGTTGAGGCAGTGATAGATAAAGATTTATCTGCGTGTCGTCTCGCCGCTGATATAAATGCAAATATTTTACTTATCCTCACTGATATAGAGAGAGTTGCATTGAATTATAATTCCCCAAAACAGAAGTGGATAGATACAATGAGCCTGGTTGAAGCAAAGAAGTATCTTGCTGAAGGACATTTCAAAGAGGGCAGTATGAAACCTAAAATAGAAGCAGGGATAAGTTTTTTGGAAAATGGCGGGGAAAAAAGCATCATAGGATCTTTATTTCTTGCAAATTCTGCAATAAAAGGCAAGAGCGGAACTACAATAAAAAATTAATAATATTTCACTTTAAGAAAAAGGTACTCTTTTGTTAAAATATTTGGATCATCTCCCGTTTAGTTGAGGGATAATAATAGATGTTATTGACTTTAAAGAAAAATGGACATCAGGCATTTCTCCTGGGTAGAATAGCTTTTTACCACAAAAACCAAGCCAAGGAGGCTAGGTCAGAGAGATCAAGGCTTATCCCGAGCTTGCGGAAGGGATTGCGGTTGAAGAGCTGAGATACCGGTTCCAGATGAATGCTCCTATCCGCATCTCACCTCATGATCCGAACATTCTTGGCCACGCCTCACAACATATTCATAAATCCACAAATGAGGGACAGGGCTGGGCCCTCATCACCAGAGGTCACCAAAGTGGATTTCTTCCTTTGGTTATCTCTGTGAAAGGAAAAATTTAGTAATCTTGACTACGAGAGAAATGCAATCAGGTCAAAAATACGCCGTCTCGCCCCAGAAAAGAACAAGATCTTTATGCCAAAAGATGAGTGCTGAGAAGTCCACTGTCCTTAAGAAGGAAAGGATATGTTAAAAAAAATTGTCCTGTTTTTATGTTTCTTTTTCTTTTCGCAAGGATTGATTTACAGTCAATTTGAAAAATTTACAGTTGCGGCTATAAAAACAGAAACCCCACCAGTTATTGATGGAATTCTCGATGATGAGGTATGGGAAAACGCCCCTATCGTAAGCGATTTTATCCAATTTGAACCAGATAAGGCGAAACCGGCTTCAGTAAAGACAGTGGCTAAAATCCTCTATGACAATGACTTCATCTATTTTGCCTTTCTTTGTTATGATCCTGAGCCAGAGAAAATTGAGTTGGGAACAAGAAGAGATAGATTAATGATGGGAGTCGATTCTATCATGGTGGATTTGGACACATTCAATGACGATAGGTCAATTTATTATTTTCGAACCAATCCATTGGGAGTTCAGCACGATGGCCGGGTCACTGATAATGGCCGAGTTGCTGACACCAACTGGGATGGCATTTGGAAGTCAGCTGGGGCCAGAATAGAGGAGGGATGGAGTGCTGAGATGGCTATCCCTTTTACAACAGTTAAATTCCAGTCTGGAAAAAATCAAACATGGGGAATTCAATTTAGCCGCTATTTTCCCCGTCGATTTGAAAAGAGCTTTTGGACAGGCCCTTTCGAAGACTACAGAAAAGTATCTGTGAATGGCTCTCTCACCGGGCTCGATCTAGAGATGACCAAAAAGAAGCTTGAGATAATTCCCCATAGCATATCTAGGGTTCAAGAAAATGAGAAAGTCGGTTTCGAAGCTGGCCTGGACGCCAGCTATGCATTCTCCCAATCTATCTCAGGGTATTTAACGTTGAACCCTGATTTTTCCACTGTCGAGGCGGATTGGGAAGAGGTCAATCTCACCCGATTTGAACTGCAACTCCCTGAGAAGAGAAATTTTTTTTTAGAGGGTAATGATGCCTATCAGCAAAGAATAAGATTGTTTTACTCAAGAAGGATTGCTGACATCTATGGAGGAGCTAAGCTCTACGGCAAAAGAGGCCGTTATGAGATTTCTGCCTTATCTGTCCAGACTAGAGAGGAAGATGAGGAAGGAGCATCGGCCAATTTCAGCGTGTTTCGCTTGAGAAAAGATATCTGGGAGTCCTCCACCATAGGGTTTTTGGCTGCAAATAGACTCAAGGATGGAAGGAATCAGGGAACTATGGGTCTGGATGTTCTTCATTACTTCACAGATGTCATTAAATTCACAGGGCAATTCGCTTTAAGTTATGGAGACGGAAGTCGCAGTGATTTGGCTTTTTTCATTAGCCCAAGCTATGATTCAAGGACTTTTCATACTCATCTTCGTTACACGTATTTGGGAGAGTATTTCGGTGATAACGCCAACGCTGTTGGATTCATCCAGGACGACAATCGCCATGAACTCGATTCTGCGGTACAAAAGATTTTTTGGCTGAGGAAATGGGGTTTCGATCGAATAGAGTATAACTCAAACTATAATATCTATTGGGGAATGGACAAGAACTTAAGAAGTTGGGATGTCTGGCAATCCCTGACATTAGACCTGCAAAATAAATTGCGCTTTAAATTCCGTCATCAGCAGGAATACAAGCTTTTCGAGAAGAAATTCAGAAATCACAACTCAAGCGTAGACATAGGGTATAACACAAGAGAATGGCAATCTGTCTCTATAAGTTATCAATACGGAAGGAATTTCGACTCTAATTTCACTCTCATAGGCGGGCAATTGAGACAATACCTATACCGGAATCTTTCTTTGGAATACACCTTGAATAAGCTTTTTCTTTCTCCAGATCCTGAGAATGAAAACACTTGGATTCACGTTATCGTCGCCAATCAATATTTTACTAAGGACCTTTTTCTTAAGCTCTTCTACCAGATAAACTCGGTTATTGACAAGAGAAACATCCAGCTTGTTTTTGTCTATCGTTTTCAGCCTCCCTTCGGCTTATTCCAGTTAGCTTATCAAAAAGGAACGGCTAAATTTGGGGAGAAAGGGGTTCAAGGACACACTCTATTCCTGAAATTGGCCTATGTGTTTTAGCCACGTTATGAACTGAAAAGCTCTCCTTTATGATCCTTCTCTTTTGTTTTGATGTCTCGAAACATACCGTGCCTATACACGATGGAAGAAGATCCTATTAACTAAAGAGGAGGCCTGTTATTTTTATTGGTTCTCTTACCCACACAATATGGAAGAGAACCACTTATACACGTCTGTCCTATGAATTGAGGGGCCACTTTCCTTTAAAAGTGGCCCCCTATCTCATTTGTTTCAGTTTTTTCTTTCGTAAAGCTCGGGTTCGTTCTCTACTGTGAAGCGCCGTAATAGAGGGAATTGAACAGGAGTTTAAAAGTCCCATGGGGTTGTGCCCTGTTCTGAACTCCAAAACCTAACAGGATCACTTTACCCTTGCCAAATGGCACGTCCACGACTGCCGTTTTTTTCTGAAGGTATTTCCCTCCCATCAGGTAGCCGCTCATAAGAGGATTCTCTCCTGGATACCTGACAACAGCAACAGACTGTTTCTCACCGAATGAGGGAAGGATTTCGTATGCTGTGCTCCCATAAAACAAGCCTGGAGCTTCCTCTGGCATTCCGTAGGCTACCGGATGTTTCGGATCGAATTCCATCTTGAGCAAAGATCCAGGACAGGCAAATTTTGGCGGCTCGGGTTTGACCTGCTGACTCTCACCATAACGGCGTCTGACTGGTCTGAGGCCTTTCAGAGCATCTTTCACAGGAACACCTAGGTTATCTATGGCAAAAAGACAGCCGGAGTTCAAAGTCACCAAGGTCCCACCTTCCTCTACGAACTCCTTTATGTTCCTGACGCCTGCCTCGGTTATCCCTCCCACATACTGGGGGGGAATGGTCCCTTGCCGATTCCCGTTGATGATCTGCTCTGAGGACATGGATGGAATAACAAGCACATCGAAGCGCTTCCTGAGTTCTCCGGCTCTCACCTCCGCATCATGGATATTGGTGAACGGAAACTCGTACTGCTCAAAAATCCAGCGGGTCCACCCTTCGTCCATACTGCCAGTCCAGGACTTGTAAAGCGCAACCCTCGGGGCCTTAAGCTTATAGGTATTCGCCGAAACTCGGCCACCTGTCCCTTCAATCGTGAGATAGAGCTCCTTGGCAACTCCATCCATAAAAGACCTGAAGACGCTGTTGGAAAGAACAACAAAAGTCCCCGGTGGATAGCTCTTTCCCCCTAAGCTGAAGGATCCTTTTGTCCGAAGGACCTGTCCGCCCTTCTTGAGTATGCGGTTAACAGCGATGAAGCTGTTGTTCGTTTTAGGAGATATCAGATAGGCATATCCAGCGCCTCTCTCTACCTTGCCGGCTGGAGGAATCGCCTTTTCCACAGGCTCCAGACTCACATCCAGAGGAGTATTGGCTGTTATAGCCTTTACTCCCATCTGGTAGGGAAGGGTCCATCCCGCCATATCATAGGGAGGAAGATATGCCTCAGGAAAATTCTGTGGGCGCACGATCCCCTGCCACAGAGTAGGATATTTCGTCAAATCAGGATAAACCTGCTCCTCAAACACTGCCTTCACGAAACGGGAAAAGGGCTGGTCCATCGGGATCACCCAGGTCCCTGCTGGATAAGAAACGCCATCGCAGACAAAAGATTCCTTCGCCTTATAGGCATTGATTCCCGAATAGATCATGTTGTTGAGCATCCGTGCGGCAACGGGAGAGTCCCATTGATCCTGAGGTATTATCCAGGCGTAAGGGGGCTCTTTCTGGAACTTGGTGATAGTGTCTCTACCCATCTGGTACCTGTCGTAGAGGAACATCTCACGATATAAAGCCGCTGTATGGAGGACTGCTTTAGAAGCTGTAAGAGTGTACTCAACTCCATCACGCAGCCGCCACCAGCCGCCTTTCCAGGGACTGGGATAGAAGGCTCCGATTGTAAAATCCCGGTATGCTTCGGGAAATTCATCCAGAGTGTAGAAGTGTGGTGTTGCATAGTGGTAATGGGCTGTTTCGGTCATGATGGATATGACGTTAAAAAAATCACAAAACGAATCCTCGTAGCCAGGATAGGTAAAATCAAATGCAAATCTGGAGATCGCTCCAGGCTTTCCCTTCCGGTCAAAGGCATACCCCATTGCACATCCAACCAGGTTCTTTCCTCGGATAAACAGGGGATGGAGATTGGGATTTGTTGGCTCGGCAGCAGGGGGTATCCAGATTCTTGCCGGGAAGGGAGCAGTCTGGTGATGATCATAGAGAACTACTGGAAACCACTCCTGGTTTACTATGCGGGTGATGTTTTGTGTTTCCTTCAAGTTGAGCATGTAGGAATCGCGGTTGTCATCGTGGCCCACATACTTGTTGTAGACCCAAGGCATACTACTCACCTCATAAGGGGTGCCTACATTTGGATGGTACCAATCAGCTAGAAGCTGCATCCCGTCAGGGTTGGCAAAAACAAGAAGAAGGATGGTATTTTCACGGATGAGCCGAGTCTCTGGGTCTTCATCTGCCACCAGGTCATATGCAAGTTGTATACCATGTTGGCTTGGGGCACATTCAGAGGCATGGATACCTACATCAATCCAGATCACTGCCTTTCCCTCAGCGGCAAGACTCTTCGCTTGCTCATCGGTCAGCCCTTTCGCGAGTGCAAGCCTTCTAGATATTTCTTTATAACGGTCCAGGTTCGCCATGTTCTCTTCTGAGCTAATAACCGCATAAATCATTGGCTTCCCCATCTCAGTCTTTCCCATCTCAAAAACCTTTATCCTGGGGGATGCCTTCTCAAGAACGCTGAAGTACTCGAGGGCCTGGTTGTAATCAGCCAGATGATAGTCCGCTCCCACCTTAAATCCCAGAATCTCTTCAGGAGCAGGAACCTTTTGTGCAAAGGAAAGCCCCATTCCAAGAAGAAAAACCAGGATAAACGTTAAAATGACTCTAAAAAAATGAAAATTTTTCTTTAACATAAAACCTCCTTTCAGAAAAGCCAATAGCAAAACTTGCTAGAAAAATTGCCAAAGATATAATAAACGCTCGATTCTCCAGATCCTTCTGCCTCCCGTAGCCAAACGCTTCATCCATTGAGGCAAAAAAACTGTCAAGAACTGAAATTGTTACAATAACACCCCTGACAATAGAAAGCAATAGGATTTTATTCTGCTTGGTCCAAGGGCAAACCTGGAAACATACGCTGCAATATGTGTTGTACTCCTGCCAGTATTGATAACAGCTAATAGAATTTTCGTACCATGTTGACTTGAATATAAAATTGAAGATCTGGGAGGACTTCTATAACTTCCATCGTCCTCATGGAGTTTTTAAAGGAAAAACACCGTACGAGGTCTTAAAAGAAAGAATCTCTGCTGGACAAAATTTGCTCTCCGTAGTATGAAATATTACAGGCGGAAACCTTCATGGCGTGTTTTATATCTTTGTTCGACCAAGAAGGAGATGTTCTTTTCAGGTCGGAATCGATGCAGAAAGTCTATGATAAGAGGTGACTCGAATGCTCTATTTAGATTTTGCATCCTTCAAATTTCCTCCTTCTCCAAGGGTTATTGAAGTCCTGAAACAAAACTTGCACACGATCAATGAATACCCGGATCAGAGTTATCTAAAGCTCAAGAAAAAGCTCGCACAAATCTATAAGCTTGACACTCGAAATATTTTAATCGGAAATGGACTGGATGAAGTCATTGATTTGATAACCCGGGCTTTTGTAAGAGAAGGCGAGGAAGTTATAATACCCATTCCCACTTTCTCGCAATTTGAACAGGCAGCAGTAAGGATTAATGCGAAAGCCGTAGCAGTTTACTGCATGAGAGAGTGCTACGAAATTGATACTGAAGAGATTTTAAATCATGTGACAAAGCAAACCCGGTTGATCTGGATCTGCAGCCCTAATAATCCCACAGGAGATTCCACACCCCTGTCGGTCATCCGTAAAATTGCCGGCAGTGTGGACACCCCTGTGGTTATAGACAATGCACTGGGAGATTTTAGCGATGAATCGGTTGATGACCTGGCTGATACAGAGAATATAATTATTCTGAGGACCTTTTCCAAAGGCTATTGTTTAGGCGGATTAAGGATTGGGTATGCGGTAGCCGATTCACAATATATTGCCAAGATTGGGGATATGAAACAGATCTTTAATGTGAACAGTCTTGGCGTTGAGGCAGCAATGGCTGCTCTGGAAGATCAGAAATACTACGACAGATTGTGGGCTGATTTTAAAAATGAGAAACGAAGAGTCTTGGCACATTTAGAGGAAATGGGAGTCGAAATAGAAGGGATAAGCCAGTCAAATTTCATTCTGATGGATCTTAAATCAGAGAAGCGGAGCAGGGATGTTTATGGGAAACTCTTGCAGGAAGGAATCAAGGTTTTCCCTGGATGGGATGAGGAATTTTCGGGTCTTAGCGGCAGATTCTTGAGGGTGGTCGTGGGGAGAAAGGACCAGAACGATACCTTTCTCACAACGCTTAGGAAAATCTGCGCGACTTAGCACGAAGAGGACATCTGCCCTCAATACCGAACAGAGAGGAGGGTGGAATGAAACAATCTTATTTAAGGAATCACCAGGATGAGAATAAAAAAGCCCACAGTCATAATTGATGAAAAACGTGCAAGACGGAATATTGAACGGATGGCACTGAAGGCTCAAAAAAACAGGATCAGGTTCAGGCCTCACTTTAAAACCCATCAATCGGCAGAGATCGGAGAAATTTTCAAGGAGTATGGAGTCTCGGAGATTGCTGTTTCATCCATCGATATGGCTGCATATTTTGCAAAACACGGCTGGGAAGACATTATGGTTTCTATTCCGGTGAATATCAGGCAGATTGAAGAGATCAATGCGCTTGCAGGTCAAATCTCCCTCAGCCTGCTTACGGAATCTATGGAGTCAGTCGAATTTCTGGCTGAGAATATCGTTTCTCCTGTCAATGTTTGGATCGAAATTGATACAGGAGATTGCCGGACTGGATTAGACTGGAAAGATACAAAAAAAATCGCATACATGGCCGCTTTTGTTAATAAATCTGAAAACCTTCATCTATCCGGCATTCTAACCCACGCGGGACATTCTTACGAAAAACAATCTTCTGAGGCTGTTAAAAAAGTTCATAAAGATTCAATCTCACGGATGAATGATGTTAAAGACCATTTATTTACAAGGGGATTCAAGAATATTACCATCTCGACAGGGGACACGCCTACGTGCAATATCATGAGCGATTTTTCAGGAACGGATGAGATCAGGCCGGGAAACTTCGTCTTTAACGATCTTCTTCAAAAAAGCATCGGTTCTTGCAGTGAAGAAGATATCGCCATAGCCGTCGCTTGTCCTGTGATTGCCAAGCACCCGGAAAGAAATGAACTTGTGATCTATGGGGGAGGAGCTCACCTCTCATCGGATTTTCTGGAGTGGGACGGAAAAAGAATGTTTGGTCTGGTGGCTTTGCCTGGGCCTGGCGGATGGACGGCTGCAGTGCAGAATGCTTTTGTCAACAGAATCACTCAGGAGCATGGTTCTATCCGTGCAGAAAAGGATTTTATTGCTGGAGTCAACACCGGTGACGTACTGATGATCCTTCCTGTTCACTCCTGTCTTACAGCAACCCTTCATCAAACCTATCAGACACTGGATGGAAAAACTTTAACAAGCTTTCATTATGAAATCAGCCTGAGCCACTCATAAACAAACGATTCAGCGCTGTCTTATTGCACTGGTTTTTCCAAATCAATCTGAACAACCGGTTTTAAAGAGTGGTTGTGGAAAATATTGAGCAGAATGACAGCTTTCTCGCCGGCTTAAAGAAAATCTTGACATTGCAGTTCGTAATGGGCATTTGTGCTCAATACAGAACAAGGACAAGAGGGAACTGCTAAGTGAAGCCATTGGCATATTTTTTGCGTATGTAGTATATAGTCACTGGATGAACTAGTCCGATGCAAATTCATTGGGTACATATAAAACTCCGGAAACAGGAGGGGGAAATGAAACGAGAGATGGTTCTCTTTTTAATTTGAAGAGAGGGATCTGGAGGTTATGCAAGAGACATAGAAGATTTTCTCTCAGGCTCCAAGAAAGAAGCTGGTTGTCCTCTTTGACGGAATCAACACATGGGAGAAAGAGCTTGAGCGGAGTAAGGAAAAGCTGATAGACGAGCTGACATCTCTGGTAAAGCTTGACCATGAGGCTATGATTCTCCAGCTCACAAACAAAGCAGGCCTGGAGGTTATCCAACCTTTCACGATTGATGAGGAACTCATTCACGAGGCCGTATCAAAGGCTTCGGCAAGCGTCTGGCCGCCCTAGCAGGATATTCTCGATGCTGATCATATTGTCCTTATTAGAGAACATAAGCAAGTTTATTTTTACAATAAAAAACGAAGATTTGAAAAGACATTCGCAGCGATTTTAACCACTCTGAACATGGCCAAGAGCCTTCCCGGAAGAAAAGCGCTCCTCTTCATAAGCTCAGGCATCCCGGATATCTCGACAGCATGGGAAGCACCCTCACTTCTCGGCTGGAATAGAAAAGATTATAATCCGCTTGAATTGGCTAAGGAAATAAAAGTTTTGGATCCCTTTAATAGTCTGAGTAAAAAAAGCTTCCGCAGCGGGGATAAACTGATGGAGGAGATCATTCGTTTTGCCAATTCCTACAATGTCTCTTTCTACGCATTGGATCCAGGGCCATTTAAAACAGCCCTTTTCGGGGAGGACCACGCAGAGTACGAGAGTCTGTCCGTCAAGCCTCCTGCCGAGTTGGCGGCGGAGAGCTGGGATAAGAAGTCTGGAATCTGGAGTGGGATCTTCAAGCTCGATCTGGGGACTCTGGGGGCCGGAGAGCATATATTGAAAATTAAAATCCCTGTATCTGAAGAGGGAAAGGTGATTGAAAAAGAAGTGAGGCTGAGAATATTCTCTGAAAATCCCTTATAAAGAGAAAATTTCCGGATCTCTATCTTGACATCAATTCTTTCAAAGCGGTCTGAGCCGGCTCGAAATGAGGGTCGATCTTGAGTATTTTTTTCAATTGTTTTATTGCCTTTTTGGGTTCGTTGTTTTGTGCGTGAATCATGGAAATCAGGTAGCGGCCTTCAATGTTCTTCGGATCAATATCTACCACTCTCCTCAGTGCCTTTAGCGCCTCTTCGTTCAAACCTCTGCCAATGTACAGCTTGCCAAGGTTTGTATGGGGGAGCAGATAGTTGGAATCCAATTGGATGGCCTTCTTGAAGTTGCTTTCAGCCTTCGCGTCCATTCCCATATTCATGTAAACGGCGCCCAGGCTGTTGAAGATGTGGGCGTCCCGGGGGTCTATCTCCAAGGCTCGTTGAAGAACCTCTTCGGCTTGTTTGAACTCTCCCTTAGCAATATAGCTGAGTCCCAGATTGTAAAGGGCTTCTCTGGCGTAGGGAAATTTGTCCAGTACGTCCCGGTAAGCCTGAATGGCTTGGTCAACGTTTTCGGACTTGCGGTGGGACATTCCTTGGACGAGGGACACCTTGCTCTGTGCAAGTTTTAGCATGTATCTGGTGCCTTCGTCTTCAGGATTAATAGTGAGTGCCTGATGAAACTCGGAAATCTCGTTTCCGTAGTCGTTTTTAGAATCATATGCGATTCCTTGAATTATGTGCTTTCTTGCCTCTAAACGTTCTTCCAAAACTCTTTTTATCGTTGTCTCATCTTCTCCGGTGTTGACTAAATAGGGAAATACGGGTGTGCTCAACTTATTCATGAGCTCTAATAATAGGGGGACAGTTTCTTCACCCATTGATTCCTGCTTGGGAATGTTGTGGGCAAGGTAAAGATTGTTGTCCGTATTAACTATGGAATCATCAATGTATTCCCCTAACATATTGTTGTCCATGATAAAACAGCTTAGCAGAAAAAATATATCATTCATGCCTGCTTCTTCCAGGCTTTTCTTGACTTCATGATTTTCCAGTTCCTCCTTAAATGCTTGGAAATCAATTTTTAATTCTGTTTTTGTTCCGATTAGAAGGGCATGTCTTGTTTTATGGGTTGGAGAAAACCATATGGTGAAGTTGGGAAAGACGGATTGGAATGTTTTTAATAGAATTATAAAATTCTGTTCGGACAGGCTGAACAACGGTATCCAGGTAGAGAAAATGCCGTTTTTAGAAAGCTTTTTCTTGCATATTTCATAATATTCCTTGGTATAGGTATGGATGTCTATCATGGGATGGACAGAATCGCTCTCTATGACGTCATAATATTCGTTATCCGCTAACAGGAAATTCCTGGCGTCACCGATTTTAAGGTTAAATTTGGGATTATGGAGTATGTTTTTATTCACCTCCAGGAAATAAGGAAGAGCACTGACTTCAGTGGCAACAAGTTCTGCACAATCCACTTTTTTTATATTATGGCGTGTTATGGAATATGAAGATTCACCACTTCCCAATCCCAATATAAAAACATTCCTTGGGTCTTTTCCGCTGAAAGCCTTGTAGAGGAGAAGGGGCACATGTCCCTGCAGTTTTTGTGTGGCCCTAAGCCCGGGATAAGTCCCGGCGACGTTTATTCCGTTGACTTCCAACACCTTGTAAGTTTTATTATCAAAAGGATCCGGCGGCCATTGATGGACCGTGACTGTAGCCGAAGTCCCTTCTTTGTAGAAAAGAATCCTGCCTCCTTTTTTTAGATCGGCAAACCAAGGGCTGTAAAGACCTAAAGATTTTGAAAATGAGATCGTGAGGCCGCCAATCCCGACAGCTAGAATGATGCCGGAGAGAACCGCCCATTTTACCTTTTGGTTTGTGGATGGATTGGCCAGCCATACGGTTATACCTAATATGAAATTGAGCATGGCGATCACGATTATACCCTTAGTGATGCCTAAAAGAGGGATGAGAATGAAACCGGCTGAGAGGGAGCCCAAAACGCTGCCCAGAGTATTTGCAGAGTAGATATTCCCAATACTGCGGCCCACTCTCTTGAGATCGATATAGATTTTGCCGACGAGTGGAAAGGCAATACCCATAAGGAATGTGGGAACGAACATGATGCAGAAAGAACTGATGAAGTATACTCCAATACTGGCATACCAGTTTTTTCCTAAGCTTACCCAGAATTGGGAAGTGAAATCTCCGATTTTGCTGAATATCCATATGGAAAAAATGGCGAATACTCCGATAAGTATTTCAATGATAGCCAGTAAGTTGAGCAGTTGTTTTCTTTTATCAATCCATTTGGCAAAGATGAGGCTGCCCAGAGCTGATCCGAATAGAAAGGTCGTCAACATGATGGGGAATGAATATGTCGTATTGCTCATGAAGAAGATAAGCGTCCTTGTCCAATACACTTCGTAGGCCAATGCACAAAAACCGGACAAGGCATAGACGATTAAAACGACCTTGGAAATATTGCTGGAATATGCTTCCTGGTGGATTGTGACTTCTTTATTATCTTCCTGGACTGTTCCGTTCCCTCTAGCTGAATCCTCGGAGACCATGAATCTGTCTAAAACCAAGATGACAACAGCAATGAGAATGTTGATGAATGCAGCAAAATACGTGGCCTCTTTTATTCCCAACAGTGAGATAAGGATAAAACCGGCACTGAAAGCCCCGAGGACTCCGCCAAGGGTATTGCTGCCGTACAGGCTTCCGATGCTCCGGCCCAATCGCTTGTGTTTTCTGACAATGAATTTACTGATGACCGGCAGAGTTCCCCCCATTAAAAATGAAGGGATGAACAGGACTATAAAACAGCCGGCAAATTTTATCAGGCTGAAGATGTAAAAGCTGGTATGAAGATACCCATAGAAGCTTACATAAAGAGTGTTCAACGCTGAAAGTATTAAAGGAAATAGAATGGCAAATATTGCGATACCAGCTTCCAAGAAGGCGTAAAGCTTAAGAGGTTTTTTGTGTTTATCGACAAACCTTCCAAAAAATAAACTGCCTAGGGCCAGTCCGCCCATGAAAGAAGCCAGTATGGTAGCTGTGGCAAAAGTTGTGCTGCCGAAAATGAGATTGAGCATTCTCTGCCAGATGACTTCGTAAATAAGCCCACAGGCACCGGAAAGGAATAAAAGGATTAGGATTATGAATTGGATCCGGCGTATATTCAGAGGAATTGAATTATCCTTTGACTGCATTTTATTACCATGCATTCTTTTTTGCTGGAAATATCAGGGAATTTTGAGCTCGATTCAGAAATTCTATATACAATGCTATTTTAGCAAGGCCTTGAAGCAGGATGAATCTGCTTCTGTGCTTTCATAGGGAAACAGGAATAAAGCATGTCTGTGATATCCTTTCATTTCCATCAATTTTGAATCAACTTATAGCATACGGAAAAATCGGAAGTCAATACCGCGATCAGGACAATGAGAGGTTTGACAAATTCTTTTCTTCTTTGCTATAAAATTAATCTGATATAATAAAATTGGACACGATTTTTTGGGTCAGAAATTAGTTTGTGAAGATTAAGATGGAATTAACGAAAAAACAGAAGCGGTACCTGAGAGAAAATTTTTGCCGCAATTCTGATGAATCGCTGGCAAAAAAACTCGGAGTATCCGAGGACACTATACGCCGGGCCCTTGAACAGCTCAATCTGAAGAGGACCGGCTCAGAAGTCAAAGCCCTGTTGGATGCTGAGGCGGAGAATAAGATGCAAGAAAAGAAGGGGAGGGAACCGGGCCAAAAATTTCTTTTCCGGAAGCCTATGGTTTTTCTCTTTATTGGAGTTTTGATAGTTGCCATAGTAATTTATTTTTCTTTCTCAAAGTCTCTCTTCACAAGAAAGTCGGCATACAGCAGTGAAATAAAAAAAATGATGGATTCCTTGGATGTGTCGGAGCTTAATATCTTATTTATTACGCTTGATACAACTCGAGCTGACCATTTAGGGTGTTATGGCTACGATAATGTGGAAACTCCAAACATCGACCATCTTGCTGAAACCGGAATTTTATTCAAAAATGCCGTATGCCAGGCGCCTCTTACTCTTCCTTCCCATTCTTCCATTTTTACCGGCACTTATCCATCTTATCACGGGGTCAGGGATAACGGAGGATTTTACCTTGAGGCGGAACAGACAACACTGGCAGAGCTGCTTAAAGAACGAGGCTGGGCCACGAGTGCTTTCATCGGTGCCTTTGTGCTCGATTCTCGTTGGGGTTTGAATCAAGGATTTGACTTTTACTTCGACAATTTTGATCTATCCCAGTACAAAGTGGTTAGTCTGGATTCTGTCCAGCGTGATGGGGGAGAAGTCACAGAAGCTTTTTTCAATTGGCTGGATAAGAATCATCAGAAGACCTTTTTTAGCTGGATACACCTGTATGATCCTCATACACCTTATGATCCTCCTGAGCCTTTTAAAACAAAGTATTCTCATTATGCGTGGGGATTGTATGATGGAGAGATTGCATACGTTGATGTTCTGATCGGGCAAATCATGGATAGATTGCAGGAAAAAAACATTCAGGATAACACGCTCATTGTTATTGTCGGAGATCATGGAGAATGCCTCGGTGAGCATGCGGAATACACTCATGGATTTTTTGTTTACGACGCAGCCATCATGGTTCCTTTGATCATTCACATTCCTTCGTCAAGCTTATCAGGGAAGCGGGTTCTTGAGATTGTTGAAACGGTCGATATTATGCCGACCCTGCTTCAATTACTTGGTCTCTCGATTCCGAAAGAAATTCAAGGAAAAAGCCTGATCCCGCTTATAGCAGGGGACAAAATCCGGGAAGAACGATTCGCTTACAGCGAGACCTATTTTCCCCGGTATCGATACGGCTGGAGCCCATTGAAATGTCTTCGCGGGCCTCAGTATAAATATATTCAGGCCCCAAAACCCGAGCTCTATGATTTCATAAACGATCCTGGTGAATTGAATAATATCTATCATCAAGATCCGAAGAGGAGCAGGCTATTCGTACAGAAGCTAAAAGAATTGCAAGAAGAAAGGACTGTTGAAGGCATTGAAGAGAGAGCCCCTCAAAGGCTGGATGATGAATCTATAGAAAAGCTTAAGGCTCTGGGATATATTGGGGGATTCACATCCCAGGCAAAGTTGAGGCAGACTGAAAATCTTCCCGATCCAAAAGACAAGATTCACCTTTATAACAGAATCAAAATGGCCGAAGGCGCCTCTGCGGAAGGAAATAAAGAAAAAGCCCTGGAAGAAATGAGCAAAGTTATTGAGGAAGACCCAAAAATCATGGAAGCCCGTCAAGTTCGCGCTCAGATTTTCATAAGCCTTAATAAATTTGAAGAGGCAATAGAGGATTGCAAAGAAGCATTAAAAATTGATCCGGAATACGCAGCAGCCATATTCAGTTTAGCTCAAGCTTACAAGAATTTAAAAAAATATGATGAAGCCATTGCCGGCTATAAGCGGCTGATGCAATTGGATTCCCGGGACTTCAAACCAGTTCTTAATCTTGGAGATATGTATTTGATAATTAAGGAGTTTGACAAAGCAATCCCGGTTCTTAAGCAATCAATAACAATGGAGCCGGAACAAAGCGCCATGGGGCACAAGCTTTTAGGGATGGCTTTTCTGGAGAAAGAGCAGTTGGAGCTGGCAGAGTCAGAATTGAGAAAAAGCCTGGAAATGATGCCGAGAATAGGGGATGCCCATTACAACCTGGCACTTATTTATGAGGAGAGAGAAGAATTCGGAAGAGCAGAAGAGGAGTACAAAAAGGAAATCGAATTACATCCGGCAGCGTATCCGGCTCATTTTAATTTGGCAAAGCTATACGGACAAATGGGTGACATCGATAGGCAGGTTGAGCATTTCAAAGAAACCATTAAATATAACAGGAATTTCGCGAACGCATACCTTTTCCTGGCAAAGGCCTATTTAGATTCAGGCAAAAACTATGATGAGGCTATAGATTTAGCTGAGAAGGGGCTAGAGTTGGCCCCTGAATCGGAATCAGCACCCCTGGCCCATTATATTTTAGCAGACATATACAATCGCAAGGGATTAAGAGCCAAGTATCAAGAAGAACTCCGTAAGGCTCAATTACTGAAACAAAAAATAGAAAACAAGAGTCAGAGATGAATGTTGAGCTCGGTTATTGTTTCAAGTGCTTTTCGAACCAATTAATCATGCGGTTCAAGACATCAAGCTGATGCTTTTCTTCTCTCGGTCCGTGGCCCATCCGTGGATAAGCAACGAATTCCGTCTCCACATTATACCGCATCAAACCACGATAGAACTGCTGGCACTGGCCTATGGGATCGGTCGGATCTTCCTCGCCGTTGAGGAGCAGAGTGGGGGTCTTTACGTTTTTCACGAAAGTAGTGGGTGATCTTTTCATAAAAAGGTCAAGGTTTTCGTATGGCGTTCCGAGTGCCCATGTGTCACCGATGTTGACTCCATTGCTCTCAGTGCCGAACTCGCTGGCCAAGTCGGTCATAGGCGCGCCTGAGACGGATGCTTTGAACCGGTCGGTTTGGGTTACGGCCCATGCAGCCATATAACCACCATAGGACCAGCCGCCGATTCCTAGCCGTTCCGGATCTGCAATTCCGTTTTCGATCACAAAATCAACTCCGGCCATCACGTCCTTCCAATCGCCGCCGCCCCAATCGTACCGGTTACTAATGAGAAAGTCGTGGCCGTAGCCGAAGGATCCTCGAATGTTCGGCAGCATTACAGCGTAGCCCCGAGCTGCCAGCAGCTGACTCCAGGCATGGAAGCTGTCGGAAAACATACCGGCAGGGCCTCCGTGGACCAGGATCACAAAAGGAATCCGGGTCCCTTTTTTATACCCTGCAGGCTTCAGAAGAGCGGCCTCGATCTCCTTTCCATCGAAACTGGGATAGCGCACAATTTCAGGCTGAATCAGAGGAACGTTATCCCAATCCTTATTGAAATGAGTCACTTTCTCTGCCTTTTTCGGAGAGAGGGATATCCAGAGTTCGGGTGCCTGTGTTGCTGTTTCGCCGACAAAAGCCAGTACTTTGGGATTGGCTGCAAAAGAGCGTGATGGATGGACTTCAAATTTCTGGAGTTCTTCAATGCTGCCGCTTCCATCCACAGTGAAGAAAACCGTTGTGAATCCTTTCACGGCAAGAAATAAAATACTTCCGTCCTTCCGTATGGTGTAGGAGAAGATCAGTTGGTCGACTGACGAGCCGGTTAGATTACGGGCTTTTCCTCCTGACAAAGGCCGTTTAAACAGGTCATGGGCAGAAGGGCCGTCTGCGGTCCGGGCGCCGAGGTAGACCAGGGTGTGTCCGTCGTCCGAGACAGACAAGTTGTGAAAAGGCCCATCCGGAGTTTCTATTTCCTTTACCCCAAGGTCGGAAACAGTGATGAGGTAAAGCCGATTCGAGTTCAGATCACGGCGGGGGTGATCCGTTGCCGAAAGAAGAAGATGAGCCCCGTTAGGCATCCAGACGAATTCTGAAATACGCAATTTCTCTCTGGTGAGCGGCTTTACTTCCTTGGAGCTCATTTCCAAGATCCGGAGGCGCGGGTCTTTAATGTCATGGTCGACGACATAGGCGTCGTCCTTGTCCTTTAGCTTTTTTTCTTCCTCTTCAGTTTTTGGGTCATCCGATAGAAAAGCGATCTTCGTGCCGTCTGGAGACCATTCAAAGCTTCGGATACTTGTTTTGCTTTCTGTGACAGCTTGAGCCTCCCCGCCGGACATCGGCAGAATAAAAATCTGTGAGGCTTCCTCCCGGCTGGATAGGAAAGCCAAGCTCTTGCCGTCCGGAGACCAGCGGGGATGTCTGTCGGATTTTTTGGAAGTCGTAAATTTCTGCACCTCTCTGTTTCTTAGATCATAAACCCAAATATTGCTGATCTGCTCTGTTCCTTCGGTCGGTTCTGTGACGACCATTGCTATTCTATTGCTGTTAGGTGAGAGTTGAAGATCGGATATTCTTCTCCTGTTTATGACTTTCTCAGGAGACAACACGGTTGATTGGACCTCATCAAAGTTTCTGAAGTATCGCGCATTTGATTCTTCTACACCGTCATCTGCCCCTATAAAAGGAGTAAACAGCAGTAAGAATAAAATGGTTATGATAGCTGAAGAAAAATATCGTTGAGCCGATCGTTTTTGGGGATTTGAGAATGAAATCATGTTAAAGCTCCTATAAAATTTGATTTTTTTTGAATAAAATCCACATAATTGTGTTAAATTTCTCATCATAAATAAGTTCTAATTTCTATAAATCAATATCATTTTCTTATAAATATCATATTCTGATCAAAAAAGAAAGTTGGCATAGATAAAATTGTAATCTTTCCCGGGATTATCATTATTTTAAAAAAAACCTTGACAAAAAGATCATTTCGTATAAGAATTTAATCAGATTGTTAAATATTGCTTAACATTTCAAGACAGGAGGAGAAGTTGATAAAAAGATCGTTCATACTAAGTTTTTTAATTCTATTTATCGTATGTGGTTTTGTCTCTCAAGCAGATTTATTTGCCAATGAAGTGAGTTACACGAAAAAAGAGACCTTTCAACAACACATGATAGCTAATGATGGATTAACAGAGGTGGTGATGGCCTACAGCTCAACCAAATTACGCAATATTGAGACATTCGAAAATTTCATCAATGATGAATACGTAAAAAAGCAATTAACTAAATGGGGAATAAGTGCACATCAGATAAAAACTGCTATAAGGACTTTGAGCAGTTTCGAATTGGACTACTTGCTTCAGCAGTCTCTGAAGGCAAGAACGGATTTTTTCGGAGGCGCTGAAGACGGAAGTAAAAAGGGAGATATGGTAGGATATATTGTCCTGGGAGGCATGGTTGCAGCTATCGTGCTTTGGGAAGTTTTAGATCAGTGGATAGTCCCGAATAAAGTCCCTTGGACGTTTTGATTGAATCCTCTAATATTCTCTTTTTTAAGCTTTTAAGAATAGCTAAGTAAGTTAAAAAGGCGGGAATTTATCCCTCTTTGGATGAGGGATTAATTCCCGCCTTTTTACTCCTCCAATACATTTTATGACCCATATAAGAGATGTGCCTGCCGCACATGCCATACAGAAAATGTGTGCTTGTTTATTTAAAAAAAGCTAATGTGTCTAAATTCTAAATCTATAAAAAATACAAACCCACAAAGAATTTTATGTTAATATTGAAATGTGAATATTAGTACTGATGATTTTTTAATAACAAGTTTTATTGAATTATTTCTGTTGTTAGTTGCCATATGCATTTTTATAAGATGTCTATTTCCGGCACTCATTTATTCTGCGAAAAAAGGTTGGATTTGTAAGAAATGGGCTTTAAATTGCTCAGATAGGGTTGTTTGTAGTTCATTTGTTTCAGTATTCTTCATTTTGAGCGTCTCAATAAGTTTTTGGGCTTCAGATTATTCATGCCAAAAAAATTCCTGCTATATAGATGTCCCTATGGTAGAACAAGAAAATAACCTCTGTGGCGCAGCTTCTCTGACCATGGTTTTCAAGTACTGGGGAAAAAACATATCTCAATATTCTGTTTCTGATAAAATCTTCAATCAGTCCCATAAAGGAATTTTGAGTAATGATTTAAAATCTTTTTCTGAAAAGATGGGATTTCTTGCGTTTATTTACAAGAGTGAAATCAATAACATTAAGGAGAACATAAAAAAGGGAAGACCTCTGATAGCGGCAATTCGTTCTCAAGCTCCAAGTGGTTTTCACTATGTGGTGATCGTAGGCTTTGATGAAGAATTGGCATTGATTTTCGTAAACGACCCATATTTGGGTAAAATGAAAAGCATGAACGTTCAAGATTTCAGTGAGAAATGGAAAGAGGCTAATTATTGGACGCTTCTTTTACTGCCAAAGGGAGATTGAACAACGAATTATGCAGTTTTCTACCAATCAGAAAGTGATATTCATGGTGATATCCAAAACTATAAAATATTTTCTTATTCTGTTTTTTTTCTGTTCCCTTAAAGGAATCTGTTTCAATCAAAGTTACGACGAAATCTATAAAAGAGGATTAGAACTCTACAAGAAAAAAAATTATGTCGAAGCCGAGATCTGTTTTAAAGAGGCTTTAAAATTCGAGAAAAATCAGGATAAAGTTCACTATTTGATTGGTATGTGCTGTGCCTTTCAAGAACAAACGGAACAGGCTGAACATCATCTTCTCGTCTCCTTAAAATTCAATGATCGTTTTGAAGAGAGCTATTTGGGATTGGGAGAGATTTACTTTATACAGAAAGATTACAAAAAAGCAGAACGTTTGATAAAAAAAGCCATACAAATCAATCCGGATAATGCATATTCCCATGATTTTTTGGGAACACTTTATTTTATAAATGATTTAACAAGCCTAGCCCTTTTTGAGTGGAACAAAATCGATAAACCAGTACTCAACAGAATAGTCACAGAAAGCCACGACTATTATAAAAAAGATTTCTTGATGAAAGAGTTGAATTTCCATCCGGGTCAATTAATCAGACCCTCCATGGTTAGAGAAAGCATGAAAAGACTCGAAAGGATAGGAAATATTTCAAATATTTCCTTCAATCTAGTTCCCCAAAAAAACAGTGATGTCGATTTTAACTGCCAAGTCTCTTTTTTTGAGGAAACGGGTTTTGCCAGAAATCCATTGTTTTTTTTCATAAATTTGTTGAGAGATATTTCTCATAAAATGCTTCACATGGAATATAAAAGCATTGCTGACGTCAATATTAATGCCTACTCCACTTATAGATTTGATGAATACAGGAAAAAATTTGGCTTTCACCTGACCTTTCCTCGATTTTTAAGCATTCCCCTCTATTTCTCTTTAGATTATGAAAATAAGAGTGATACGTGGAATATCCGGAGCGTTTTTCCAGAGCATATAAACTTCGATCACCAGATAAAAACACGGGAATTCACAATCCGGTTCGATTATATTCATAATGACAGAATGTCTTACAGCCATTATTGGAAAGTTAAAAACAGGACCTCTGAAGATGTCGCAGATCTTACTTTTGATCAAGACGATCCTTTTTTCTATCAGGACAATAACGCATTGTTATCCGGAGGCGAGCTCAGCGTGGATTTGATCCATAACCTATCAAGAGATATGTATTCAAATTTTTCTTTGAGTTATGACGTATCCATTCGGAAGCATGGGAATGATTCCCGTTTTGCGAAGGTCATGCTTACAATTGAAAACGGAAAGCTTTGGAGAAAGAATCTATCGAAAGAAGTTGGCAGCAAATTTGTGTGGAGGATGAAATTTGGCTCTTCTTCAGGACAAGTCCCCCTTGAAGAAAAATTCATTCTCGGATTTGGTCCGGATACAGAAAATTTCCTAAGGGCGCACAGCGTCACGCATGCTGGAAAATTGGGATACAGCCCAGTGGTTGATAAATTTTTTCTTTCTAATCTGGAGTATATGCATCATTTATTTGCATTCGCTCCCTTTCGTATAGAGGGCGGCGTGTTTGTCGATTGGGCCTATTTGTTTGATGACCACACGTTTTATAGCGGGAGTCAATCCATCGTTGATGTGGGAATATTCTCAAGGATTACTTTATTCAAGTTTCCTTTTATCTTTTCCTACGGGCACAATTTCAAAGAGGATAAAAATTATTTTTACTTCGGTTCTAATCTGAATTTTTAGCTGCCGCTCATCCTTGATTAAGGATGCATCATATTATTTATTCTCTGTGAGAAGCAGGACTTTTCCATTAAGAGAATCATTATACCGGCCGTTTTCAATGCTTATTTTCCCATTGATGATAACAAATTCGATGCCTGTACTGAATTGATGGGAATCCAGATGGGTGGCATTATCCTGGACAGTTGCAGGGTCAAATATGACAAGATCTGCCTTATATCCTTTTATCAGCAGTCCTCTATCTCTAATCTGGAGCAAGGAGGCTGGAAGAGATGTCATTTTTCTGACAGACTCTTCCAGAGTTAAGACCCCTTCTTCACGCACATATTTTCTAAGCACTCTTGGAAAGCTTCCATAATTCCTTGGATGAACCGGCTTCTCCGGGTTATAGGCTATCGCGGACCCATCACTCGAGAACATCAGCCAATCATTCCTCATGGCAAGCTTCATCTCGTCCTCTGACATGGCGCCATCCGATAGATGGATGTTGTCTCTTTCTTCAATGAATAAGTCTGCCACGATATCAAAGGCATCTCTGTTCTGCTCACTTGCAAGATCGTAGAGGATTTTTCCGATCAAATGGGTGTTTTTTTTGGCTGAAACAATCGTAAAAGAATCCCAACCCCATGTTGCAACAGGACTCGGATGATTAGGAGAGCCCACAACCGTTGCTTCCCTGATCTGTTCTCGTGTTGATGGATCGGTCAAGGCTTTAATCAGTTCGTCATCAAACTGTGCTTTTAGCTTTTTCCTCTCTGCATCCGACAGGTTTTGCTCTCTTGATTTTTTCTTGATTTCTGCTAGCGGCTCCATGTTTTCGGGAATGCCGATGTAGTTTGTCAGTGGTCCCGATGATGCCTTATCGTAAGGATACATATCGGCAACAACATATATTCCTTCAGCCCTCGCATCATTTATCAGCTTGACAACATCTTTCATCAGTCCCCAATGGGTCTTTCCACATATCTTGAGGTGGGAGATATTCGCCCTCACATCCGCTTCTGTCGCAATTTGGATGACTTCTTTAACGGCCTCACGGACCAGAGCCTGCTCAGTCCGCTTATGGGTGCTGTATATTCCGCCGAATTCGTTAATGACCTTTGTGATTTCTACGAGTTCTTCCGTATCTGCATATCTTCCGGGAACATATTCTAATCCCGTACTCATTCCCCAGGCTCCTTCCTTCATAGCCTGATGAAGAATGGATTTCATCTTTTCCAGTTCTTCAGGGGTTGGATTTCGCGGATCCATTCCCATAGCCGCACTTCGTATCGTGCCATGGCCGACCAACAGGACTGCATTTGTCCCGATCCCTTGATTTTCCCATTTTGCTTTTGTTTCCGAGATTCTGAATGTCCCGCTACCACAGTTCCCTGTGACAACCGTTGTCACCCCTTGAGTTACGTAGTTGAGGTTCGCAGCGCTTTCAGGGCTGCCCAATCCTCTGTCACAGTGAGTGTGCATGTCAATAAAACCAGGAGAAACCACTAATTCCTGAGCGTCGATCGTTTTTATGGCATTACGACCTTTGAGATTGCCTATCTCGATGATGGTGTTTCCTTTAATTCCAATGTCGCCGTAAAACCAGGGATTCCCTGTTCCATCGATGACCTTTCCGTTTATTATGAGGATATCAAATTTTGCAGAATCCTTTTGAGAACATAGGGTGCAAAAAAACAATGCCATCGTGACCAGGACTAATAATATTGGATGCCGTTTCCACATAATGATCTCCTTTATTCATATATATTGTTAAAAAAGATTTTATTTCAGGTACTTATCAAACCAATCGATCATCCTGTCCAACACATCCAGTTTGTGCTTTTCTTCGCGAGGCCCATGGGGTTCCCGGGGATAAACGACAAAATCGGTTTCAACTCCATAGCGCCGTAGTCCCCGGTGGAACTGATAACATTGGGCTATAGGATCATTGGCATCCTCTTCGCCACAAAGGATCAGGGTCGGAGTTTTAACGTTTTTCACATGTGTCATAGGAGACATGGCCAGGATTTGATCCATGTTTTCATAAGGAGACCCAACGAACCAATCGTCATAGAAATTGATCCCGGCAGTTTCAGTCCCGTATTCAACGGCCAAATCAATGACCGGAGCTCCGGACACGGATGCTTTAAACCGGTCCGTCTGAGTAACCGCCCATGCAGCCATGTAACCTCCATAAGACCAGCCGCCGATTCCCAAGCGTTCCGGATCAGCAATTCCTTCCTTGATCACATAGTCAACTCCTGCCATCACATCTTTCCAGTCTCCGCCCCCCCAATCATAACGGTTTAAGGTCATAAATTCATAGCCATAACCTGTCGATCCCCGGACATTCGGGAGGAGAACTCCGTAGCCTCGAGCAGCCAAAAGCTGGCTCCAGGCCTGAAAACCGTCCGAAAACTTACCTGTCGGTCCTCCATGAACCACCACTACAAAGGGAATTCGCATCCCATTCTTGAAACCTGCAGGTTTCAGAAGCGCTGCTTCGATTTTCTTACCGTCAAAGCTGGAATAATGGATGATTTCAGGCTGGATGAGAGGAATATTCTCCCATTCCGCGTTGAAATGCGTCACCTTTTCTGCCTTACCGGGTTGCATCGATACCCAGAGCTCCGGTGCCTGTGTCGCTGTTTGACCAATGAAAGCCAGAACTTTTTCATCTTTCACGAAAAATCGGTAGGGATTGACTTTATATTGAGAGAGCTTTTTAACATTGCCGTCTTTAAAAACTTTATAGAAGGTGTCAGTGAAACCTGTCGCCGCGAGAGCCATTAAACTGCCATCCTTGAGCCAGACATAAGAACTGATTGAGCGGTCCATCGAAGATCCCGTGAGATTGAGGGGCTTCCCACCCGAAATGGTCTGGATGATGAGATCAGTGCTTTGAGGACCGTCTGTGCGGCATCCGATATAAGCGATTGTTTTTCCATCCGGAGAAACTTTTAAACCCGAAAGAGGCCCCGTCGGCCTGGAAATCTCCTGCATTTTTCCATCACTCACTGTGACTGAATAGATACGATCAGTGAATAACTCGGGCTGCGGATGATCAGTGGCGGCAACGATCAAATGGTTTCCGTCTCCCGACCAGGTGCGTTCAGAGATGCGCAGTTTCTCGTCCGTCAGTGTATGGACCTTGCGGGTTTTGACATCGATGACCCTGAGCCGGGGATGTCTGTCGTCCTTAAGAACTAAAAATTCATCATCTTTTTCTTTGAGCTTTTTCTCTTGATCCTCTGTTTTGGGATCCATCGATAGGAAAGCAATCCCAGAGCCGTCTGGCGACCACTCAAAACTCTGGACTCCTGTCTTGCATTGAGTCAGGGCTTCCGCCTCTCCTCCGTCCAGAGGGATGAGATAGATCTGAGTGTTTTCCTTTCTGCCACTAAGGAATGCCAGTGTCTTATTGTGCGGAGACCAGCGGGGATGACTGTCAGAATCAGAGGTTGTAAATCGCCGCAGTTTCCGGGCCATGACATAATAAACCCAAATGTTTCTATCATCATATTTAGTCCCCTTAACCGGGTTAGTAACCACAAATGCGATCCGATTGCCGTCTGACGAGAGCTGAAGGTCTGATATCTGTTTTATGTTTAAAGCTTGTTCAGGAGTTAATGGAGCAGCCTGGATGTTTGCCTCTTTTTCATTATGCCTGAGAAGTGGTCCTTCTGCTCCGGTCTCTGACAGGGCAGGTTGGCTGAAAAGCAGAAGAGCCATGCAGCCTGCTGCTGCAAGGAAAAGACTTGGATGGACAATTTTATTACAGAGTCTAAAAAGCTCTCTCATGAAAGCCTCCTTCAAAGGGATTGATACAAAATATTTATATATTATGAGCTTAGAAAACATTTCTGACAAGGATGAATTCATTTCATTTGTGTTGTATGAAGGTCATTGAAGAACAAAGGGAATCCTTCATTATGAACTTTCCCGGTGTTTGTGTGGTTTAAACATTAATACATCTATTGTAGTATGAGTTAAGTTTAAGTCAACAGCTTTTTTTAAGTTCCTCCAAGCTTTTCTTGACATAACTATCCTGGTTTAAAACAGGTTTGAATAACGTTCCCTGATTGTCCGGCATTATTTACAATTTTCATGGCTATAGACACACATTCCATCAATAAAAACCTTTTCAACGCTGGATTTAATGTTTAGAGGGTTCCCGTTAAGGACGATGATGTCGGCATCTTTCCCTTTTTCAATGCTCCCGACTCTGTTGCTTATCCCTGACAACTCGGCAGGATTAATGGTTATGGCTTTAAGCGCTGCGTCCTCGGGAAGATCTTAGTGGATGGCCATGGAGGCACAGATGCGGAGCCATTTCTGCCTTGATACAGGATCGTCAGTGTGAAAAGCAATTTTAACACCTGCATTATGAAGAACATTGTTTCCGTACATGGCGTCTTCTGTCAAACCACTTCGCAGGCCGATCGGCATACATATACAGCCCACGTTTCTTTTTGCAATCTCATCGGCAATTTTGTAGGCTTCATTGCTGTGGATGAAGGTGAGGTCGAAGCCATACTCATCTTTAAGCTTAAGCAGTGTCATCATATCGTTTGCATAACCAAGATGGCATTGGGAATCGGCAGCCCAACTGCAGTGTAGACTTTAGCTCCTTTAAGAGCTATAGAATTTTCAGGAGCATTGGCTGGTAGCCCGGAATAGAATATAACCAGCAATGCGAGAACAAGAAAAAGTGTTGATCTCATAGCATGACCTCCTTTCAAAATTAAAAATGAATTCATTTTATCTAAAAATAGTCGTCGTCAGACTCTGTCACGTCATCAATAAGGGGATAAATACTCATCCTTAAAAAGATGTAATATCCTTAATTAAGGAAACACGGACAAATGTAGCTTGCTTCGCTTTCTCGATAAAACTAACCCTGCTGGCCTATCTTATTTTTTCAAATTTAATATTCTGCATTTGTCCAACATCCATGACGAACCCGTCGATTTTTCTACCCTGATCTCTCGAGAAAACTACTTTGATGTTACTCCTGCGGATAATCCATCCAAAAGTATCGTGCGGATAAGAGATGAGTTTAATTTTCAAATATCCGACCTTTAGCGCCAGATTGGAGTTTTCTAAGTGCAGCCTGTACGTAACGTCGATTTCATCGCTATAATAATCACCCGCATATTCCTGAAGTTGGGCGGTTGAGAGAGCAATCGGTTTCTCTTTTTTCTGTTGAGGGAGTTTTGGTTGAGGCTTCTTTTTAGGCGGTGCGGGCTCTGTAAACTGATCCGGCAGATACAAATCTGCTATTTGATAGGCAATTTTACTCGGATTCATAGTGCTGAGATTCGACAGAATCACGACAGAAAATTTCTGGTCTGGAAACTGTAGGTAATGGGCCCTGAATCCGACCCAGCCGCCGCTGTGCGAAATGGTCCTCAATCCTCTATAAGGTTCGACAACTAAGCCAAAAGCATAATCGAGTTTGTGTCCATTATTAAGTTTTCCGCAGGTGAGTGCCATATCGATCAAATCTCTGGTGCCTTTACCGAGTTTATTATTGGAAAAATTTTGATCCCATTTAAGAAAATCCTCAATTGTGGTAAAAACACCATCGTCACCCAGTATTTCACGGTGATATATGTTTATCTTGAATCCGCCGCCCTTGGCAGGGGAATATCCTGTTGCTCTGTTTTTTACAAGCGATTTCACATCGTCATGAATATGGGTATTTTTCATTAGAAGTGGATCAAAAATATGTTTTTTTGCGAATTCGCTGAAAGTCATCCCGCTGACTCGGGAAATGATGACGGAAAGCAAAACAAATCCGGTGTTTGAATACAAATATTTATCGCCCGGCTTAAAAAGAAGGCCTTTCTGGTGTGAAAGCAGTTCCACGACATCCTCTTGAGTATAAAAATAGTCATTGTCTTCTCTTCCCGCAAGGCGTTGCAGGGTTTCATAGTCGCGAATTCCGCTGATGTGATGAAGGAGATGTCTGATTGTCACCGGAGTCTCATATTCAGGCATCTCTGGAAAATATTTTCGAATGTTATCATCGATTGATATTTTTCCTTGTTCGGCGAGAATCGCGATACACATCGCGGTAAACTGTTTAGAGATGGACGCGATACGAAAAACCGACTGGGGCGTTAGGGGAATATTGTATTCCAGATTTGCCATACCATAACCGCGGGCATATATAATTCTCCCGTCTTTGAATATTCCTAATGCGGCCCCCGGTGAGTCATTTCTATCCCATTGCTTGAACAGTTGATCGACATTATCCGTGAGATCGGTATGTGTGTACGCTTGGAAGGCTTGGACAATGTCTGCCGGTGCACACAAAAAAATAAACGCCAATAGGACGAGTGCCAACCTGTTTCGATTTGTTATATGCACTCCTTTACCTCCTTTAAATTAAATTCAAATGCATAGTTCTCCACAGAGTATCTGGATGGGCTCGTTTTGTCAAAAGAGTAAAAAGAAATGAGCAAATGTTATTTCAACGCTTTCAATATTTCATTGGCGGTGGATGCATTCGCATTTTCTGGATCCATCTCAATGAATTTTTGGAGGAGCTCTTTTGCTTTTTCCGTTTCGTTCGAACTTAAATATATGATTCCGAGTCGATAATAAGCATCGGAATAGTCTTCGTCAAAAGAAAGCAATTTTTCAAACACTGATTTGGCCTCTGCATTATTGCCAATATTCATTAAACATATTCCGTAGTTGTAGTAGTTGGTCGCGTCTTTATCTCCTGAATCGGCGATCTTCCTGTAATACTCAACTGCTTTTTCATAATTTCCTTGTCTGGCATGGATTTTTCCTAATTGAGAGAGAGGCAATATGAAGTCAGTCTTCAATTCAGCCGCTTTCTGGTAATCTCCCATGGCGTTATCGATATCTCCGTTTTTTTCAAAGGCCATGCCTCGATAATAAAAAATGAGGGGATTTGATGAATCATCCGTGAGGCCTTCTGTGAATATCTGGATTGCCTCTTCATAGTTTTCTTCGTCCAATAATTTTGTTCCTTTTTCGATTTTCTCAGAAAATTGCGAAACCTGTCCTTGAAATGGCTCAAGCGTTATTTCTAATTTTTCCGGATTGCCCAGTCTTACCCTAATCGAATCTGACCTTGGAAAATAGCCTTCCTTTTCGATAGTGATCTTATAGATGCTCGGCGTCATCCCGCTTTGATAAAAATGTCCTTTTTTATTCGTATAAAGCTCATACTTAATGCTTCCAATATTGGCATTTATCAGTGTGATTTTTGCTTTATGGATCGGATTTTTCGTATGGGTATCGAGAACGTCCCCTTCGGTGGCACCTGTTATTTGGCCTGAATGAGTCGTTAAGACAAGAGAGAATATGATAAAAGAAATGAAAGACAGAAGTTTAATAATCCTTTTCACTTTGTTCTCCTTTATTGGAGTTTTGCTTTTTTTTATCGGATTTTTTTTTCAGATTATTTGCCCTATCCCAGTAAACTTTTGCTTTTTCTCTTTCCCCCAAGGAATGATATATGGCTCCAAGAACGTTGTTTATCTTGGTCGTATCCTCATACTGTCTTAACATTTCGAAGTATTCTGCTGCTTTTTGAAGTCTGTTGGTTTTCAGAACAGAATTGGCAAGAAGAAGAAGCACAAAATAATTTTTTTCAACTCCCTTTTTATCAAGGAGCTGGACAACTTTCTCATAATCTTGTTTTTTGTGATACGCTCGCGCAGCCGCCAAAAGCGTTCGGGTTGTCCACAATTCTTCTGGAATTCTGTTTAAGTATTCAAGCGATGTGTCGACATCACCTTTATTGTAGTATTGTTGAGCCATGGCGAAGACATAATCAAACTCGGAGGTTAGCGAGTCCGATCTTTCAAAATCTATAGGTTTTTTTGCATGAAAGGGCATAACGGAGACGATTTTCCTGAAAACCTCCCTGCTTTCTGTTTTTATGCTTAAGTAATAATTGGCACTTTTAACGTCTTTTAAGGGAAGGCTGAAGATAAATAGCCCCCCTCTTTTTTCAACATTCTTGATTTCAATAGAGGTGTTTTCGTCATCAACTTCTATGAGGCGTATTTCAGGTTTTATTTTGGTTCTGATTATGCCTTCCAGTGAACCGGATTTGTTATATATCGATCGAGGGTCTATTAATACCTTATAATTTTCCGTGCAGAAGGGGAGAAAACTTTCATAAGTTGACTCCTCAACCTTATATCCAACCATAACCGGAACAGACTCATCCGTGATGTTTACCCGTTCTTCAAAAGTGAAAAACTCTCCGGATGTCTTGTTTGTGAAAGTTATGATGACATTGAATTCTCCTTCGACAACAGGAGCAAAGTCTTTGAAAGCGGATCTTCCTTCCTCAAACATTGTCTCTTTCTTCGAATCGTCCGATTTGACATCTATCTCTCTTTCCTGCTGATAGATGGTTTTTCCTTCCAGGTCTTCCAATCTCAAATTGATGTTTATCTTTGCGGAGCTTACGTTGTTTTCAATGCGGTTCGTATGGATGACATTTGGCATAACGGAATAATTCAGAAATTTGAATCCCTTGTTTACGCTTATTGAAAGTGCACCTTTTCCATCAATCTCTTTCGTTGAATAGTCAACATCGACAATTCCCTCAATGGATGAATAATTCTTAAGATAGCTTTTTTTTACTTCTTTTTCAGGCAATGTGTAAATTTGTTTGAGAATAGAACCCGAGGACGTCAGTGTTTGTCCGAATGAAAATGAAGGATCTCCCTCAAAGGGGATGATGGATAGAGAAGCATCTGCAAGCTTCACATAGTTCATCCTTAGTTCTATGTAGGCTTCAGACTTTGTTGTCATAGTTGATGATGCTCCGGGATCAAGCAGATCCAAGGGCGAATGAAGGCCGGGGTGGTAAAGCTTATAAGTACCGATATTCGATTGTTTAAAGAAAATGAACTGCATAAAAGGCGGGAGTCCGGGCCTCCCTTCACCGCTGTAACTCCACAACTCGGAATCGACGACCTTATCCAGCCCTGAATAATTGTTCTTTTCCATAGGTTCTCCCAGAAGAATATATATCCGTCCTCTATCTGAGTTGGCACCTTCCAGGTTTTTCATCGCGTGGCGGCGGCGGAAGTAATATTCAACCTGGAATTCATTCTCGGGAGTTTTCGGACTAGGATCTCTTGTTCTCCAGAATGACTCTCGGAATCTCTTCTTGTCTTCTTCCGTTTTCAGGCTTTTGAAAACGGATTTTTCATCCTTGGTTATGATGAGGTCAACTTCATCAAGCCATTTTTTCCAATTTTCAGTTTGCTGGGTGTAAAGATATGGATTCTCCTGGATTGCAGTCCAGATAATCAATAATAGTATTATTCCGAACGGTCTTTTTTTCACTCATCCATTCTAACATAATGCAAACAATTTTGACATTCCGGCGCTCACTGTAGCAGAATTATATCGTAACCGCTGGAAAGTGGAATTGTTTTTCAAGTGGATAAAACAGCATTTGAAGATAAAGGTATTCTTTGGGACTTTACCCAATGCTGTGAAAATCCAGATATGGATTGCGATAAGCATCTATGACATGGTTGCGATGATTAAAAAAATAGAAAAAACAGAGCTTAATCTCTACACAATTTTACAAATTTTCAGTGTGTCACTATTTGAGAAAGTCCCTATTTATCAATTACTTACGGATACTTCTTCACAGAGTTTCAACTGCGACTCTCGTAAACAATTGAATTCATTTGAGTTATAACTGGACACTAGTGGCCTTTATTTTGTATAAACTTATTATACTTCAAAACAGATGATTTGAATTTTTTGCCGTTTAACGGAAATGGACTGAATAGAGAAAGCAGAGGATTTCATGAGTAGCATAATTTTAACAAGGAGGCAAAAATGCATTTAAAAGGAAAAAACAAGTATATTGCAGTCTTTTGTTTCATCTCATTTGTCTTTTTGACAATAACACCTCTATCAATACCAGCGTTAGGACAAGCGAATTCAACGCTGAAATGTACGATTCTGGACATTAACAATCAGCCTATTCATAGAGTAAAAATTCAATTAAAACACAAAGACAGCGGAAGAATCTTTCATTTGAATAGCAATAAAAATGGGGAATTTTTATCCAGAGATCTTCCCCCCGGGAACTATATCATGGAGTTTGAAAAAGAAGGATACAAAAGCTTTACTCATGAACTGGAATTGCAGCCAATGGCCGCTCGAGAAATAGAGATTACGCTTGCTGCAGAAGAAACGATAGATCAAAAAAGAGAGGACGAGGCGGTTTCCTTTTTTGAAAAAGGATTAAAATTGCTTGAAGAAAAAAAAGATGATGAAGCGCTGCAAGCTTTTCAAAAGTCGATCGAGCTAAAGCCGAATTTTGTCGAAGCATATCTGAATGCCGGAATTCTGCTTTTTCAACAAAGAAAAGATGTGGAAGCAGAACAGGCTCTTCTGAAAGTCCTTGAGTTTCAACCGGAGAATCCAAACATCCATAAGATGCTTGCTGATATTAATTTTGAACAGGCCAAAGTGTTGATGCAGGAAAAAAAGATGGATGAGGCATTTGAAGAGCTGAAACAGGCATGCGGCTTTAACGCGGACCATGCTTACGTTAACTTTCTCTTGGGATATATCTATTCCCAAAAAAAGATGAAGGATGAGGCCATTAAGCATTTCGAAGCCTTCCTAAAGCTTGACCCGAATTCCCCACAGTCTGAAACAGTGAAAAAACTCTTGGAAGACTTGAAAAATAAACAGAACTAGTCAGAATGAAAAACTATCCCATGTCCGCTCCTCTGCTGCAAAGAGAATATAAAGAAAATTCCGCATGGGGAATACTTGATATTTTCACTTCCCCAAGATTGACGATGCCGAAATCCTGGACGCAATATGTTTTTCCAAAAAAAGGAGGATTTTATTCAATGATGAGAACCTTAAGAAACAGAGTGATACATGCCTGCATAATCCCGGTGGTTATACTGTCCATTGCAAGCCTTGTTTACGCACAAAGCCGGGAACAGCGCCTAATCAAGGATATGGAATGGCGCAGTATCGGGCCTGCAAACATGTCCGGCCGTGTCTCCGACATCGAAGCACTGGACAATGATTTCGCGACAGTGCTGATTGCATCGGCTTCCGGAGGTGTTTGGAAATCAACCAATGCAGGTACGACATTTACTCCCATTTTCGACAGATACGGATCAGCGTCCATAGGTGATGTAGCCTTCTTCCAGAAAGATCCGGATATCATTTGGGTCGGGACAGGAGAAAAGAATCCGCGCAACAGTGTTGCCTGGGGTGACGGCGTGTACAAGTCGACAGACGGCGGCACATCATTCACAAACATGGGTCTGCAGGATACGCATACCATCGGCAAGATTATCACGCATCCATCTGATCCGGATACTATCTATGTCGCTGCAGCCGGACACACATGGGGATATATCGGAGATCGGGGGCTTTTTAAAACCACAGATGGAGGCCAAAATTGGCGAAAACTGACGACCGGCCTTCCAAATGATGGAAAAACCGGTGCGTTTGATTTGGTGATGGATCCAGAAGATCCGGATATTCTCTACGTAAGCTTCTGGCAGAGGCTGCGCCAGCCATACCAGTTCATCAGCGGAGGTCCGAATGGAGGGATTTTTAAGACAATTAATGGAGGAAAATCCTGGAAAAAACTCACTAAAGGACTCCCAGAAGGGGATACTGGAAAAATCGGACTCGCAATTTCACGAAAGAATTCAAAGGTACTCATGGCCATCATAGAAGCAAAGCCCAGTAAAGACTTGAGCGTCCCTGGTTCTGGCATATACAGGTCAGAAGATTCCGGGGAAACCTGGCAGTATGTGAATACGTACAACAGTCGTGCTTACTACTACAGTCATATATACATCAATCCGGGAAACGATCAGAAAGTGTATGTATTGACATCCTCTTTTCTCAGATCCAGCGACGGAGGAAAGACTTTTATCGGAGTCAAGGAGCAAAGGAGGATCGGTAACCGTCTGAGAGGCACGCACGAGGATTACCACGCGATGTGGTTCGATCCGAACAATGAAGACCGTTACTATCTCGGTTCTGATGGGGGCGTTTATTTGACGCACGACGATTCAAAAAACACTCTCTTCTTTGACAATTTTGTCATTTCCCAATTTTACGGACTCGGTGTTGACATGCGGGATCCATACTGGGTGTACGGAGGCCTGCAGGATAATGATGTCTGGGGTGGCCCTTCCCGTACTAGAGACGTAAACATCTTTAACGATCACTGGCATATGATAGGGCCTTCTCAGGACGGCGGTCATACACAGGTTGACCCGACTGATTGGCGCACTGTTTATGTTGGAGGCCAAAACGGGAATCTTTCACGAGTGAATGTCGAGACTCGTCAATACGTGCACATCAGGCCCGATCAAAATAACACGGTCAACTTTGACGAATTCATAACAAAAGACATTATGAGGCAGCAACGCCAAAGAGGATGGGACAGCCCATTCAGGTTTGCCTGGATGAGCCCGTTCATAATTTCTCCTCATAATCCGCGCACAGTCTATTTCGGCGGGAATCATTTGTTTAAAACCGTAGACCGTGGTGACCACTGGCGATTGATAAGTCCCGATCTTTCAAAGAACGAACCCATGAGGACTACGAGAACGATGACTAGCCCGGAAAGTTGGTCGATAATGGAAACGGGAACCGGGGGCGTGATCACGACAATCTCTGAATCTCCCATGAGTCCAGGGCTCATTTGGGTTGGCACTGATGATGGAAATGTATATCTTACATGTGATGATGGAGCCACATGGAAAAATGTCCGGAGCCATGTTCCGGGAGTCCCTGGAAGTCTTTGGGTAAGTCGAATCGAGGCATCGCATTTCAAGAAAGGCACTGCGTATTTGGCCTTCGACGGGCATCGCAGCGATAATTTTCAACCATGGGTTTTCAAGACGGAAGATTTTGGTCAGACTTGGTCCAGTATTTCCAGTTCCATTCCTCAAGTACACTGTGTGTACGTCATTATAGAAGACTTGAAAAATCCCGATCTCCTCTTTGCAGGGACGGAATTTGCCGTTTTCTATTCACTCAACAGAGGTATTACCTGGACAAAACTCAACAATAATCTTCCTACAGTAGCCATTCACGAACTGGTTATCCATCCCCGCGATAATGATTTAATAGCAGGTACCCACGGTCGAGGAATATGGATTCTTGATGATATAACCCCCTTGCAGCAGTTGACTGATGAGGTGCTTTCGACGGAAGCTCATATTTTTGCCAGTCGGCCTGCGACAAAATGGTTAAGCATAGAACGAGGCTGTGATTATTATCGTGGCGATTTTCTGTTTCGAGGCCAGAATCCGCCTGATGGAGTTGTCATTAGCAATTATATAGGATCAACGCCTGAGAAAGAGATTCAACTCGAAATCGCCGAGATAGCAGGCTATTTAAAAAAAAGTGTGTCTGTTCCGGCTGAAACAGGAATCCACAGGTATCTATGGGATATGAAATTCGACCCGACGCCTTTTCAGCATGAGTTGTTTAAAACGTTACAAGAGATCAGACAAGCAGATTCTGATGAGCAGCGCCGGCAGATAATCTCTGGTGTCAGATCCCGGCTGGAAAAACTAATTGTGATAGAAAAAGAGAAGGAGCTGTTTGAACAAACTTTGGAACAATTGGCTGTGATTTCTCCGCGATTCCTGTACCGTCGGGACGATCGACAGCAAGGCTTTAATGCAGATCCGGGCGAATACATTGTAAAAATGAGCGTGAATGGGCGTGTTTATTCGGACACAGTGACAATACGTCGTGATCCAATTCTGAATAAATTGCAGCAATAAGATTGTTTTCTCATTCTGGTCGTTTTAGAAAGGATTTGACGCGCAGCGATCATATTCAATCTATTTCCAGTTATACACATATTTTTTTTACTTTTGTTTATAAAAAAATCATGATTTTTTTTAAAAAAAAGCTTGACAAAGCTTCTTATGGGATTAAATAATGAGACAACTTATTAAATATTGCTTAATTTTTTTAGGAGGTAGATATGAAATGGAAGAGGCTAATTGTAATTGTTTTCATTCTTGTTGTACTTGTGACTATGTCGTATGCACAATCCACGACCACTGGAGTTATCGAAGGAAGAGTAATAGATGTTGAAGGTCTGCCACTGCCTGGAGTAGAAATTGTGCTCTCATCCCCGAACATGATTGGTGGCGACAGAAGTGAACCCACTGATGGTAGGGGATTTTTCAGATGGGAAGGACTGCAGCCGGGTATGTACAGTGTGGAAGCTAAACTTCAGGGATTCAAGCCAATAAGGAGAACTTCAATCAGGTTGTTTGCCGGACAAACCCTTGCTGTCAATGTAACTCTCGAGATAGGAGGTTTGGAAGAGGAAGTAACAGTTTTGGCAGAAGCTCCTATGATTGATGTTAAAGACTCTCAATCCGGTACTGCCACCATGGACGAAAGAGTGCTTAACAATGTCATCTTTTCCCGGAGTGCTTATCCTTATTCAACAATAGCACTTGCACCTGGAGTCGACGGTAACAGAAGTTACGGATCAGCGGGAAGAGTGACCAATTCTTATGTTATGGACGGCACGGAAATTTCTTTTCCTCAATCAGGAGCCAGTTGGGCAATCATGGACCACCACATATTCTCAGAAACAACCGTGCAGGGACTGGGCGCTCCTGCTGAATACGACGGTTTTAAAGGTGTGGTATTGAGTATGATCACGAGGAGTGGCGGAAACACCTTTGACGGGATGATAGACGTGGACTACAAGCACTGGACGTGGCAGAATGTAAACATCGATATGGACGATCCCCAATATTCCCTCTACACCGAACCTCCAAAACAGAGATTATTTGATGCACACTTCAGTCTTGGAGGTCCGATTATCCGTGATAAACTCTGGCTTTATGTTGCCTTGAAGTACGAAGTTAATAGCTATGACTATGGAGAGATTGCAATAGACACCTTGAAGCAGCCGAAATACTTTTTAAAATTCACCTGGCAGCCTTCTCCAAAACTCAGATTGTCATTTTCCAACACCTCGCATGATTTTATTTCCGACCAAGGTGATTTGAGCGTTTCCAGGCCCGTTGAAGCGACCAACTATGAATATGCGCCGGACCGTGTCTTGAGCATGGACATACTTTATACGTTCTCAAGCAAGACATTCTCTGAAACAAAGATCGGTACACCTAGACAAACGTCATATACAGGAGGTTATGCAGGCGGATATCCGGGCAGGGATGTATCCGGACGGTATGACGAATCTACGGGAATGTACAGTGTGAATTGGCCTGATTACTGGGGACTGGAAGCCTACCGCTTCAATGTTGTTGAAGCCATTTCCCATCATGCTGACGATTTTATCAAAGGATCTCATGATTTAAAATTCGGCGTTGAGTACGAACATCTGGCAATAAGAAACGAGTTTAATTACAACGGAGGCATTTTTTATCATGACAATGTTTACAATGCCATAGACAAACAGTTCCACACTTACGGCTATAGTTACGGTTATAACAGGATTGCTACAGGTGACAGAATGTCTGCTTTTGTCCAGGATGCCTGGAGCATCAGTGATCGACTAACGATAAATCCCGGAATACGATACTCGATTTACAGAGGAAAAGTAAAAGACCAGGGAAGTGACCCCGTATTGAAATCCTCGGCCTTGTCACCGAGATTAGGATTTAGTTTTGACGTCTTCGGAGACGGGACAACCGCAGTAAAAGGCCACTACGGCAGATACAATGACAAATTGAGCACCATGTTTTGGGAGCCTGCGAGCGGAAATGTGGATGACTGGGTTATGTATGAGATTATGCCGGATGGGACAAGAGAAGAAATATACCGTTCTGCTGAGTCCAATCCAGCCATTATTGATCCTGATGTAAAACTGACGTCCATCGATCAGGTTACACTGGGCGTTGAGAGAATGCTGGCGACAAATATTTCACTTAGCGTAACTTTTGTTTACAAAAAATGGAGCAACCAGTACGCTAAGATTCCTGACAATTATGAAGATGACATTGTCTCTTTTACAGTTGTGGATGATCAAGGTGTAGAACACACATTGACTGCATACAACAAGACGAGCTGGCCTGATGAGTTTGTCATTAAAAATCCGACAATGAGTGATGGTTTTGTTGTCGCTGCGCCAATGAAAAATTACTACGGCCTTATGGTTCAGTTTGAAAAAAGATTTTCAAACAACTGGATGATCACTAGTTCCTATACATACAGTCGGATAACAGAAGTTCAAGTGCAGCCTCTGGGAACCTGGGGCATTACAGGTAGAGATCCGAACTTACAGAGTAATTACTTATGGCAAGGCGAGCCTGTTCCTTATGTTGTACATCTCCTAAAGGTATACGGTACATTTATCTTGCCTTTTGACATTTCAGTGAGTCCGACGATCTCGTTGAGAAATGGAGATAAGTGGACAAGACAAGCAAGAGCACCAGTATCAGGAAGAAGCACATACATCAACATTGAAAAGCTCTACTCCCAGACGCTTCCGACTGCATTTGATATTGACATGCGTGTTGAAAAGAGTTTCAGGATTAAGGAAGGATTTCAAGCGGCATTTTATATTGATGCCTACAACCTTTTGAATGTGGGACGGCCGACGAGCGTAACTACAGATGTTCTCAGTTCCAATTTCGGAAAGGCCACCTACGTCAACCAGGGAAGAGCATTTAAGATAGGAATACGGTTTTACTACTAGTCCTTGTTTGTGATTCGCAGAATATACTAGAACTCGAAGCACATATTCGCTGAAGGAATGAGGGGTTCTCTGAACCCCTCATTTTTTTGACATCACTTTGACCTGCGACGGAAGGGTTGTACCCGTCGAGAAGCCCGCCGATGATATAAACAGGAATTTGGATTTTGTCGTACTGCCAGCGCAGAGAGTTACGCCGCCAGAACTCACCGTCCACCTGTTGTTTCAAGTAAGTGAGGATTCCAGGGTAGGCGCTGAATTTGTCGCGAAAAAAGGCCTCGTCGAGCTCCTATTCAGAATACTCGCGTATGGGGAAAATTCCCTCTGAGGAACCAAAGCCGCGGATATCCACTTTAGCCAAAATGAAGCCGCGCTTGGCAAAGTAGGCGTAATCAGGATCCTCATCACCTGTTGATATTATCATTCAAATTATCAAATCCTGATGGAAAAATAAAGAATTGAAGAAATATTCTTGACAGAGGTCAATTGTTCTGATAAACGAAACATAGAGGCAAATAAGCGCACATTTGGGCATAAGGGAATTCAATTCCTTGTGTATATCTTATATAGCATCTCGACATTCGCAAGAAGTGTATTTGGAGAGGGTAAATTGAAAATAAGAAAAAAAATCTCATTGTCGATTGTTTTTCTGTTAGCCATGGGTTTTTGTACTTCTGTGTACGGTCAGATCCTCACAGGCAGGATTACGGGAACAGTCACAGATGATGAAAAGGCTCCTCTGCCAGGCGTGAGTGTAGAAGTGCAAGGCCCAGCATTGATCGGAGGCCCCCGTTCGACCATTACAAGCGACCGCGGCCTCTTCAGGTTCGGCAATCTGCCTCCGGGTACTTACTGGCTTACTTTTTCCTTGGAGGGATTTCAGGAGGTGAATCGGGAAGGTATCCTTGTTCGCGTGGATGCAACCGTAACTGAAAATATCGTTTTAACGGTAGCCACGCTTGAGGAAAGTGTCACCGTCCTGGCTGAAACCCCGGTCGTGGATGTGACCAAGTCCGGCATCTCCACGAACTGGCAGACCGAGATGATGGACAAAATGCCTTTGCTTCGTTACACATTCTTTGACTTGGTAAACTCCACAGCGGGTATATGGTCCCATTATGGAGACACAAACGAGTCA
>CAZIMJ010000154.1:0-21744 GCA_964540205.1 uncultured Eubacteriales bacterium | reverse complement strand
TCGGGCAAGGAGGGGAAAATCAGGTCCGCTATGCCTGTGTCGTGCATGATCTCAGACACACGGCCGGCAGAGCTGGCATGGGTGCTGTTATGGGATCGACAAATATCAAAGCTGTAGCTGTGAGGGGAAGTTTACCTATCGAGCTTCATGATAAAGACAAAATAAGGGAGCTTTCTGCTTTTTTCGCCAAAAACAGGAAAGATCACCCCGTGTGTGAGATCTTGACGTACGGGGGGACCTTGGCCTGGGATATGGAGGACCTCGATGCTGACGGTGTTTTGCCAACAAAAAACTTCCAGGGCGGATCCTTTGATAAGGTGGAAGATGTCACCTTCGAGAAGCTCAAAGACACCGTTTTTGATGGACAGTACACATGTTTTGCCTGTCCTGTGAGGTGCAAACCCATCGCCGCAGGAGGAAAATATGATATCGACCCTATCTATGGAGGTCCCCAGTATGAAACCTCCGGAGCCTTCGGGCCGAATATGCTTATAAATGATATCGAAGTAATCGCTAAGGCCAGTGAGCTGTGTAATAAGTACACGCTCGATTCTATCGATTGCGGGATGACCATCGCCTTTGCAATGGAGTGTTATGAGAATGGAATCCTCACGAAAGAAGATACCGATGGGGTCGACCTGCGGTTTGGAAATGGTGACGCGGCGCTGACAATGATCAAGAAGATCGCCTTCAAAGAGGGATTTGGCGCACTTCTTGCTGAAGGCAGCTATCGGGTTGCCAAAAGCTTGGGAAATGGGGCAGAACGTTTTGTCTGCGCTGTTAAAAAACAGAATTTTGCCATGCACGAGCCTCGAGGAAAGAATAACATCGCCTTTGCTTTTGCTCTTTCACCCACCGGAGCCGACCATATTGAAGCGGCCCATGATATGCCCTTTGAGGAGGGCCGGTGGGCCGTTCCTGACCTCTATCCCATCGGCATCCTGAAGGGAGTTCCTCCGCGGGATTTGAGCCCCTATAAGGCACGCTGGTTTGTGTATAATCAACACATCTATTCCGTGCTCAACTCGCTGTGTCTCTGTTTCTTTACGGCAGGACCTGCAAGGTTGTTCCGGCTGAATCACTTGGTCGAAATGGTCAATGCCGCCACAGGTTGGGAGACAAGCCTATTTGAGTTGATGAAACTCGGGGAGAGAACGACAACTCTGGCCCGCGTGTATAACACGCAGGAGGGATTTGACCGCAAGGATGATGCCCTGCCGGAGAGGCTTTTTGAACCCCTGACCACTGGTTCTTTGACCGGTATGAAACTGGACAAAGAAGAGTTCGAGAAGGCCTTGGATTACTACTATGAGATGATGGGATGGGATGTGGCAACTGGAATTCCGCGAGAAATGAAGCTCTACGAACTCAACATCGCTGACCTCTCCCAATTCTAAAAATCAGAGCTTCAGCTTGAAGAAAACAGGCATGATTTCTCAGATCTCTACGATTTGATCGCTGAATTTCAATATTTCGATATTTTTTAGGGAATCCTCTCCGTCACGGCCCGGCTTATTGTCAGCAACTTTGGAGTCTCCATTGTGTATCTTGATGATGTACTCTGATCGGGACCCTGAAAACACAGCCGTGTCTTTTCCCCCGCCGCCTTCGAGCGTGTCGTTTCCTGCGCCTCCCATCAAGATATTATCGCCATCGTTTCCCGTCAACACATTGTCGTAATCATTTCCCGTGAGATTGGCATTGTTGGTTCCTGTTAACGTCACGTTCACCAGATGCTGTGATTTGTAGGTATAGACCAGCGATTCATCAAATGTTAAGGAAAAAGTCCCCTCAAAGTACTCGGGCAATTCTGGTGTATATGTCAGGAAAGGAGGGAAAAACTTTTGAATCAAAGCGTACCCGGATGGATCGTGTGCTTTCATCCTTTCGCGGCTAGCAGCAAAATACCGGCCAAAATGTGACTGTCCCTCCGGCACATCTGCTGGGGAAATGTCTCTGCCTTCGTATAGTTTTGGCCTCACCTTCCATAGATCATAATAATTATCGATAAGGACACCTACATATTCATTGGGATGTTCATCGGGTTCGTCATCAGGCCATGCCCGCCATCCCTTTTCTTCAGCCGCGTCATTGGCCTTTTGCATCTCTGCGATCATTTCCGGAAGGACTTGTTTAACACCGTTGTCGTGGACGAGATGCCAGATCTCCTCGAATGATGCATCACGTGTGATGTGGTTCATGTAATCTTTATCTCCCTCGGCGGGATTCTCATTAGCCCTTAGGTCTTGCATGCTCATGTCCGTAGCACCTCTGAGAGGGCCTTGAAAAGCTTTACGAAGGTCAGGCTCAGTGTTAAAAAAGACCATTGTTGCCTTTCTGTCTGCCATAGCATTGGCGATTGCAGATTTGTCGTTACCATACTCAGACCCTGGAAAATCCGTCAGGATAAACTCGAGAACATTCCTGCCTTTTTTGATCTGGTCATCGGTCCATCCGTCCTGGGCGAGGATATGGATCGGCTTTCCATTAGGCGCATAGATCTTAGTGTATTTGACGAACACATCCCTGATAACCTGGGGAACATTCTCGGGCAGGGTGACTATGCCATTTGGAGATTGAGATATGTCGATGTCGGGCAAGGTGACTCTCTCGGCTCGTGCAGTTTCACCCTCCTGAGCTTCGTTACTTTGTTTTGCGCATGAAATGAAAATAAATAATCCAAATATCAAAAAGATTAAGGTTATTCTCTTCACAATACCTCCTATAAGTCTGAATTATTAAGGGACGGATCTCCTCTCCAGATAATTTGACATACTATAATTCTCGAGAAAAAAAATCCAGTTTTTTTTAGTTCAATGCAGGTCGCTCTAAATCCATGCTGTTTTGAATATACAATCGCGTTTTAGGTGATCAGATTGTGTGATGGAAAAAACTGTGAGAAGGGCCCTAGGCGAGCATGGTACATCTCCCATAGGGAGATGTGAGGGAATTCCGGATCCGAGCGAAGTTTCCACGCTGGGGAAACTGAGCGTGTTTTTGATATCATATAATCTGATCACTCATAATGACATCAACACGGATTTGGAAATGCCAATATTGTGTAATGGATTCTTGCAATTTGTGATGCAATACTTTTATGATGGGATGAGCTAACTTTAGGAAAGAAAGGAGGATTTGGATGAATAATCCGATAAAGCAAAAGAATCAAACAGGCAACGCCATCTCAAGGCGAAAATTTCTAAATTATGCTGCCTCATCAGCTGCCGCCTTCACCATTGTTCCCCGATACGTTTTGGGTGGCAAGACGTATGTTGCTCCAAGCGATAGACTAAACATCGCTATCATTGGAACTGGTGGGCAGGGAATCAATAATATGAAGGATCTTTTGCGCTATCCGGATATCCAAATCACCGCGATATGTGACGTCAATGAACAAAGCGATTACAGTCAAACCTATTATGGTGGCACAGCAGGACGTTTTCCTGCCCTGGCAGTGCTTAAAAACCATTATGATAGCCAGCCGGATTCCAAGGGAACAAAGGTCTGCCCGGACTACGTCGACTTTCGAGAGATGCTGGAAAAAGAGAAATCGATCGATGCTGTGTTGATCGCCACCCCTGATCACATACATGCCATTGCTGCCTTGACTGCTATAGAGGCAAAAAAGCATGTTTTCTGTGAAAAACCTCTGACGCATTCCATATATGAAACCCGCGTGGTAACTGAGGCTGCCCGTGCCGCCAAATCAGCCACACAGATGGGAAACCAAGGTCACTCCAGTGAAGACATTCGTCTCATGGTCGAATGGATCAGGGATGGAGCAATCGGTCCAGTCTGCGAAGTACATGCCTGGACACGAGCAGGAAAGGACAGCCGCATCGAAAGAGTCACCCGGCCAGAGGACACTCCTCCTGTTCCTGCCGGGCTTGATTGGCAACGTTGGTTGGGGCCAGCCGAATACCGGCCCTATCACCCTGAATATTTTCCCTATACCTGGCGAGGGTGGTGGGCTTTTGGCAATGGAGCTTTAGGAGACATGGGCTGTCACAACATCGATGCTGCATTTTGGGCGCTGGATCTGAGATGTCCGGAATCCGTAGAGGCGAGCACTGTTGAACTGAATGACGAGACTGCTCCATTAGCCTCTATCGTTTATTATACTTTTCCCGAACGCGGCGAGATGCCGCCGCTTAAGCTGACATGGTATGATGGTGGGCTTCAACCTCCTCGGCCCGAAGAACTGGAACCCGAGCGCAGCATGGGGGAGGATGGACTTCTTTTCGTGGGCGACAAAGGAAAAATCCTCGCAGGAGGTTGGAGCGAAAGTCCCCGCATTATTCCAGAACCAAAGATGAGGGCATATCAACGGCCAGCCAAGATTATCCCCCGAGTCGAGGGCCATCGTCGGGATTGGATCAATGCCTGCAAAGGCGGGAAGCCAGCCAGTGCAAATTTTGATTTTGGAGGTCCTTTGACTGAATTGGTCCTTCTTGGCACTGTGGCCATGCGTACGAAAAAAAAGCTCTATTGGGATGGCCCGAATATGAAGGCAACAAACGCCCCTGAAGCGGATGAGTATATTCGTCCTGAGTATCACAACGGTTGGACGCTTGGATAGAGATACATTTCTGCATTGACTGGATATATTTCTTAATTGTACTATTGTCAAAAGAACGGCACAGAGGGCAGAAATTAAACAGAATCGAGGCCGGAACAAAGCCAAAAACAAGGAGGGAAATCTATGTCTCGACCAGTCACTTTATTTACTGGACAGTGGGCGGATCTATCTTTAGAAACGCTTGCTGAAAAAGCGAGCTCATGGGGATTTGATGGATTGGAACTGGCTTGCTGGGGCGATCATCTTGAAGTGGATAAAGCCCTTGAAGATGATAGGTATGTCAAGGCAAAAAGTGAACTGCTGGAAAAATATGATCTTAAATGTTATGCAATCAGCACTCACCTGGTGGGCCAGTGTGTCTGCGATCCCATCGATTCGCGTCATAAATCCATACTCTCCGAAGGACTCTGGGGGGATGGCGATCCGGAAGGCGTACGCCAACGCTGTGCAGAAGAGATGAAGAGAACGGCAACTGCTGCCAGGCTTTTGGGTGTGGATCGAGTAAACGGATTCACTGGAAGCAGTGTATGGCATAAACTGTATTTCTTTCCTCCCACCAGTCAGGAGGAGATCGATTTGGGATATAAAGATTTTGCAGATCGTTGGCTGCCCATCCTGGAGGTATTCGAGACAAAGGGTGTCAAGTTCGGCCTCGAAGTCCATCCCACAGAAATCGCCTACGATATTTTTACCGCACAGCGCACCTTGGATTCCATCGGGAATCATCCGAGTTTTGGATTTAACTTCGATCCCAGTCATTTCATCCATCAATTCATAGATCCTGTCAACTTTATTGAAGAATTCACGGACCGCATTTTTCACGTTCATGTGAAAGATTCCCGGGTTCAACTCACGGGACGCAACAGTATTTTATCCTCTCATCTAGACTTCGGCGATCCCAGGCGGGGATGGGATTTTGTCTCACCCGGACGAGGGGATGTTAAATGGGATCCCATCGTCCGGGCACTCAACCGTATCGGATATCAGGGGCCACTCTCTATTGAATGGGAAGATTCAGGAATGGACCGCGAGTACGGAGCGAGGGAGGCCTTGGAAATGATCCGAAAAATGGACTTTGCGCCATCTACTGTTGCCTTTGATGCGGCCTTTTCCGATGAGTAACTATCTTGAATTATTCATAAAAAATGTCGATACTTATTACAACTCAAACAATTTTGACAATTCCCTTGGTTAATCCACGAAACCGATTTTATGTTTCAATTTTCTTGACTATTATTATAATCGACATTTTTTACCCTACAGGCGAGCTGATCTCACTACAAAGCCTTCGTTGTTGCCCGGGTAGGTTGGGTCGGCTCGCGGTAGTTTACTACAGCTTCATGGGCCACTACCTTGACTTTGCAGCGATATCAGTTCGTGAATGATTCAAGCTATATAGAGTTTAGATTTTAAGATGGAGGAATAGGATGAGCGAAGAAACTGGATTCACAACCATGACAGGTGAAAAAGCCCGGGGTGAAGCACCCGAGATCGGTGTGGGTATGCTGGGCTATGCTTTTATGGGCAAAGCACATACGAATGCCTATAAAACTATTCCCTATATGATTTATCCACCTCCTGCTATCCCCAAGCTGGTCGGAATTTGCGGACTGGTTGAGGATGAAGCCGCCGAAGCCGCCCGGCGCTATGGTTACGAGAATTATTATACGGATTGGCGGAAGATGCTCGCAAACGACAAGATCCAACTGTTCGATAACGGGGGTCCCAACAACATCCATCCCGAGCCTTGTATCGCAGCCATTGAGGCTGGTAAACATGTCATTTGCGAAAAACCCATGGCCCGTAATGCGAAGGAAGCAAGGCAAATGTTCGAGGCCGCTCGGAAATCAAGCGTCAAGCATATGGTGGCCTTCAACTACCGGTTTTTGCCTGCTATTTGCCAGACAAAAAAACTGATCGAAAGCGGGGCACTGGGGCAGATCTACCATTTCCGTGCCCAATATCTACAAGAATGGATCATGCCTCACTATGGAACACCCAGGATATGGCGCCTGGATAAAGAATCTGCTGGAAGCGGAGCATTGGGTGACCTGGGTGCACACATCATCGACCTGGGGCGCTTTTTAGTCGGTGAAATGAAAAGCGTCAGTGCTGTGACCCGGACATTCATCGAGGAGCGTCCGCTTCCTGAGGGTGGCGGCACTGGAAAAGTGGATGTGGACGATGCTTTTGTTGCTACGGTAGAATTTGATAATGATGCTATTGGGACACTTGAAGCGACTCGTTTTGCCGGTGGAAGGAAGAATCATCAGGTCTTGGAGATCAACGGTGAAAAAGGGTCCATCTCTTTCGACCTGGAGAGGATGAACGAACTGCAAGTCTTCTGGGTGGGAGAGGAACCCAAAGAAACACAGGGGTTCCACAACGTTCTGGTTTCCGAGGCCTACCACCCATGGTGGGAGAATTGGTGGCCCCACGGTCATATCATCGGGTGGGAACACCTTTTTATCCATGAGCTCACGCATCTCCTGGACTGTATCGTAAATGATACTGATGTCGCACCCTGGGGAGCAACGTTCAGGGATGGTTATTACGCAGCCGTAATATGTGATGCCATCCTCGAATCGGCGGATTTGAGGAAGCACGTGGATATCCAATATTAAGGGGAGGGATAAAATGGATGAAAACACAGCTCAAAACATAGAAGAGAATAAGACAACCAGACAAACATCCTGGCTCTTCTGGACGTGTTTCATCGCCCTAATCGCAACGTCATTCGGTTTTATCATCAGAGCTCAGATCATCGGAGATCTGGGGCTGCATTTTAATCTGAGTGAAACTCAGAAAGGTGAAATCCTGGGCGTAGGTCTTTGGCCTTTTGCCCTCAGTATCATCCTGTTCAGCCTGGTGATCGATAGGATCGGATATGGCAGATCGTTGGCATTTGCATTTATCTGTCATGTCCTATCAGCCATAATTACGATTTTTGCAACAGGGTATCAGATGCTGTATTGGGGTACGTTCATTCTTGCCCTGGGAAACGGAGCTGTTGAAGCCGTTATAAATCCGGTTGTCGCCACCATTTATCCTAAAGAAAAGACGAAGTGGCTGAATATTCTGCATGCCGGTTGGCCCGGAGGACTGGTATTGGGCGGATTGCTGGCCTTGATTTTGGGTCCCGGAGCGGATTGGAGATGGAAGGTCGGCTTAATCTTCATCCCCGCAGCCATTTATGGATTTATGATGATCCGTGCCAAATTCCCCGTCCATGAGCGTGTAAAAGCGGGGGTGCCCTATAAAACAATGTTGCAGGAAGTGGGCATTATCGGAGCAAGTATTGTTGTGGTCATCATGATAGCGGAAATTGGCCGGATCTTCGATTGGACACTCTTACTGAAGGTCGTAGTATCCGCTGTTCTTATCATCGGTTACGGATTCTATGTGCGTTCTTTTGGCCGCCCCCTATTTATCTTATTATTACTGATCATGCTTCCTCTGGCGACGACGGAACTGGGAACCGACAGCTGGATCACTGAACTTGTTACACCTGTTATGGCAGAATTAGGCCTTCAGGCGGGCTGGATCCTGGTCTATACAGCCCTGATCATGATGATCCTGCGTTTCCTTGCCGGTCCGATCGTGCACAGGCTTTCTCCTTTGGGTCTGTTAGCGGTATGCAGCGCGATCGCGATCGTCGGACTGGTTACCATGTCTAAAGCTGCGGGGATCATGATATTTGTGGCTGCGACGATCTATGCGTTAGGGAAAACGTTCTTCTGGCCGACGATGCTCGGTGTCGCCGCCGAGCGATTCCCAAAAGGCGGTGCGCTCACGCTCAATGCGATCGGAGGCATGGGGATGCTGAGTGTTGGTGTCTTCGGCGCAGTTTTTTTGGGGAATATTCAAGATAAACAGATCGATCGAGAGCTGTTTCAGCAAAATCCTGCCGTGCATGCAAAAGTCGTAGCAGAAGAGAAATCCAGCGTGTTTGGAAAGTACAGTCCGCTTGACCAGGACAAGCTTATTGCGCTAGAAAGCAGTGATCGATTGGTGGTGGAAACGATCAAATCATCGGCGAAGAAAAATGCTCTTTTGACGGTCGCCATCTTTCCGGCCATCATGTTGATCTGCTATCTCATACTGATCCTGTATTTCAGATCCAAAGGCGGTTATAAAGCGGAGGAACTCACCATTCAAACGGAATGAACCTAGATTTTTTATTGTGTTCTTTGGAACACATTCATGCTGGATTAAGACAAGGCATCCCAATCTCCGAATTTTAATACGGGATTCCTCTTTTCGCCTGCTGCTCCGTTTTTTAAAATAAGCAGTCCTTGTGTGTCAGGATTCCTTTGACAATATTCTTCGATCTCGTCGGGCTCCATCACCATAAAAGCAGTTGACAGCGCATCGCTTGTTGCTCCATCTGAAGTCGAAGCCCAAACAGCGAGCCTGTCCTCAACCGCTATTCCTGTAAGGGGATTGATAATATGATAGCCTTTCTCTAATCCAGAAGCGCTTATAGCTCTATGTTTCAAATAAACATGAAACAATATCTGCCCTGATTGAGCGGGATTACTCAATGTGACTGGCCATCCATTTTCCCCTGGTGGTTCAGAGAGCGCGAGAACCGAGCTTCTTCCTCCATGAATAAGCACAGATTCAATATCCCACTCTCTGAAAAGTTTGGCCATCGAATCGGTGGCATAACCCTTCCCGAATCCTCCAAGGTCGATATGAATGGAATTAGCCAACAGCTTTACGCTGAAACCTGATTCATTCAGTTGGAGCAGTTTCATGCCAGTATTACTTCCTGCTGTGATATCGAACACTCCATCTGTTTGACTCGTAAGTCGCGCACACTGTTTCAAACACTCAAACGCGTCCAATCCGATTTGTATGGACTGGTGTTTACACAACTTATTGATGCGAGAGATGTCGCTGTTTTCGATAAATCGACTGAGTTCTAGCTCGAGCCGGTCAAGCTCACGAAAAGCTTCCCAAGCGGCCTGTTCTGCATATCCGGCATCATCATGAATGACAAAAATCTCAAAAACAGTCGCCATGCTGTTGTGAGAGAAGCGGTAGGCATTGTGCGGAATTTTCCCCTGAAATTGGATTTTGGGAATTTCCTTCGAAGGTTTGGTCATCTTATATAAACCAGATTATTCCTTATCCAAGTTTGAGTATCTTTGTTTATACAGATCCATGAGATCTTTTGTGATATAACCGCGAATTTCAACCTGTGGACGTAATTCCATGGGGGATCTGAAAAGAGGGACATATAGGTTCTTTTCGCCTGGAGGGGGCCGCTCATACAGCTTTTTTAGTAGTTCGGATTCTACGCTGGGCGAAGCGATAATGAGCTGTGCTGCCGGCTGACTAAAATTAACTGTATTCCACCACCCGATGTTGGGAAAGGAACGCAAATACCAGGGGAGGGGCCAGTAATCATCTCCCGGACAAATGACTTCCATGACCATGTTTTTTCCCTCGGGGTGAACTGTAGCGATTTCTTCAATCCTTAGAACAATAGCAAAAACATCTCTGCTCGTTTGGGCGTATACATACGGATTTGTTGGATCGACGTCATGCTTGAAATTCGAGAGATAAGATAACACGAGAAGGTCACAGATACCCAGGACAAGGAATAGATAAACAAAGATACGTAGAATAATGCTCTTTTTTACCGTTAAGAGTGATGCTAAGCCGAGGGCCGCCAGTAATATCATCCCAAAGTAGAATCCCAACATGCTCCAGGGAGTTTTATACGGTATTATCGAATAAATTAAAGCCAAAATCACTGTATAAAAAGCGATAAATCTGAAGAAACTTGAATCAGCCTGGGGATGCTGTTTGCGCCTTAATGCAACGGTTAAACCAATTCCGGATAAAATTACGATGAGCAATTCATTCCAGAAGGGACGTGCGGCATGTTTCGAGCCGATAAGGAGTTTAAAATAGTAGAACCAGGGGTGTATGTGCCAGCTGTTTTGACCGGCCCTCTGGAAATAGTTTTTATAGGCAGCAAAGGAGTCGATAATTCCTCTGGGATTCGTGAAAAATGAGGAGTAAAACAAGGCTGAGATAACACATGCAGTCGTTAAAAAAATCAGAATATGCCAGGGATTTATTTTAAATCCAAAATGAATAGGCTTTTGATTTTGTCGGTTGCGCAAAGTCACAGTTAGATACAGCGCCAGAATCATCGCACCGATAACAAAAATGCTGGTTTCTTTGGTGGCATGCATCAAGCCGAGGAAAACACCGATAGAGAATGCCCATACAGGATTTCTGCTCTTTACATACCGATATCCCGAAACGATCGTACCAAAACTGAAAGACACAAGAAGCATTTCCTGGATATAATATCGACTGTAAAAAACCATGGCTGGCGAGACGGCTAAAAACAAGCTTGCAAAGAACACAACAGGACGGCTCAGGCCATTTGTTAAGAGGAACAATCCCAGCATGAGTAACATCCCAAAGAATACGGATACGATCCGCAATGTCCTCTCATCGATCTCTGCTATTTTTTTAGGGGAGACGATTAGCGAAGGGATCAAAGTGAAATAATTGAGTGTCGGACCATGGTATTCGTGGGCATCATACCGGTATGTGTTTTCCTCGAGCAGAGTGCCAAACTTGATGGCATGAACGGCCTCATCGGTGTGCATGGGACGTTGTGTCAATCTGGGCAGGCGCAGTGCAAAACCTAAAATAATTACAACCAAACACAGGAATATAAAATTACTGTGTATCTTTTTTAACAGGTCGACCGTAAACCTCCGTTTCGATCCAGTGGTTCAAATCGTTGCTGTTGTTTCCGTTGGTGTACAGACGGACATAACGCGCCTCGATGCCTTTGGCATCCATAAGCTTCCCTTCAGCGGTTTCAACATAATGAAGATCATCGCCAACCCCTAGGCCGGAAGAGTTATCAAAATCATTGTTGAACAAAATCTTCACATTCGTAATGAAACCAGGGTCATCTGCGGCCAAAACGACAACGTCAAAATAAACACGAGCCTGTTTATGATAGTGCCACATAACGATCGCATAGATCTCGTGTTTTGCACCCAAATCGATGGTGACATGTTGCTCAAAGGGGCCCAATTCGACGAAACTGCCATCCATTCCTTCTTTATCACCATCGGTGATCATAGTGATCTCTCCGATAATGGGTTCTTCATCAGTGCTCGCCACAGGTTTTCCTAGAGCGACATTTTGAGTGCCTACAGGAGCCATGAAGGGAGGTCGAGGCTTACCAAGAGGCTTTTCGAGCCGTTCCACTCCGATATTCTGTGGTGTGCCGATGAACATAGGTTTGGGTAATTCTATTTCAATAGGCAAGAGTTTTTCTGATGTTGATTGACTGCTGTATGGGCCTGCAAAAGCTAAGGCTGCTATAAAAATGGCTGAGGCGATAAAAATTATCCATGTGAAAAGTTTGCGATTTAACATTTTTCCTCTATCAATTTTTCTGTTTTGAATCTATTCTACCCAGAAAAATCGAAACTTACTTAGAGCGCAATTTATAAAAAAAACGATCCAGTCCGATGATATGGCCCGTCGGGAATAAATGCAACACAAGCAGCGCTGCGATCTCGATCAGATTCTTATTGACAATAAGGTAGCTCCCTTCGGATGGAATGGCATAGTAAAGGCCGGTAAAGGGCGGATTACAGAGATAATAGAGCCCAATGAGGACCATTCCTGCAACTGTGGCGATCCGTGATAAACAACCCATTATCAATCCCAGCCCGATAAAAATCAGCCCCCATGTGTTAAAGACATTCACAATGGAAAGGATAGGAGGATTTTCCGTTATCCCTTTGAAAATCCCTGCAAAGATCCATTTGGACTCGAGCAAAAAACTGGCGGCCGACCATTGAGGAGTCGTCAGTTTTGTGAGCCCCTCATAAAGGAAATGCCAGCCAATCATAACACGGAGTGCGACTCGCGCTGCTAACTGCCAGTTGGAGTATTTTGTGTCAGCCCTCATATTCTAAACTCCTTGGGATCGAAATCAAGCCTTCGAGCCATTTCGACAGCATCGTTGACTTTAAGTACTGTAACTGCAGTCTCATAACCGACATCATAGGGACAGTTTAGTTTCTCGAGTCCGCGTATTGCATTGAAGAAGTTTTCCAAATGAGGCAAGTGGTAGGGATCGTTAAACACGACCGGGATGTTATGCCGGTCTGGTCCGATTGTCTCTCGAACATCCAGAACAGCTCCCGTTGTGCTTTGCGGTGTGACCTTCGCCGGTGCGCCTAAATATCCTGAAGATACCCATTTATCCCATTGGGGTGCCGTTGGCTCCCGGTAGACACCTCCTCTGTTGGCCGATTCAGAAATATGGAGTGTCCCCTGATCTCCCAAGAAATTTTCAAAATATCCTTCGCTGCTGTTGGTCGTCAAGGTTTGATAATTGGCCCTCACTATACCCTGTTTGGTCTCGTACTCATATATGGCGAGGACCGTGTCATACCACTCGTGTGTATCCTTGCTGTAATAATCCGTACCCCCGCTCGCAAGCACAGACTTCGGCTGTGTCTCCAAAAACCAGTTGAATATATCGATTTGATGGGATCCGAGGTCCACGATAGGACCGCCCCCCAATCCTTTGTACCAGCGCCAGTTCCGGAACTGGTGCATGGATTCATAACCGAATTTTTTCAACGTTACAGAGTCGATAACGTACTTTTTCGGCCATCCGATGTCGGATTGGACCGACCTGTTCCACTGTCCGTTGACAGCTGTGATTCGGCCCAGAATACCTGCATCTTTGATGAGGTTGTTGTAACAGTGTAAGTACCGGGGATTGCTCCGCCGCTGATGTCCGATCTGAAGAAGTTTTCCTGTTTTTCTGGCTGCTTCAACCATTCTATGGGCACCTTCGAGTGTATTGGACATCTCCTTTTCGCAATACACATGAAGATTGGCTTCAAGGCAAGCGACAGTATGATCTGCGTGCCAAAAATCGGGTGTGGCTATAATGACGGCATCCAGGTCTTTCTCCTCTGAGAGCATTTCCCTGTAGTCCATATAAGTGTTCACCTCATGTTTGTATTTTTTTAGCACTTGGGTGGCTCGTCTTTGGTTGTATGACTCCCAAACATCACAGACTGCCTTAAACTTTAGGCCGGGAAGCTTCAGACAAGCATTTAGCAGAATATAACCCTGTTCACCCGTTCCCAAAAAGGCCACATTGATATCCGATAAATCCTCAGGGATAGCCCTTTTCGATAAACCGACGTCCTTGGGCCTGTCATGAATTATTTTGTTCAACCAGGAAAGGGTAAAAAGACCCAAAATCGGGAGAGTCGCCAAACCTTGAATAAAATCTCTTCGTTCTATTCCTTTCTTTGGAGTAGTGCTAGAATCGTCCATTTTCTCATCCATTTTTTTTCTTTTTTCTTTTTATTGATTTAAAATTATGCGAAAGTATGAATTCAAAACCCTTTGTTTCTCTCAAGTTCTTCTCTTAATACAATGAGATTTTATTATTTATTTTCCCTTTATAATTGTCAAACTGTCAGCGATAAAGTATGTATCCCCAAAACCGTGATGACATAAATCACATTGCGTAATTGAGTGTACCAATTGTGTGGTTGCGGCAATTTGCGCCGACTATTTTGAAAATTCAGCGGCAAATTCTTCAAAGGTCTCGGGAGTCACCTGGGCGGGACGGACTTTAAAAACAAAAAGATCGTGAAACATTCCCATCGCGTCTAAAAACAGGTTCACCTTTGAGCCGGGGACATCATTCCAATTGATGGGAACTTCGATAATTTTGAGACCGGCTTCGCGTGCGATGAAAAGGATCTCGATGTCGAAACTCCATCTTTCTGCATGCTGCCCTTCAAAAAGGAAATGTGCGCATTCGGTCGAAAACATCTTGAATCCGCACTGGGTATCAGCTATTCCTGGCAAAATGAGGAGTCTGACTTAGACATTAAAGATGCGTTAGAGGAGTGTGTGGTACCATCCCCGAGATATGCATGTGTCATCTGAGGGAAGAGCACGCGAGGCGATCACAATCTTTGTATCTTCGTCAAGTTTAGATTCAAGCCTCTCCATCTCCTGAATGGGTGTGGATCCATCTGCATCTGCAAACAGCACATAATTGCCACGAGAATTCAACACGCCAGTTTTTGCCGCATGCCCTTTTCCCTTGTTTTGTTGCAGTTGAATAAGGCGGACTTGCTGCCTTATCTTTTCAAGTCTTTTGACCACTTCTGCTGTGTGATCGGTACTGCTATCATCAACCACTAAAATTTCATAATTAAGATCCCGGCCATCGAAGTAATCGATCATATCCAGAAGGGTGGGAAGCAAACGCCACTCTTCATTATAAGCCGGAATAATTATTGAGAGATCTGTCCCCATTTTATCAACCCATAGTACTATGAAGAAACTTAGCCAGTCAATGCAAGACGCGCAAGGAAAGAGGCTGGATTGAGTCTAGAGTTGACTTGCCGATTTTTGGTGTGATAATCTCATTTCACTCTTTGAGAAGGAGATAATTATGGGAAGAAAACAATGCAGCAGACGTGATTTTATTAAACGATCGGTTTTATTTGGAGCAACTGCACCGTTTATCGGGAAGGATCTCTTTGTTGATAGAAGAGAGAAGGAAAAAAAATCAGTACTTATCGTGTGGGGAGGATGGGATGGTCACGAGCCGAAGCAGTGTGCGGATATTTTTGCCCCCTGGCTGGAGGAGCGGGGCTTCGATGTAGAAATATCCAATACCTTAGACTCTTATCTCGATGAGCAAAACTTGAACTCAAAAGATCTGATTGTTCAGACTGTCACTATGAGTCCCGAAAAGGAAGAAAGTGAGCGGGTTGCAGGGCTCCTTAGGGCCGTAAGAAATGGAGTGGGGATTGCAGGTTGGCATGGCGGCCTGGGTGATTCTTTCAGAGAAATTCCGGAATATCAATTTATGGTCGGAGGACAATGGGTCGCACACCCCGGCGGAGAAGTGGATTACGAAGTGAATATTATCGATCACGACGATCCGATCACAAGAGGACAGCCGGACTTCAAAATGTTTTCAGAGCAGTATTACATGCATGTGGATCCTCTAAATGAAGTCTTGGCGACCACAACTTTTAGCGGTGAACACGCTCCCTGGATAGAGGGAGTTGTCATGCCGGTCGTGTGGAAAAAGATGTTTGGAAAGGGGAGAGTTTTTTATTCGTCATTGGGGCATGTGGCCAAAGATTTTGACGTGCCGGAAGTCCTGGAAATTATGAAAAGAGGGATGTTGTGGGCATGCCATTCTCTAGAGGAAACATCGACAAAACCGTGATGAATGACAATCCGAGTGCTCTAATTTGTAATTTCGAAAACGAAATTCCTCTCAGTTTCCCCGGCGAGGAAACTTCGTTCGGTTCCGGGATTCCCTCACATCTCCCCATGGGAGATGTACCATGCCCGTCCATCCCTTCACACGGTTTTCTCCACACACAATTGGGACACTCAATAACGCAATGCGATTTCATGCCATCACGGTTTTGGAGATGCTTGATCAATCAGAGATGTAAGATCTATTCTTAAGGAGAACGGGTTTTCGCCTTTTTGGCCCCGGAGCCTCGAACTCAAAGCGTGAAAGAGTTGTTTCATGGCTCGATAGACAGCGATATGTTCAGGTTCCGGTTTTTTCCGTCTTTTTTCATCAAGAACAACAAAGGGAGCGACCACATCTTGGATGGAATGAGCCTTGCCGTTTTCCTTGAGCCACACCCAAGCGGCATGGAGAGCGGCTCCCAAGGCTGCGCCTTCACCCTCTACAGGAACGGTTTCAGCCTCGAAGACATTGGCGATCGTCTGACACCAAGCTTCAGATTGAGATAGTCCTCCCGTCAGACGGATTTCATCTGTATCCAGCGACATGCGGCGGAAGCCGTCATAGAGGCTGAGAACATGACCCTCTAAGACTGCTCGACAGAGAATTTCCTGAGTAAAATCCTCCAATCCGAATCCAAAATATACGGGGGCAGCATGGGGTAAATCCGGTGTCCTTTCTCCGCTGTACCAGGGGATGAGCAATTTTCCAGCATTCCCCGGTTTCGTATCCCGGACGATCTGGTTGAACTTCTCGTGGGTTAGTCCATACTGTGTGAGAATTTGGTTGTATCCGTTCGCAAGGTTCGAAACACAAAGTAAAGGGAGGTAGTGTCCTGTACTGTCGCAATAAGAAGCGATCTCTCCGGTGGGGTCGATAAAAGGCTTTTCCATGAATGAAAACGCAGTCCCGCTGGTGCCAAGGCTGACACTCACGATGCCGGGGCGGACATTGCCCGTGCCGATGCCTCCGTACATGTTGTCCCCCGACCCGGCATCGATCGTGCAGTTTTGTGAAAATCCATATTTTTCAATCAGCATGCGCGATATATACCCAATGCTTTGATCAGACGGTTTGACCGGAGGGAGTTTGTCTCTCAGCCCGGGATTGATGGCTTCGATGACTTTTTGGGACCATTTCCCTGTTCTAGGATTCCACAGTGCCATGCCGGATGTGTCACCCGGTTCCATGACCCGGACACCCCCTTCTTTTCCCCCGGTCAGAAACCAGTTAATGTAGTTGTGCACCACAAAAAAAGTCGTCGACCTTTGATAGATCTCTTTTTCATGTTTGTACATGTGAAGAATCTTAGGGGCCGTATAACCTGTCCTCTGGCTGTTTCCCACTTCGTGGATCATAGCCGTCTGGCCACCCACACGGTCGGTTAATATTTTACACTCCTCAGCTGTTGAGAAGTCGTTCCATAGTTTGCTCCGTTCACGTGTCAGATTTCCCTCAGCATCCAGTGCAACGAGGCCGTGTTGTTGGCCTGAGACAGAAATGGAGCGAATTTTTTCCTGAGGGACATCCGATGTTTTCAACCTTGAAAAGATCAAAAGCAAAGCATCTACCCACATCTGAGGCTCAGATTCTGAAACTCCAAGAGCAAGGCCCTTGATTATGCCGTTTAGAGTCTTGTACTTGGGCAAATCTACATCGTAGATCACAGAATCTACGTAGATGACTTCCTTGGTTTCAGTATCCACAACAACTAGCTTGCAACTCTGTGTAGAGACATCCAAACCTGCATAAAGTCCTTTATCCATAATGATATCCTACCAGTTCTTGATAAGGATCTCCTCCAGTTCTCCCCGGTGAGATTCCGGATGGAGGTGGCACTCTATGATCTCCTCATGGGGAAGGCGTCTGATCCTCTCTTTCATTTTATCAAATGCCATGATGTTCAATTCCACAGCCTTTTGGACCGGCATGTTCTCGGGATTGATGTCGATCCCGAAATGCTCCTTGTATCCGTACGCCCAGAGAGAGTACAGTAAAGCTTCGGTCTCTTGCGGATTGACGACACCGATGTTGTTGTCCTGGTCGTAGTTTCCATCGGGTTGGCTGTTCCAATGTGTGTGTGCGAGACGCCCGTCCATCATCACCAGGGAAAAAGCCGCCGGAAGGATCTCGAAGCTCATCTTGACATGACCCACTTCTGGATTGAGACCGACTAATGTGTGTCTCTCATCGAGGAGCCGACGATTTTCAGGGTTCTTCATTTTCTTTTCAATCCTTTGGGCGGCTAACAATCCTTCTGCTGTCGTGTGGTAAGTATTATTAGGCGCAGGCTCATACCCTTTGGGCTCGATGGCAATCCTCACTCCGGGCACTGTATCCATGGCCTCTGCCATGGCTGTTTCAAACAGATCCCACATCTGCATAAAGGGTTTTCCGTGCAAATAGCGATAGCCGTCCATTCCGGGCCAGGATATGGCCATATCTGCGTCCATATCTTTGACCAGTCTCAGTCCGCCGACAGCGATCTCTATCGCCTTTTTTCGAATGTCAGGATCGGGATTGGAGAGTGACCCGAACTCAAACATTTTATTGTAAAAGTGCGAAAAGGGGATAGCCACCAACCGGATTCCTGCCTCTTCTTCCAACTGTTTAAAGAGATGAGCATTCTCTTCATTCACCTCATCGGGATAGTGAGCTTCGATGCCTTTCACTCCCAGCTTTGCCATGTCAGCAGCCATTTCGATCCGCTCGGGTATTGTGGCCTCTTCGACGAACCTGTCGTGAAACCGTCCACCTCCTGGAGTGAAATACCAGATGCCCACTGAGACATTGATCTCCAAATCCTTCCTGAGGTTTTGAAGCATCTTATCTGGGGAAATGGCCAAATTCTGGTAACGAAGATCTTTGGGTTTTTTACTCATTTCTTACCTCCAGTGAGTATCGCTTTTCCAGGAATTCCGGCATAGTGAACACTTTGCTGCGCATATAAAAAGGCACAAACACCCACCCTAAGAGAAGAACCAGCCACGAATGGAGTTCATAGTGCCCCATGACCTCTCCGGATTTAGCCGCAGTGCCCGCCAGCCCCACGATGTGTTCAGAACCGATATTGGAGGCAAAGATGGAAGCCCCGATCACGAACCAACCCACATGGCGGCCTGCAAGGAAGTAATCGGTAGGGGACTCTTGTTTTTGCCGGAGAACCCAGAGAGCAATTCCAAGGATGACGGAAAAATACAGTCCAACGACTACCCAATCCAGTGCTTGAAAAGAATTCATCTCTTTATCCCTATTCTTGTTTGGTAATTAAACTCATCCTCCGTCACTGATGGGAATGAATGCAATAAGATCGTCTTTTTTAAGTATTTCACCTCTCTTTATGTAAGACTCTGCAAACTGTTTGTTAATGAAGATCCTCGTGCGTTTTTCGAGATTGTCTTTCCAAGGGATGTCGAAATGGGCGATGATGGTTTCGATAGCCAGACTGGGGTCGCTCGGCAGATCCATTTTCAAGTCTCTTTGACCAGAGTATCGTTGCATCAAAGTGATAAATCTGACTGTTATGGATACCGAATCGGCAGGGGCGTCAGTCTGTGTTTTATTCTCGTCTTTTTTCATTCCTGTGTGTGAATAAAATCTGCTTGGATGCCTGAATCAGGCTTCATTTTTCTAGCACAAAGCCTCAATCGAGTCAAGAAACCGCTGAAAAAAAGGGACTTCAGATCGCTACCCTTTCGACCCATGCAGGAAGAGGGCTGGATGGGCGGCAGACGGCCTACAAATTTCACGGCTGGGAAGTGCAACATCTCGAGCCAGAAGAAGGGCTCAAGAAATTCTACAACGACTATATCGCTCTTTTTGAAACCCAATAAATCCTTCAGATTTTGGAGCCTTACCAAACCTAAAAATATGGCGTATGACTACTCGGTTAAGAGCTCTTTCATTTCGTCATCAAGCCCGGTCATCTCCCAACGGATCAGAGATATAGGAATCATTCCCGCTTCGAGAAACTCGTCTATGAACTGACCGAGTTCGAATTTATCGCCCAGTTGTTCGGATCTATCTGTGAGGAGCTTTATAAATTGCACTTTACCTACGACCATACCCATGTGCCAGCCCACAAACCGTAGAGTTGTCTGCATTTCGTACCGCACATGAGGGCCATTATCGAGAAGCCAGCCCTTTGGTGCGCATTCCACGCAGTACCGCATAGCCTGCTCTAGATTGAATTCATGGCTGTGGAGCTTGAGGTCGGCCATGGCGCGGCATCTGCGGAATGCTGCCTGGAGATAGACGATCTCTCTGCCTCGATCTGGATGCGGACGCTTGTCAAGATAGCCGGCATACATCAACAATTCTTCTAACGCAAAAGCAAATCCCTCTGAGCGGATCCAATCGGTCTCATACAACCGCCGGGTGCCTCTTATCAATCGCGTGTCTCTCCGGTGTCTCTGGTGATCGAAATAGTGGCCGATAAACTCGTGCGTCTGTTCTGGCAACGGCTCTCTATCTCCTGTCTGCTCGAAGAAGTCGCGTTCTCTCGGCCATTCTTCTTCGTGGGGAATGCCACCACGATTCAAATAACCGAGTGTGTCCAGATAGTCTGGGATGGTCATGAGCTTTTCCTCTTCCAAGAACTTCAGCACATACTCAAGTGCATCTTTTTTGCGCCGTGCATGTTCCTCTTTGGTGTCCACAGGTAGCAGGGGAGGGAGGTTTCGGTTGCGATTCTCTTCCAGTTTGAGAAAGGCTCTTACACGATTGTCTTCTAATCCCACGATATCACGGCATTCTTCCCATGTGTATGGGAAAAGATGGACATTCTTCAACCACCAAGTGTAGTTGTCCTTGCCGACTCCCGAAGGCTCCGTCATTTTATCTCGGTTATCTTCGAGCCATTGTCCATATTCATCGACTGCCGTTGTTGCCATTAAGGCATCCTCAACGAGTTCGGGATGATAGTCCTTTAACCATTCGGCGAGCCCTGCGTATTCTTCAATCTCCTCCTTTATCCCCCAAATAGCGATAGTCGTCAGGTCCTTTTCTCCTTCGGTAAGGTTTGTTTTGGCCTGTTTTAATATCTCAGGAAGGGCTTTGAGCTGTGTCTTGAACTCCATGAGCCTCTCCTCGTCCAGGGGCAAACTCTTAGGGATACGAAGGGCTCCGTGGATGACAGGACCGGCTCCAGATTGAGACTGGAGGTAGAAACATGGGTCTCGAGACCAAGGTCTCAAAATCCGGTGATTGAATTCCAGACCATTCATCTCAGCACGGACAATGTGGTAGTCCACCTGTTGCGGTGTGGCCCAATCCTCTATATCCATTGCTGCCAGGCGGCTTTGGAATTCCTTAAGTCCATTCCACTGTTCTTGCATTGCAGCGGCAGAATAGTCCGGGACTCCATTTGTCATCTTGGGGGCCTGGAATTCCCTGAATTCCTGGAAAAGCGTGAGAAGATCTTCGTAGGTGAAGCCTTTAACTGGTTTGTTCCTGTGGCCGATTTCCGATTGTAGAGCTTGGGGAACGAAAAACAGGCCAAATAAAAACAGCAAACAAACGCAAAAAACTGATAATCTTTCCCCAAGCCTTACTTTTGGTTTTGTGTTCATGAGTCCTCCTTTTTATATTTTTGAGTTTAAAGGTAAATTACAAATATGAGGATAATGTCATTTTCTTTTTAATGTTTTGTTTATGGATTGTAATATAATAAAACGAAAATAAAACAAATTCAACTTTTTAAAATTGAACTTCAAGGCAGAGTGTGATATACAGAACTAGTGCTAAAACCAGAACGCATTTCCAAATCGTGATGAAAAATATTCCGAGTGTTCCAATTGATAATTTCGAAAACACGCTCAGTTTCCCCAGCGTGGAAACTTCGCTC
>CAZIMJ010000153.1:0-9902 GCA_964540205.1 uncultured Eubacteriales bacterium | reverse complement strand
TTCAGCACTGCTTGGTGGGAGATGAAGTGAATTAAGTATGCTGTCCCCCGAATAGAAATCTGCTATAATATTGCCACAAATTCAGGTGCGCCTGTAGCTCAGTGGATAGAGCGTTGGTCTCCGGACCCAAAGGCCGCAGGTTCGATCCCTGCCAGGCGTGCCACTTATTTTACCCCTGTTACCCCTGAAAAATCAATCATTTAGCGTGGAAAAGACCTAATTCACGCTTTCCTGTGTTTTTCTATGTTTTACCGCGTTTTCCGCTCTAAACACGTCGCAAAACTTGACACTCTTTTATAATTAAAATTGGAACCTAGGGCCAAAAGGATTTTTTCTTGTAATATTTGGAGTTGATAGTTAAAAGTTGTTACTATAATCTCGAATTGAGAAGCGCTAATGAGAGGGGGACAAAGGATGTTTTGGAAACTTTTATTCGCAATATTTATAATTTTTATCATAGTTGGTATTTTATTTTTCCCCGGACATTCCGCCCATCTAATATTTTTAGAATATTTAAAAAGGAGACTAACTCTTCCCTTTGCAATCTTAACACTTGGTTTAATATTATTTTTTAAATTCAAAGAAGATATTTCAATCTTTCTTCGGCGGCCAAAAAGAATAACAACTCCATGGGGTAATGTTGAAGACTTGCCTTCACAAGAATATGCGGGAAAAATTGACAAACCATATTTGGATCGGATGAGAATGGAGATTTCCAAAGAAAAAGGGATACAGGATTGGTTAGTAATTACAACAAATTTTGAAAAAATCATGAGATATATGTTCAGAAGTCAATTTCATCTATTGCGAATGTTAGAATGGACAGGCAACAGATTTGCCATTCATGTTGTCAAGGGTAATTTTTATTATGCGGAATACATAAAGTTGGGAGGAGACCCAACCTATTCATTCGAAAAATATTTAGATTTTCTCAAGTTATATGCAGGATTTATTAAAGAAGAGGGCGAAGGAAAAGACCGAACAATCAGTCTGACTCCGCCGGGATTCCTGTTTTTAGATTATTGTAAACACATGGGTTATACAGATAATAAATTCAAACGGCTGTAACGTTTTATCCTTACGATTTTCAATAATATTTAGTTGCGGGGGGAATTCTTTACAAACTTTTAACATATTCTTAACAACTTCCTGACAACTTACTCCCCGTCTGACACTACGTTGAATATTGAGGATTACCAGTTAGGAAGATTGAGATGAGAAAAATCATCGTTCTGTTTCTTGCTTTTTCTGTTTTTAGCATTTCTGTGAGCTTAATGGCAAAAGAAAGGCGTGGATCTGACCTTGTAGTCCAGAATAAAGATGGCAGAAAAGTTGAAGGAGAACTCATTGCAGTAAAAAGGAATGCAATCTTATTGAGGTTGTCCTATTCAAGTTTAGAGACCTCTATAGATATTGATGACATCAAAATTATTACGATAATGAAAGGAACAAAGGCTGGGATTTGGAGCTTTTATGGATTTGTTATAGGTGGAAGTATTGGTGTTTTATTAGCATCTACCTCTAAGGGTTGGGGGAGTGGTACTCCAAGATTAATCGGTCTCTCTGGAGCCTTTTGGGGTCTTCTGGGTTGTTATATGGGATGGGGCGTAGGTGATGGCATTGAAAGAAAGGAGACAATCCAGATTGAAGGAAAATCAGATTCAGAAATCAAAGAGATTTTAGAGGATTTACGCAAAAAGGCAAGAGTTCCTAACTTTCAATAAATAGACCTATTGCAGGGGGGGTGAAATTGTATCAACCTTTATTCTAACAGCTCTTGTAGTTCTAACAACTTCCTATAAATATTTGGATTGGCGTACAAATTATTTCCAATAGGATTTTCCTCACAACCATCATCTAGTATCAGTTATAATGTCTCCAATAAATATATAAAAAAAAGCCATGGCTGTTATACCATGGCTTCTTCTTTGTCCTGCTTCTAGTTGATTATAAGTCCATATCTTCTGCCAAGAATTCCACCTAATCTGCATCTTCTCTCATATATTTCTCTTAGTCTTCTCTCTCCAGCCTCAAGTTCTCCATGTGTCATTTTATCAAGGTCAAGATGATATCCAAGTAAACCATGTCCAACTGCTGAAAATCTATCCCCATACCACATTCTGAACTTGAGGAGAATTCTGTCAAGTCTTCCAAATTCTGAACTCACAAATTCCCAGGTCTCTCCTTCCCATGGGTGCATAATTCTTTTCTGCTTCATAATAGTCCATACATCTTTGTGGTGTGGTCATAAGGCTTTAAGGTTCTCCCACTCGTGCTTGGCTCTTTCCATGATCTTCTTGAACCGCTCCTCGCCATCAATGTTTTCGAGGAAAAGATCGTATTTCTAAAAATTGGGATAGTCCTGATTATTTATATTTTTATTGAACCAGGGAGTAGGAATCAATCAGATAAAAACATCCAAGATAAAAGAAAATTAAAAATATAAAAATTAAGGTTTTAATAAGAATTCTCCTTTCTAATTCCTTTTGCACCCAGGCAAACAACTGATAAAATGCAAAGATCTCTAGAGCAAAAGGCATGAATCCCGTGTAGCCAAAAACAGGCATTTGAAAGACTCGCCAAAAATTTAAATAAGGAAGAGAATATTCCCAGTGAGAACCTGCGAAGAAATTCCATAATTCCCAGAAGAAACCTGCCACAAGACCAGCCAGAATCCAACTCCAAATCCTTGTCCAATTCTTTCTTTCTAAATCAGCGAGAAATGTTACATTCTTCAGCCAAAAATTCAAAGGCTCAAGCAGGAAGATAAAACAGAGCCAGACCAAAGGAAAAAATAGTCTAGGCCAGCTAATGGCCAAAAAAATGAAAAGAATACCCAAAAAGACACAAAGTTTTAGGAAATTGGGAGGGGCCTTTAGCCGAAAAAGGGGAAGACTTTTTTTCCTTAGAAAACCTTCTATAAAATAGGAGATCTCCCGCATGGCAGGAATCACAGAAGCAAAGGCAATGAAGTAGCCAATCCACCTTTCAAATAAATGAGAAGGAAGATCATGGTAATACCAATTCTTTAGCCTTAAATTGAAAAGCTCAAAGATGAGCCAGACAAAAACCGAGATGAAAGCTGAAAAAAGAAAAGTCTTTGTGGATGCAGAAAGCGGAGAGACTTTTCTTATTCTGAAGTTCAAACTGTCCATCACTAAAATAAAAGACCACCATGCAAAACAATAAAACCACGTTTTTACGAAAGAAAATCGAAGGCTGAGGAGAATGACTGAAATTACAAGGATAAGGAGGCCTATGTAAAGGTTGAAGCGAAGAATTCTTTCCTTCATCTCAGATAAAGTTAGCGGAAATTCCAGAAAAATGCAAAACTCATGCGGATGGATTTTTAATCGAACTTTATTATGAAGCGCGACCTTTTACAAAAAGCGGTGACTAGAAGTCAGGGGCCCTATCCTTAGAGGGGACTGTAAAAAAAACTGTGTAAAATTCGTTGAAGCGATAGGAGAGCCTCGTGATATTTCGTAAGCGATGGTTGTGAACTTTCCTCGATCTGTGGAAGGGTGCTGACCCGGGAATTGTTGAGGTGGAAGATGCAAGGGAGAGATTGGCTAGGCTGATGAGAGATTGAGTCCAAGATAGACTTCTTTCCGTGTGCCAAATACGGGCCAAATTGTCGTTAAAATCGCCTAATTCTGGCTAACGGTGCTTAGGTCGAAATTGATTTCTGCCCCAGGAATGGAGTATAGTATTCTCGTACTCCTGGAGGTCTCCGGAACCAAAGGTCGGGCGTTCGAATCGCCCCAGGCGTGCCAAATTGGATCGAATAATGAAAAAGTTATTGATAGTTTCGATTCTTTTGACTTTAGTGTTGCTGTATATATCAGGAAATAATATTTGGGCTAAATCTGGTTTGAAAGCTGGAGCAACACTTTCCTTTGCAGGCGAAAATAGTGCCATTTACAACGCATCCAATCTATTCGCAGCCAAGGTCGGTTTTTTCTATTCCATTCCTATTTCAGAGTCTATTTCTGTACAACCTGAAATTTACTTCGCCATGAAAGGGGGAAGATATTATAGTGCCAGTCAGAGATCGACTGAATCAGCACATCTTAATTACATCGAAATTCCTCTCTTGCTCAATGTTGCATTGGTGAAGCAAAAATTTGAAATATATCTTGGACCTTACGTCGGTTTTCTTATCGGTTCTACGGAAATTGATAAAGAGCATGATTGGACGTGGATCGAGAATGAGGTCAAAGATTATGATTATGGCGTTTCCTTGGGAGCCAGGTATCATATTACCAGAGTTGTATTTGTGGACATCCAATTCAATAATGGACTGGCTAAAGTAGTGTATGATCCAGATCCAGAATCTGATAGATTTCACAAAAATAGGACATTATCGCTATTGATTGGCTTCAATTTCTAATTTGGATTCAAAGCAGACTCTTTCAATATTCTATGTCAATTGACAGTTTTCTATTGAATTGATATTCTTTCAGCGTCCAAATTCAAGGGGAAAGCTATGGCGATAACATGCCCTAAATGTCAGAGTGAAAATGCCTCTGAGGCCGGTTTTTGCAACAAGTGTGGATCGAAGCTCGAGCGTGCAGATGGAATCTTTTCTCCCCAGACAAAAACGCTCCAAACCCCTGTTAAAGACTTGATTGTTGGAACCGTAATTGCCGAAAAGTATAAGTTGATCGAGGAATTGGGGAGAGGTGGAATGGGAGTCGTATACCTAGCCGAACAGATCGCACCAGTTAAACGCAAGGTCGCTGTCAAAATCATAAAGCTTGGGATGGATACGAAACAGGTCATGGCTCGCTTTGAGGCGGAGCGTCAGGCACTGGCCATGATGGATCATCCCAGCATCGCAAAGATCTACGATGCAGGTGCAACAGAAACAGGAAGGCCCTACTTTGTCATGGAATATGTGAAGGGCATTCCAATCACAGAGTACTGTGACACTCATCGCTTGAACAACCGCGAGCGGCTTGAGCTTTGCCAAGAAGTATGTAAAGGGGTCCAGCATGCCCATCAAAAGGGAATCATTCATAGGGACATCAAAGCTTCCAATATTCTTGTAGCTATCCATGATAATAAGCCTATCCCAAAGATCATTGACTTCGGCGTAGCCAAAGCCACAGCGCAACGTTTGACAGAACGAACCATGTTTACGGAGATGGGGCAGCTCATCGGAACACCGGAATACATGAGCCCTGAGCAGGCGGAAATGACAGGGCTTGATATTGACACACGAACAGACATTTATTCTCTGGGTGTTCTGCTCTACGAACTGCTTGTGGGAGCTTTGCCATTTGATTCGGATGCACTCCGTGCCGCTGGCCTCAGTGAAATCCAGAGGATCATCCGGGAAACTGACCCTCCTAAAGCCAGTACACGCCTTTCCAGTTTAGGAGATTTTAAAACTTCCATCGCCCAGAGCCGAAAGACAGACCCTTCCGCTCTTCGCAAGCAGCTTAAGGGGGATCTGGACTGGATCATTCTAAAGGCCATGGAAAAGGACCGCACACGACGCTATGAGACTGTCAACGGACTGGCCGCAGATATCGCCCGCCATCTCAATAACGAGCCAGTTCTTGCTCGACCCCCGAGCACCACATACAAGCTCCAAAAGATGATTTCTCGGCATAAAATCGGTTTTGGTTTTGCAGTTGCTTTGTCTGTTTTGATTGTGGGCTTTGCCATCGCCATGACCGTAGCCTCTGCCCGAATTGCTGCTGAGCGTGATCGCGCAGAAGAGGAAGCAGCCAAAGCGACGGCTATCAGTACTTTTTTGCAAGACACGCTGGGGTCTGCTAATCCTATTGAGGGCAGTGCTAGAGATATCACTGTGCTCGAAGCGCTGGCAACTGCGACTGATAAAATCGAAGAATCCTTTATGAATCAGCCGGAAGTGGAGATTGAGGTACGGCACACAATTGGTGTGACCTATCTCAGGCTTGGGCATTATGATAAGGCTAAGGATATGCTGCGTTCAGCGTTAAAGGTTGCTCGGAAGACTTATACGGCTGATCATCCTGAGCTTGCAGTGCCTTTAACAAGCTTGGCCGTTTTGCTTCATGAAAGAGGGAAATTTGACGAAGCTGAATCGTTGTACAGAGAGGCTCTTGATATAAGACAAAAGCATTTTGGCCGCAAGGACCCAGATGTTGCCAGCATATTGAGTAATCTGGGGATTCTTCTCCAGGACAAAGGAGATTATGAAGCCGCAGAGCCCATTTTCCGCGAAATACTCGACATCGACCGGAAGCTTTTGGGCGATGATGATCTGAATGTGGCGATTGACCTCAACAATCTCGGAAATCTTCTGAGAGACATGGGCGATTATGAGGCCAGCGAGCCATTTCTGGAGGAGGCTATCTCTATTCTCCAAAAGCACGAACACCCCTGGGTGTCTATTGCCATGAGCAATCTGGGGGAGTTGATGAACAGAATAGGCGATTATGATGCCGCAGAGCCAATTTTTGAAGAGGCTCTTTCCATCGGACTGGAGCATCTGGGTGACAAGAATCAAGACATCGCCAAGCTCCGGAGTAGATATGGTGAGTGCTTGTTGAACTTGGGAAAGTTTGAGAAGGCGGAGGGAGAACTCCTTGCGGCTCTTCCTATCCTGAGAGACACACTTGGGGAGCAGGATGTAAGGACTCAACAAACACTTAGCTTACTCATCGAATTGTATGAGGCTTTAAATAAGAAAGACGAAGCCGAAAAATACAGGCAGCTTTTATTACCACATGAGCAGTGATTGATCTTATTTTATGTTGATGTTCTTGGGGTAAACACTCGGATCATATGTTTCAGATGACATCCAGACGAAAAATCCTATCGTTCTCTGCTGGAGGTTTGTCTTTTCTCCTTTTTTTGGCCATTCTTTTGGTGGATTTTGCCGATCAATCGTTGCTGCCCCCTCTGATTAATAATTTACTCGAGGATTTTTTCCAGGATACGGCGAATGTGGTCCCTCTGGGATGGTTGACGTTTACTTTTACGGTTCTCTCCGCGATCTCCATGATCGTTGCCGGTATATACGCCGATCGGAAGTCCAGAGTAAAGATCTGCTTTGCCGGATGTATGGTCTTTTGTGTCTCTTCAGCCCTAACCATATTTGTCCCTCATGGGCAACTGGGATATGTGTTCTTCTACATCACACGCGCTCTCAATGGTATTGGTGTGGGTGCTATCATACCTACGATCTTCTCTCTAGTGGGTGATACGGCAAACCCCAAGCGCCGTTCAACAGCATTTGGCTTCGTCTCTGCAGCCATCCTCATCGGCCGGATGGTTGGGTTTGTGCTTGCCGGTTCCTTAGCCGACCACTGGCGGATGGCCTATTTTATGGTGGGTGTCACGGGCCTCATCCTTGCCTTTGGCCTGCTTCGCATTCCTGAGCCAAAACGTGGCGCTCAAGAGGAGGAATTGCACGATCTCATTGTGGAGGGAGCTGAATATCGCTTCCTAATCTCCAAGAAAGATATCAAACACATCTGGGCCAACAAAAGTAATTTCTGGCTGATCGTGAATTTTATCGACGTCATTCCCGGATCCATCCTCATCTTTCTGATCTTCAAGTACATGAAAGATATCCACAACATGGAAGCCACATCGGTCAATTTTGTGGTATTAATGGTCATTTTCTCTGGAGTATTTGGTGCGCTTTCATTCGGAAGAATAGGGGATTGGGGTTTCCAGAGGGATAAGCGGGCAAAAGCACTGATTGCGTTGTTATGTAATGTTTTCCCCATTCTTTTCATGATCCTTTTCCTTCGTGCCGACTTTTGGATTTCCGAAGCGGCCACTCTTTCACAAACTTTAGCTGTTCCAGGTGTATGGGCTCTTATCATCACAATAGTGGTAGCCATGTTCATCAATCAGGGCGTCAACCCCAACTGGTACAGTTGTCTCACGGATATCAATCTTCCGGAACACAGGGCCACGATGATCTCATTCGCCTCGATTTTGGATTTAGTAGGTCAGGCGATAGGTCCCCTGGTGGCCTCCTATCTGGCGACGATCTGGGGTTTGAAGACAGCGATGTGGTCTGTTCTTGTATTCTGGGTGCTCAACATCTTTCTCTGGCTCCCCATACTTGCTCACATCCGGGGGGATTTAGCGAATGTGCACAGAGTTCTCAGAGAGAGAGCATTGGAATTGAAAGATCATCGGCATTAAGATATAAAAGGACGGATGCAATCAGATAAAATAGCGATTCTCTTCAATCCTTCGGCAGGGAAGGGAAAAGCACTAAATAAAAAGAGCCATCTGGAAGAGCTACTGCAAAAATATGATATTCCATATGATCTTTTTATCACACAGAGTGAAGAGGATCTCATAAGACTCGCTGGGGAAAAGTCAAAAGAATATAAAGTTCTGGTTGGCGCTGGGGGCGACTCTACATTTAACATCATGATCGATGAGATTTTCAAAAGAAGCGTGGATGTCACATTCGGGATGATCGGATTGGGCTCGTCCAATGATATTGCGAAAGAATTCGGTATCGACTCCTTGGATAAAGCATGCCTGGCTTTAAAGAAGAAACGCACAAAACGGATAGATCTGGGATGTATCGAGGAGGACACCGTTCTTCTGCGTCTCTACATCGGTCAAGCCAATGTGGGTTTGGGCGTTTTTGTATCGAAACATGCCGAAGACATGGCTTCCAGGGGATCCAAATGGGCAAGACTTCAGGCAGTTGCCGGAGTGTCGGGGATTTATGATACATACAAATCTCAAAAAGTCCCCCTTTCGCTAACGATCAAGTCTGACAATGGCGAAGTTCATGGAAAATTTATTCTGGCCTCCTTTAACAATATCCGCTATTGGGCCACTGGTCGATTGCTCTGTCCGGAGGCACAACCCGATGATGGGAAGCTGGACGCTTGTCTTATTGACAACTGCTCTTTTTCTCGATTCGCGCAAATCGCCTTGATGGCAAAGAAAGGAAACCACATCAAAGTGAGAGAGGTGGAAGCCCTTCAATCCTCTTGGTTCACTGTATCATCTGAAGAGTATTTTGAGATCCAGACAGATGGTGAGATCGTCCACAGACCTGATTCCACCACTCAATTCAGGACAGTTCAATTTAGAATCCTACCTCAAGCATTAACAATTATTTATTAGTATGGTACATTGGCATATTCTTCAGGAAGAAATTCTATGCGAAAGAATATTGCTCTCCTCACTTCTTTTTTCATACTTTTTCTTTTTTCTGATGTTTTCGGGCAATGGAAGCTGAAACAGACAATAGCGAAAAAGATCACCGAGCCTATCGTAGTTGATGGTGTCATCAATGAAGTTGTGTGGAAGGAAACTCCAGAAGTCGGTGATTTTATCCAGTTGCAGCCCAGGAGGGGCGATCCTGCTCAATTCCGGACAACCGTTAAGTTGATCTATGATGAGAATTTTATCTATTTTGCTTTTCTCTGCTATGACTCTCAGCCTGAGAATATCGCCGCTCGATTGGTTAAAAGAGATTCGGACCTTCGGCCTGACGATTCGGTCTTTGTCTTACTAGATACTTTTAATGACAAGCAGAGCTGCTATTTTTTCTCGAGCAATCTCCTCGGGACACAGTGGGATGGAAGGATCACAGATAATGGCCGCTCAACGGATGATACATGGGATGGCATCTGGAAATCTGCGGCACAGAAAACGGATTTTGGATGGAGTATCGAGGTTGCTATTGGCATGAAAAGTATTAAGTACAAACCTGGAACAGACAGAACATGGGGCTTGAGCCTGGGCAGAGGAGTGCCCCGCATTCTCGAGTACGACTTTTGGACAGGTCCTTTGGAATCAGCGGAGAAGGTATCCCAATTTGGTGAGTTAACAGGTCTTGAATTGGCCGCCGTTGTAAAGAAGTCGCAGATCATCCCCCATGTCATCTTAAAGGTGGAAGAGAAAGAGCCCACAGA
>CAZIMJ010000152.1:0-5560 GCA_964540205.1 uncultured Eubacteriales bacterium | reverse complement strand
ACAATGACCAATCATTCGCGCCGCAAACAGCTTTTACCTATACTTTCCCCAAATGACCCAAAAAACGGAATACAGGAAACAGCGGAAAGACCTTATGATCGATAAAGAAGAGATCTTCGAACTCTACGGAGATGCCTCCTTTATCACGAGGGCCTACTTGAAGATCAAACTGAAGATCTGCCCGTTGATTGCTCTGGAACCTCATTTCCCCAGAGAGGGTAAGATCATTGATTTGGGGTGCGGGAATGGTCTTTTCTCCAACATCCTGAGCCTTGGCTCCCCCGAAAGACAGATCATCGGCATCGACTTGGATGAAAAAAAGATCCAAGTCGCCAACGAGACAAAAATCCAGGGAGCGCAAATCACATATCAGAAGGGAGACGTCGCCGAGTCGGAATATCCCCGGGGAGACGTTTTCACGCTCGTCGATGTTCTCTACCTTATTCCCTACGACAAACAGGAATTCATCCTCCAGAAATGCTATCAATCGCTGCCGCCGGGAGGCATCCTCATCATCAAAGAAATGGACACGCAACCGCGATGGAAATATGTATGGAATCTCCTCCAGGAAACCCTTGCCGTCAAGCTGATCGGTTTTACCCTGGGTGAACGATTCTTCTTCCGTAGCCAGAAAAACTATTTGGAGATCCTTGAACACATCGGCTTTTCGATGAAGCCCGTCCCCATGCACTCGGGCTACTGGTATCCCCATATCGCATATATCTGCACAAAATAACTTTTATCGCAAAAAAAGAGGCGAGGAAGAGGCTTGCGATTCTGACTCCGAATCAGTAGTGCCAGCAGATTGAATCTGTCTGGGTGCATCATCATTCCCTATCATCACTCCTATCATTCCATTTGACTCTTCCCCCACAAAACTATATCTTATTCTCAGCAACGAAGGGGAATGATGACGACCCGCTGTCCTCAGTGCAGTTCAGAGAATCTCGATGATTCAAAGTTCTGCAAAGAATGCGGGACACAATTAATCTCCCAGTCCTTCACAAAAACCCTTAAAGCTCCCACCCCTCTCTCCCCAGGCAAAACCATAACAGGGAAATACAAAATCCTCAAAGAGATAGGACGCGGAGGAATGGGTGTTGTCTATAAGGCTCAGGACACAAGGCTCGACCGGACTGTCGCCCTCAAGTTTCTGTCCTCAGAGCTCACCCGTGATGAGGAGGCCAAGGAACGATTTATCCACGAAGCTAAAGCCGCAGCTGCTTTAGATCATCCGAATATCTGTACGGTCTATGAGGTTGAGGAGGCGGATGAGCAAACCTTCATTGCGATGTCCTATCTGGAGGGGAAGAGTTTAAAGGACAGGTTAAAATCCGGCCCCTTGGGAATAGATGAGACGCTGGAGATTGCCACACAGGTTGCCGAGGGGCTGCGCGAGGCCCATGCGAAGGGGATCGTGCACAGAGATATAAAGCCGGCCAACATCATGCTGACAGAGAAGGGTCAGGCAAAGATCACAGACTTTGGTCTGGCCAAGCTCTCCTGGGGAGTTGACCTGACGAAAACATCGACGGTAATGGGAACGGTAGCGTACATGTCCCCTGAGCAGGCTAAAGGTGAAGCTGTGGACCACCGCACCGACATCTGGTCTTTCGGAGTGGTCTTGTATGAGATGATCACAGGAGGGTTGCCCTTTAAGGGAGAGCACGAGCAGTCTCTGATGTATGCCATAATGAATCGGGAGCCGCTGCCGCTCATGAAAGGACGTCCGGGCATCCCCAAAGATGTTGAAAACATCGTCCACACAGCCCTTGCCAAGAACCTCAATGAGCGCTATCAGAGTTTCGAGGATGTCCTGGGAGACCTTCAAGCGGTTGCCCAGGGTTTCAAACCCATCAAGGCAAAGGGCAGACCTGCCAGAGCAAGAATCCTCGGCCTGAAAAAAGTACACTTCTTCACTGGAATCACAGCCTTAGCCATTCTCGTTGCATCGGCGTTGCTTCTTTTACTTCCCAGACAGGGCGAAGTCCTTGACTCCATCGCCATCCTGCCCCTTGTCAATGACTCCGGTGACCCGAACCAAGACTACTTTGCCAATTCCCTGACAACTCTCATGATTAGTGAGCTTTATAAAGTTGCTGCTTTAAAAGTAGCTCCACGAGAGGCGGTGATGCCTTATAAAAACTCGGCGAAATCCTTGAAGGAAAAAGCTGAAGAACTCAATGTCAAAGCTTTAGTCGAAGCCTCGGTGCTTAAATCCGGTGATCGCATTCGGTTGACAGCCAGCCTCATCGATCCTTACCGTAACAAGATTATATGGTCTGAAACTCTGGAGAGGGATTATACAGAAATTCTGATCTTGCAGAGCGAGCTCTCCCAGGCTGTTGTGGGCGGCATCAAGGTGGCCATCACGCCGGAGGAGAAGATGAGGCTGGCTTCGAACAAAAAGGTCGATCCTGAAGCCTACGATCTAATCCTTAAAGGCATAGAGCACTTATCTGATATCAAGGAGAAATTTCAAGGATTCAAAGACATGAAAGAATGCTTTCAAAAAGCCGTTGACATTGACCCTGACTCGGCTCTAGCCCATGCCTGGCTGAGCACAGCCTATTTTACGCTAGGTTACAATCGGGTGATTCCGGAAAAAGACGCTTTTGCAAAAGCCAGGGAAGCTGCCTCCAGAGCTATCGAACTGGATCCGAATTTAGGAATGGCCCATGCGAGTCTGGGCAATCTTCTAGTTTCAGATTGGGATTTCACCGGTGCCGAGAGGGAGCTTAAGAGAGCGATCGAGCTTGAACCCGGAGATTCTGGGCACCAGCTCAACTACTCCGATCTTTTAGTGTTCTGTCGAAGATACGATGAAGCAATAGCAATTATCAAACAACTCATGGACCAGCCAGAGAACATAGATTTGTTGCCATCTCTGATTACGGCCTACATGTACGCAGGATATTATGATGAGGCACTCGAAGCAGCCAGAAAACGCATGAGCAGCGGTCCTTATAATTCTTGGATTCATATGCAGCTGGCCGTTGCCTTAACAAATAAAAAGATGTATACCGAGGCTCTCTCCGAATGGGAGAGAATTAGGGAGAATGAGCCCAAAACGAAAGAGAATCATTTCTTTCTATTGTACAACGCTTGGACACTTGCCCGATCGGATAGGCGCACCGAGGCATTAAAAAAGCTTGAGGAGATTAAGGTCCTCCTTGCCAAAAAGAATATCATGGATTCGTCTTACGAATCAGCTCAAATTTTTGCTGCACTAGGGGACAGAGACACGGCCTTCCAATTTTTGCGCCAGGCTTACGAACACCACCATCCACATATGATTTTTCTTAATATTGATTTTTGTCTTCATGACCTCCGGGGCGATCCCCGGTTCGAAGACCTCCGGAAAAAGGTGGGATTTCCGGAAGTCCAGAACCCTGAATAAATATCCAGCTTTAAATATTGAGATACATTGATCGTGGATATGTCTTGGAAGATTTCAATTGGAATTGACAGCCGTTTCTGGGCTCTCCTATAGTAATTAAAAGCCACACTAAAATGATGTGCCAATAATGAATAATAAAGGACCGGGGAGGCCGAATGAACGCTGAAATAATCTTTGTAGTTGAAGAGTCTCTTGAAGGAGGATATGAAGCAAAGGCTCTAGGACATTCAATCTTTACTCAGGCGGAAACCATGGAGGAACTCAAACTGGCCTTCCTGAGATCAATGATGCCCGCTCTGGGCTCTACAAAATTAAAGGATCGAATTAGACAAAAAGCTTCCTTCATCTGATTGAGATTTTAGAGATTTTAATGTTGACATGCTCCCCGATAAGATTTATATTACTTGGGTAAGGATATAAGAATGTAAGGAATTAAGGAAAGCGCATGAATTACTCAGAAATAGCAAAAGTGACGTCCAAAGGTCAAGTGACAATTCCCTCAACCATCAGGGAAATCCTCAAGCTGGAGCCCGGATCAACCGTAATGTTCAAAGTCACCGCTAAGGGTGTAACCCTGTCTCCATGTGAAATAATTGAGAAACCAGTTTATACGGCAAAGGAGTGGAAGGAGATCGAACAGCTAGTCGCTGAAAAAGGCAAAGTTTATAAAACTTCCGGTGCTGCAAAAAAGCATATCAAATCCTTATGAAATATGAATTTAAGCCTTCTTTCGAGTCGACATAAAGTCATCATATCGCCATTATAAGCACAAGTCATAACCTCTGTAACCTTTTTATTATCATATAGTTAAAGAGCCTTCCTCTTAGGGGGATAGTCTGACTCCGCATCAGTAATGCTGGCAGTTCAAATCTGTCCGGGGTCCCGCTTCCCCAAAATATTTACATTTATCTATTCAAGATTTTCAATCAACTGGTTGAGATTAAGGAATTCAACGGTCAGATTTTTATAGACTCGTGAGAACGGTCGTCTGATATCATATGCGACAATATAGTTTTTGCCCGTTGGGTACAGACGGCGGAATGCCTGCATACCCGAAGGTTCAAATTGATCCGCGGACCACTTGCATTCAATCGTGATTGTGTCTTTTCCTTTTCTCTTCCAGATAAAATCGACTTCGTGATGACGATTATCCCGCCAATAAAGGATTCTGCGATCTTGGAATTTTCCTTGTATTTCATTCAAAACATAATGTTCCCATAGCATACCCATGTCTTCACGCCTGAGTGTCTCCCATCCTTTAAAATAACAAATGAACCCCGTGTCAAAAGCATAGACCTTAGGAGCTGCAACTATCTCTGTTACTAAATGCAAAGTAATTTACATATAGTGACACTATATGCAAAACAATTCGCATATAATGTCATCAACTTTATGCTCTTTGATGAAACCTATTTCTTTTTACTTCAATCCAATTTGACTCTTCACTCACAAATCTATATCTTATTCTCAAAACGAAGGGGACGAATGGCAACACAGTGTCCTAAATGCAATACAGAGAACGCGGATACCGCACGGTTCTGCTCTGATTGCGGCACGCAACTCATCCCGCCCAAAGAAATGCCTGCCCAAACCAGAACCATCGAAACTCCAGTCCAGGAATTCCCCCGCGGGACCCTCTTCGCAGGCCGGTACGAGATCATCGAAGAGCTTGGCACAGGCGGCATGGGCAAGGTCTATCGGGTTGAGGACACAAAGGCCAAAGAAGAGATCGCCCTGAAGCTCCTTAAGCCCGAGATCGCAGCCGATAAAAAAACGATCGAACGGTTCAGGAATGAACTGACCACAGCCCGCAAAATAAGGCATAAAAATATTTGCGGGATGTATGACATCGGTGAGGAGAAAGGAACCTACTTTATCACCATGGAATACGTTCCGGGCGAGGACCTCAAAAGCTTCCTCCGGAGGTCGAAAAAACTGACCGTCGAAACAGCGGTTTCCATTGGAAAGCAGATCTGTGAGGGGCTGGCCGAGGCCCATAAACTGGGAGTCGTCCACCGGGATCTCAAGCCGGGCAACATCATGATCGATACAGAGGGGAATGTGCGGATCATGGATTTTGGGATCGCCCGTTCTCTCAGCACAAAAGCCGTTACAGTCGCGGGGACGATGGTCGGTACGCCTGAATACATGTCGCCGGAG
>CAZIMJ010000151.1:0-16191 GCA_964540205.1 uncultured Eubacteriales bacterium | reverse complement strand
ATGAAGACGTGGTCGTCCACTTCGAATGGGCCGCAACAAAGCAGATGCGGTAAGATCGGCTCGCCCGAAGGGTATAAGATGCTGCCAATAAGATATTGAGTGGTTTAGAGTGTAAATTTGGCAGCAGATTTTATGAATAATTCAGTTTGAGTGAATGGGATGGAGACAGAGGATAAGGTTACGAAAGAGCGTACGAAAAAAGACCACAGGCTTCGCGCATCAGCTCTTAGAAAGATCAAGGGCGCTAAAGAAAAGCATAAGCGGTTAAAAATCATCAGAACTCTCTGTTCGATCACAGACCCTTGGTCGAGTGAGGTTCTGCTTGAAGCTCTCTTAGACTCCAATGAAGAGATCCGCAACCTGATCATCCAAGAATTAGGGAAAAGAGAGGATTTGGATTTGGAGTGGGTCTGCCAAAGACTCTATCATCCCCATTGGTATGTTAAAAGCTCAGCCTTAAAAATTTTGGCTTTGAAAAAAAACGAAAAGGCTCTTTTCCACATTGAGGTTATGATCACAGACCCAAACGTCGAGGTCCGCAGGGGCATCGCCGCATGTCTGGGAGATATCGGGGGGAAAAATGCGCTCCCCCTGCTCATGAAACTGGAAAAGGACGAGAATCGTTTCGTCCAAACGCGTGCTGAAGCTTCCATCCGGAAGATCTCCAAGCTTCGTTTCACCTGACATGGAATATTCATAAAAACTGTCGCTACTCTCCTTTACAAAATTTCTAACTCTAATAGTAGGCATTTTTTACACTCATGAAGAATCCATGTTTCACAAGGATTAAGCGGCGTATGCTTTACGATCTGAGGTTTGCAGAGGCTTTGCGGGATTCGAGGATAAATGTAACGGGGCCATCGTTCACGATACAGACATCCATCATAGCGGCAAAAATGCCCGTTTCGACACGCATTCCATGCTCTCGCAAGCGACCCACTAAAGCACTAAAAAGCTCTTCGGCACGTTTGGGTTGCTCGGCTTTGTCAAAGCTGGGACGCCGTCCTTTCTTCACGGACCCCGCAAGAGTAAACTGAGATATTGCCAAGATCCCCCCGGAGATGTCTCCCACAGAAAGATTCATCTTGCCGTTTTCATCGGGGAAGATCCTAAATTCGACAATTTTTTTTGCCAAAAATCGAACATCCTCCTCCACGTCACCTTTCTCGACACCCACAAGAAGGCAGAGGCCACGGTTTATGCGTCCGACAACATCACTCCCCACAACAACAGAGGCTTCTTTAACTCTTTGCAAAACAACTTTCACGCTAGTCGGATTCCTTTATGATCTTCTCTTTGGAAAACACCCTCTTGAGGATTCGAAGATCCTCATGATTGAAAAACAAATTGAGCAAAACATATAAAAGAATCCCGATCGCTATGGCGGCGAGCAGGACCCAGAGTTGTTCGATAAAAGGAAGACGCTCGAAATTAAAGTGGTTCACGAACATCCGGACAGTACCTGCCATAACGGCAGCGAAGAAAAGAGATTTACCAGCAGTCACAACGGTGTCTCTCTTCTTTATGGGACCGATCTTCTTTTGGAGAAGAAAAAATAGCAGAGCAAAATTTAATACCGATGACAGCGACAGTGCCAGCGCAATACCACCCACACGGAGCGAAATCATAAGAATAAAAGAAAGGCCTATATAGCTTATCATCACAAAGAAAGCCACGATCACCGGCGTTTTGGTGTCTTTTAGGGAATAAAACGCAGGGGCAAGGATCTTTGCGCCTGAAATGAAGGGTAATCCAAAGGAAAAAAAGAGCAAGCAGGATGAACTCATAGCTGTGGAAAGCTCATCAAAGACACCTCTCTGGTAAAGGACCTGGATGATGGGGCGATTCAGAATGAGAAGGCCTGCAGCTGCAGGAAAGGTCACAAGAGAGATCAATTTAAGAGAAAAAGTGAGTGTTCTCTTCATCCCTTCTGTGTCTTCATGGGCAGCAAGTTCAGAAAAGGCTGGAAGGAGAGCGATGGCGAGTGCGATAGAAAACAGGCCAAGCGTCAGTTCCTGAACCCGGGAAGCATAGTACAGTGAGGAGACACTCCCCTCTTCTAGGACCGAAGCGATCGTTCGACTGATCGCAAAGTTTATCTGTGAGATCCCAACGCCAAAGATCCCAGGGACCATCAACTTTCCGACCTTTCGGATGGAAGGGTGATGAAAATCCAGGGACGGTTTGAAGCGCATCCCTTGTTTCCAAAGAAAAGGGATCTGAAACCCGAGTTGGAGGACTCCTCCGACGACAATACCTACAGCAAAGACATACGCGGGCTCTTCTGCTTTATTTGCAAAAAGCAAGGCCATCGTGATGATGGCAAGGTTGAAGAGGACAGGAGTGAAAGCAGGAACAAAGAATTTCCTGTAAGAATTCAGGATAGCCATCGCCAAAGCGGCGAGACTAATCAAAAAGATGTAAGGGAACATAATACGTGTGAGGACGATGGTCAGTTCCCACTTCCCTTGAAAGCCCTTGAAACCGATCGCAATGATCTTGACCAGAAACGGCGACAACAAGATCCCGACGACCATTAAAAAGGCCATGATCAACGTCAAGTTAAAGAAAAAAGAATTGGCGAACCGCCAGAGATCCTCTCGTTTTTCTTTCTCTTTGATCTGGGTAAAGATAGGTATAAACGCCGCCGTCATCGCTCCCTCTCCTGTCAGACGCCTCAAGAGGTTGGGAATGACATAAGCAATGGTAAAGGCGTCCGCACTCCTGCTTGTCCCCAGGTAGAAAGCCTGGAGCAGATCTCGGATATAGCCCAATATCCGGCTGAGAAAAGTAGGGGCAGACACAGCCAGGGTGGATCTCACCAAAATCTTGTTCTGAACGTCTTGCCTCACCATCCCACAAAGGATAACAAATCTGCAGTTGAAAATCTATGTGTGTCTGCCCCCGACGGAAGGAGTTGACAGAAAAGGGAAGATATCTTATTATACGTGTTCCATACAGGAGAAAGATATGGCAAATCACAAATCAGCGAAGCGCCAATGGAGACACAGCCTCCGCAGAAACGCGATAAACAGACACAACAAATCTATCTTTCGCACGCAGATAAAAAAATTGAGAGAGGCGATCAAAAACAAAGACAAGGAATCTGCCCAAAAGCTTCTTCCAGAAACTTTTTCAGCTATCGATAAATCCGTAAAGAAAAGGACCATCCACGAGAACACTGGGAATCGATACAAGTCACGGTTGAGTCGTCAGGTGGAGATGATCAGCCCCTCAACTGCTAAGTAAGCTCCTCTCCTCTGATTCTATCCCAGAAGGTACTCTCTATCTCTTGCTCAAGGGTGTGCCCCTAGACCGCTTCCTCAAACGACAGTACTCGAGCAGAAACCCTTCCAGGAGCGTATGAAGGGAGAGGCCAGAGGTCTTGTATGTCAGGTCCACCTTTTCCAATTCGTTCAGTAACACTGTTAGGTCCTTTTGATTGATACTCCCGATCATGTCAAAGAACTGCAGGAATTTTGTCGTGTAAAAGGACCCAAATTTTTCCTTTATCTGCGGTTTAAGCTCTTTGAAAATCTCCTTCTTATCCTTTTCGTTCTCCTTCAACCACAGCTTTGCAATCAGAATGTTGCGAAAAAATCGAACGATCACCCCCATGATGTATTCGGGCCGGGTCCCCTCACTAAACAGATTGTCCAACACCCGCAGACATTGTTCATAGTCCGCACTCTCCAGACTATCGGTCATTTCCCATTCTGCATATGTCTTGAACCAACCCGAAACCTCATTGACATCATCCACCTCGATAACCTTTTTATCGATCACAAACGTATCGATTTTCTCGATCTCGCTGTACAATCGGCCAAGATCATTTCCGACGATCTCAACAATCCGCTTTTTCGTCTCTGGAGAGGCTATTTTCCCCAATTCTTGAAAGCGCTTGTCGATCCAATTCAACAGAGCCATCCCTCGCAGGGGCTTGACTTCCTCCACATGAACGGCCGAGGATGGAAACGAGGCGAAAAACTTAACGATCGGTGAACTCCATCTAACACTCCCTGTGAAAATGATCAATAGAATGGATTGGGGAGACGGGGAGGAGAGATACTCCTTAAGGAGTGTCTGCTCTAACGCTGTCAGATTTTCTTCCTTCTTTCCGGAGAGATCAACAACGATCAAGCGTCGCGAAGAGAAGAGGAAGGGCATGGTCCTTGCTGTATCTAAAACATCTCCCCAGGAGTGATCCTCGAGGTTTAATCTTTCAACACAAAAATCCTGATTGTCGGGGTTAATGAGAACGGCCTTCAGTTTGTTTACGAATTGATTGGCCAGGAACGTTTCCTCTCCGAAAAAAAAATAGCATGGTGCGAAAGATCCTTCTGCAACAGAATCCTCCAAAAGAAGCTTGTCGGCCAATCTAAAATCCCTCGAGAATCGTGCTGACGAGGCTCCTCGCAAATCTTTCCGCAACGACATCAATCGCCAGGGATTCCACGGATTCAAAGTCTGTACCTTCTGGCACGCCGTACTCATACTGGTAGACCATGCTAGGATTAGAGTAGATAACTTTTCTGCTCACATTGTCGCGCAGTACGATCTTTGTCACGATGATGATGTTGTAGCGATCAGCAGCGGATTCCCCGGAGAAAGCAACGGGTATGGCTCTGAAAGACTGGATCTCACCCAATAGCAGGGCATCTGCGGACTCTTCCTCTATGGCGATCTCAACCTTCCCCCGGGCAACCAATTCATCGATCACACGCTGAGTCAGCTTCAAGTCCAGCTCATACCGAGTTGTCATGTTCTTGAACATGGGGACACTGACAGTCTGGATATGTTCAGGCAAAGAACTTCCTGTACCGCTGAGATGGTAGCCACATTGGAGCACAAAAAGGCAAAGACCACAAAGAGAAACACAAAGAGCAGCCAATCTTTTTTTTCCAATTATTGGCATGATCAAACCACGATATTCACTATTTTATTTTTTATATAAATGATCTTCCGTATTTCCTTTGCACTCACAAGGTTCTGGATTCGACTCAGTCCGAGAGCTTTTTCCTTGACTTCATCCTCGGGTAAATCCCTCTCTACTTCAAATTTATCTCTCAGTTTCCCGTTCACCTGAACCACAATGGTCACGGTCTCCTCTTTGGCCAGTTCTGGATCATAATCGGGCCATGGGAGCCGAGCTAAAAGCGTACGATGGCCTGTCATCTCCCACAATTCCTCACAAATATGGGGAGCAAAAGGAGAAAGAAGAATGATGAGCTTCTCCATGACCTCCTTATAAAGCGCTTTATTGCTTTCGTTCTCACTCAGCGTCTCACTCTCCTTCTTGATCATGTTGAAAAATTCCATGAGCGAACTGATGGCTGTGTTCAGGCGCAACCGCTTATCTATATCTTCACTCACTTTTTTAATAATCTGGTGCATCTTTATCTCAAGCCTGTGGGGGGGGGGGTGTTCCGTATCCTTATCCTCTTCCTCGAGATGCTCAAAAAAGCAACTCCCATTTTCCTGGAAGAACGCCCAAACCCGGTTTAAAAACCGGTAACATCCTTCGATCCCTTTTTCATTCCAGACAAATTCTTTTTCCGGAGGGGAAGCGAAGAGGATAAAAAGTCTGAGGGCATCTGCACCGTATTGATTCACGATATCATCCGGGTCAACAATATTCCCTTTAGATTTTGACATCTTGGCCCCATCTTTGGTGACCATACCTTGACCGAAATAAAAGGGAAATGGCTCATCCACTGCGGTCAGCCCGAGATCCCTCAATACCTTGCAGAAGAACCGCGCATAGATCAGATGCATTATGGCATGTTCCACTCCACCGATGTAGACATCCACAGGCAGCCAATAATCCGCAGATTTGGGATCGAAGGGGAGGTTCTTTTCATGAGGAGAGCAGTATCTGAAGTAATACCAGGAGGAATCAATAAAAGTGTCCATCGTGTCGGTCTCCCGCCGTGCTTCTCCTCCGCACTCGGGGCATTTGGTCCGGATAAAGCTCTCCATTTTTTCAAGAGGGGACCCCTCCACGCCTTTGAACTCCACATCCGAAGGCAGTTCAACCGGAAGATCCTCATAGGGCACGCCCACTGTCCCGCATGTGTCACAGTAGATGATAGGGATTGGCGTTCCCCAATAACGTTGCCGGGAAATCCCCCAATCACGGAGACGATAAACCGTGGCTTCACGACCGAATCCTCTCTCCTGGGCGAGCTGGACCATCTTTGCGCTCGCATCCTGCGAGGACAGCCCTGAAAACTCTCCTGAATTTATGACAGACCCATAGCCCTCATACGCCTCCTCCAATTCTCCCACTGGAGCCTTCTCAGGGGGAACGATCACCTCTAGAATGGGGAGGGCATATTTCTTGGCAAAATCAAAATCTCTTTGGTCATGTCCGGGGACAGCCATGATGGCCCCTGTCCCGTATTCCATCAGCACATAATTGGATATCCAGATGGGGATCTCCTCACCGGTGTATGGATTGACCGCTTTTTTCCCTGTGTCGATACCGTTTTTCTCGACCTCAGGCGTATCCCTTTTAATGCGTTGTTCCGCTATGCTACGGAAGATCCAATCTTGAAATTTTTCCTTATCCGTCAAGTCAGATATCAATTTCCGGGTTAACGGATGCTCGGGGGAAAGCGCCATGAATGTGGCGCCATAGATCGTGTCCACTCTGGTGGTGAAGATTTCGATCGATTCATCCATACCCACTACCGGAAATACGATATGCCCGCCCGTGCTCTTACCTATCCAATTTTTCTGCATCACAAGCACATGTTCAGGCCACTTCACAAGCAGGTCATGCCCCGAAAGCAGTTCATCTGAATACTCAGTGATCTTGAGAAACCACTGTTCCATCTCTTCCTGCTCGACGGTCGAATCACAGCGCCAGCATCCCTGGCCGACGACTTGCTCATTCGCCAGGACCGTCTGGCACTGAGGACAGTAATTGACCCAGCTTTTCTTCCGATAGGCTAAACCTCGTTCAAGAAGCTTGAGGAAGATCCACTGATTCCACTTATAATACTCGGGCAGACAGGTAGTCACTTCTCTCGACCAATCATAACTGTAACCCATTCGTTTCAGCTGTCGCTTCATATGGGCAATATTCCCAAGAGTCCATTCGCGCGGATGAACGCCTTCTTGAATGGCAGCATTCTCCGCAGGCATTCCGAAGGCATCCCACCCGATGGGATGGATGACATTCAGCCCTCTCATAAGTTTATGCCGCGAAACGACATCCATGATGGAGAAATTACGGACATGCCCCATATGGATGCGGCCAGAGGGGTAAGGGTACATTTCCAGGCAGTAGCATTTTGTTTTCTTGGGATCCTCCTCGGACTTAAAGACTTCCTTGTCCTCCCAAATCTTCTGCCACTTTGTTTCAATCCGTCGGAAATCGTAATTGTGTTTCATTCAGGCTCAATCTTTCTCATGTTATTATCCTTTGAATATTAGAGTTATACCCTGGAATTGTCAAGCTCTCCACAAGACCTAAGACAAAAGAAAAAAAGGAGGCGCTATAGAAAAAACTTGCATCACATCATCATAGAAGCATCTACAAAACCGTTTTCTCTTTTCTTCCGTAATGATAAGATGAGGCACACCGATGAAATTCTTTTTTGTCCTTGATCACAGCGAAAAATACAGATTCTTCTCCTCAGAGCCCATTCAAAATATTCAGGTCAAGTTCACCCGACTGAAAAAGCTCTGGGAAGAAGCTAAAAAGCGGCTCATGCTTTTACCCAAGAGGATCCTCGCCCAAGAACAGGCCTTTGCCAGAGCTCTCAAACTCAATGAAGACAGCATGGAAATTATCCATTCGGGCCGATTGAATGAGAAACGCCTCAAGATCAAGTTCTTCCTATTCCTCCAAAAACAGAGGACAAAGCACGTCCTTTTCCTTATAGGGGAGGCCATTCTGCTCCCTTTGAGCGGGCTGTTGGCCTTACTCCCAGGGCCCAATATCTTTTTTGGAGTCCTGGCTTTGATCATGTTCACACATTGGCAGGCGTTTAAGGGCATCAACAAGGTCTCACGAAAAAAACATCTGTTTGTAACCTCTCAAGCGCTTGGTGAGTGGGAGCAGGCGCTATTGTCTCCAGAGGAAAAAAACTTAGATGCCGTTTTGGAAAAGATCGAAGAAGAATACACCCTGAAAGATCTTAACAAGATCCTGTTCAAATAACACACAGCAAATCTGTCACTCTTTATCTGAAAGAATATCCTCGTGTGCAGTGTGCCACTCACAGACTGCAGAGAATATTAAATTGACAAATGCGTATGATTACTTTATCTAATAAGTACGATGTCGCTCACCCTAAATCAATTCTTGTTCCTGGTGATCACCATTGCAGTGGTGGTTGCCGTTACTTACCTGGTCATGCTCATGATCCAGCTGAAAAAAACAGCCAAAGAGGGAGAGCGGACTCTCTTCGAAATAAATGCGTTAGTCAAGCGCTTGCAGGACACTAGCGAGAAGATAAATGGTAAATTGAAGGATGTGGATGAGATCGTCAATGCCACAAAAAAGACGGCCATTGGATTGGCCGAGGCTTTAACATTCATAGTCATCAAGATCATCCGACCTTCTTCCAGATATTGGCCGTTTCTCTTTCCGTTGATGCGACTTGGCTTGCGAGTTTTGAAAAAGAAAAAGGAGGCTAAAAATGGCAGATAGCGATTCTGGTATCGTCGATATCACCATATCTTTCTTATTGGGCACAGCCACAGGTTTTATCTTAGGGATCCTTTTTGCACCAGCAAGCGGCGAAGAGACGCGAAAAAAAATCCACGAGTCCGCTGTAAAAAGCGGCGAGAAAGCCAAAGAGAGCTACGAAAAGATCGCTAAAGAGGCTGAAAAGGGCATCAAAGTCGTCAAGGAAAAAACGCACGAAGGCATCGATTCCATAAAGGAATTCGTCGAGAAAAAAAAAGAGGAGATCTCAAAAAAAGCCGGTGAAATTCCCTCTGTGGAGGAAGAAAAGAAGTAAGTCAACCCCTTCCATAGCCCGCTAGTTTTTTTCATTCGCAATTTTTCTGTAAATCACGTTAAGGAGATTTATTTATGCCGTATGCCACAATCAAAAAAATTCTCGCCCGAGAGATCCTCGATTCTCGAGGCAATCCAACCATAAGCACTCAAGTAATCCTGGAATCGGACGTTGTTGGCAAAGCCTCTGTCCCATCAGGCGCATCCACTGGTGCCCATGAGGCGCTGGAGTTGCGAGATGGCGATTCCGCGCGCTATCTCGGAAGGGGTGTGCTGAAGGCCGTATCAAACGTCAAAGATATCATCGCCCCTAAAATCTTGGGTTTAGATGCCACAGCCCAAGAGAAGATCGACAACATCATGCTCCAGCTTGATGGGACTCCTTCTAAAGAGAATCTGGGAGCCAATGCGATCCTTTCGGTTTCAATGGCTGTTGCTGATGCTTCTGCACGGGCACTAGGAAAACCGTTGTACGCATATTTGGGCCATACCGAAAAATTTCTGCTGCCCACCCCCATGATCAACATCCTCAACGGGGGTTCCCATGCCGATAACAACATGGACATCCAGGAATTCATGATCGTTCCTGCAGGAAGCCCTACCTTTACTGAAGCTATCAGAGTCGCTGCTGAAGCCTTCCACCACCTCAAGAAAAATCTGAAGAAAAGGGGATTGAACACTGCGGTCGGGGACGAGGGAGGATTCGCCCCGAATTTGAAATCCAATGAAGAAGCCCTTGACTTGATTATGGAGAGCATCCAGGATGCAGGTTACGCACCCGGAAAGGATATCTTTCTCGCTCTTGATGTGGCCGCCTCCGAATTTTTCACCGACAATACTTACATCTTTAAAAAATCAGACGGGTCAAAAAAATCCACGCAAGAAATGATCGCTTTCTACGCAGACCTCATCGAAAAATATCCGATCGTCTCCATCGAGGATGGTTTTGATGAAGATGACTGGGGCAGCTGGAAAACCATGACAGAAGCATTCGGCAAAAAAATCCAGTTGGTCGGGGATGACATATTCGTCACCAACTTAAAAAGGTTCCAAAGGGGAGTCGAGCAGGGAATCACGAACTCCATCCTCATAAAACTCAACCAGATCGGGACCCTCACAGAGACCATCCAGACTGTGAGATATGCCCAGAAAAACGGATATACAACCGTCATCTCGCACAGGTCCGGTGAAACAGAAGACACATTCATCTCAGACCTGAGTGTGGCTTTGAACGCAGGGCAGATCAAGACTGGGTCCTTGAGCCGGAGCGAAAGGGTCGCCAAGTACAACCGCCTGCTAGAGATCGAAGAAGAATTGGGTGACAGAGGAAGTTATGCAGGGATGCATGTTTACACCAAATTAGACACCTGACCCTCCATAGCTTCTGACATCATAGATGAAAACCGGAGGAGAGGTTTGTTTTGTCTTGCCCGAAGAAAGATCGACCTCCGATTTTCACCGATCAATAGCGGGGCCAACGCGTCCCACAAGGCAGTGAAATGATAAAAAAAAGAAGAAAAAGCTTCCAGATTCACTCCGGGATTGGCATAAAAGGAGTCTACACTGAGGATGATCTGCGCTCTTTCAAACCGCATCGAGATTTGGGTCTTCCCGGTGAATATCCCTTTGTTCGGGGAGTCTACCCTACGATGTACCAGTCGAAATTCTGGACAATGCGCCAGTATGCAGGCTTTGGAACGGCTGAAGATTCAAACAAACGATATCGCTTTCTCCTATCCCAGGGGCAGACAGGATTGAGTGTTGCTTTCGACCTGCCCACTCAGTTGGGTTTGGATTCAGATCATCCTCAAGCCCTGGGAGAAGTCGGAAAGGTTGGTGTGGCGATCGACACACTCGAAGACATGAAAACTCTTTTCGCAGACATTCCCCTGGAGAGAGTGTCGGTGTCCATGACGATCAACGCGACAGCAGCTATACTTCTGGCTATGTATCTCGTTTTGGCAGACCAGAGGGGAGTCCCATGGGAAAAGCTTTCTGGCACCATCCAGAATGACCTTCTCAAAGAATACGTCGCTCGCGGGACTTATATCTTTCCTCCCCGACCGTCCATGAAGATCGCTGTGGATATCCTTGCGTTTTGTCAAGAAAAGGTTCCCCAATGGAACACCATGAGCATCAGCGGCTACCACATCCGCGAGGCAGGCGCGACAGCCGTGCAGGAGTTGGCTTTCACACTGGCCGATGCGATCGCCTACGTCGAGGAGGCAATACAGAGCGGGCTGGATGTGGACGCATTCGCTCCCCGTCTATCCTTCTTTCTCGCAGCGCACAACAATGTGTTTGAGGAGATCGCCAAATTCAGGGCAGCAAGGCGTCTGTGGGCAAGGATCATGAGGGAAAAATTCAAGTCGAAAAATCCGCAATCCTGGAAATTCAGGTTTCACACACAGACGAGCGGCGTGACTCTCGTTGCTCAGGAGCCTGAGAACAACGTTGTCAGAGTCACGCTCCAGGCTCTTGCTGCCGTATTGGGAGGAACGCAATCCCTTCACACAAATTCAAGGGATGAGGCATTGGCTTTGCCAAGCCAGGAATCCGTACAGCTCGCCCTGCGAACGCAGCAAATCATCGCCCACGAAAGTGGGGTTGCGGACACAGTTGATCCTCTTGGCGGATCCTATTTCATAGAAAGCCTGACCAGTGCCCTTGAAAACAAAGTCTTGGAGTACCTGAAAAAGATCGAAGACCTGGGAGGCATGCTCAAGGCTATCGAGACAGGTTACATTCAAAGAGAGGTCCAGGACAGCGCCTATGCCTATCAGAAGTTGGTCGAGGACGGGGAGCAGATCATCGTGGGGCTCAATGCCTTCTCCAGTGAACAGAATGAGGCTCGATTCGACCTCTACTACCCCCCTGAAGAATTAGAAAAAAGCCAAATAACAAAGCTCCAGGCATTAAAAGGAGCTAGGGATGCTGCCATGGTGGAGAGAGCCCTTCGCAATCTTAGAGACACCGCAGAATCAAAAAAGAATGTGATGCCTTCCCTTTTAGACGCTGTGAAAACCATGGCAACGCTCGGAGAGATCACGTCTGTTCTCAAGGATATATACGGCACCCACAGTGAGAATGTGAATTTCTGAATCTCCGGAAGCAGCGCTAAAACCGTGCTGAACGATGTCCAAGTGTCCCAATTGGTGATTTCAAAAACACGGTTTTCTCCACCACTCAATTGGGACACTTAATAACGTAACGAGAATTCACGCTATCACGGTTTTAGAGTGCTTACTGAATTTCAACAGTATTTGACTTTAGGTCAGAGCAATTCTACTATTATCCTATGCCCAAGCCATTCGCGTTTAAAAAAGTCTCGGCCCTAGTTTTGTTTTTTTCCATGAGCATGGCTTTACATGCCGTCGACAAAAAAACCTCTCAGCTTATAGACCTCGAGATCCAGAGGCATTGGGATGAGATTTTAAAAACCCGGCGTTTCATCCATATGAACCCGGAATTGAGCAACAGGGAGTTTGAAACGTCCAAGCTCATCGCCGCAAAGCTGATGTCCTTGGGACTGGATGTTCAGACGGAAATCGCAAAAACAGGAGTTGTGGCCCTTCTTACGGGAGACCAGCCGGGGATCACTGTGGGCTGCCGCGCGGATATGGATGCCCTGCCCATCCAGGAACAGACAAACGTCCTCTATAAATCCTTAAATCCCGGAGTCATGCACGCGTGCGGGCACGATATCCACATGAGCATAGCACTGGGGACGGCCATGGTGATGAGCGCGCTCAGAGATCGTTTGGGTGGAAACATCAAGTTTATTTTTCAACCTGCAGAAGAAGGAGCGCCAGCGGGTGAGGAAGGTGGAGCCAGTCTTATGATCAAAGAAGGAGTCCTAGACGACCCCCCAGTCAGGGCCATCTTCGGACTACATGTAATGCCTGTTGATGTGGGCAAAATCGAGTTCTCCCCGGGAGCGATAATGGCCAGCTCAGACCACTTTGAAATAACGATCAAAGGAAAAAGCTCCCATGGAGCAAGACCCCACGAAGGCAAAGACGCCATCACGCTAGCCGCGCAGGTGATTTTGGGCATTCAAACGATCGTGAGCCGAAACCTCGATGCCACAGATCCCGCAGTCATTTCGATCGGAAAGATCGAGGGAGGCATACGCTCGAATATCATCGCAGATGAAGTCCGGCTGGAAGGAACAGTAAGAACTCTCAGCGAAACGAACCGATCAAAGATCCCGCAATTGATGGAGGATATTGTCAAAGGGATCACTTTTTCCTTCGGCGCCGATTATGCCTTCAGCTACAGAAGGGGTTCCCCCCCAGTCTACAATCATCCCCAGTTGGCCAAGATCATGATCCCCACCCTCCATGAGGTTTTGGGTGAAGGAAATGTGGGAGAGATCAATCCTCAAATGATTGCCGAGGATTTTTCGGCATACTGCCAGAAAATTCCGGGTTTCTTCTTCTTTTTGGGAGCAAAGCCGCCTGAACAAAAATCCATGGCTCCCCTACACAGTCCCCTCTTTAATCCTGATGAAAGGAGTATATCCATAGGCATCAAGGTCATGTGCTATCTGCTTTTTGATTGTCTCGAGCATCAGAGCCATATCGAAAACACATCTTGATCTGACAATCTATGTCCTTTCCTTTTCTGTTCCTGGCTCTTGCCCTTGGGATTGGGGTTGTGTTTTCATCACTCCTTACCATCTCCATTCCCATTCAAGTTCTGCTCATCCTGATCTTTTTCCTTTGCGGATGGCTGTTCTTCAAACTCGGAAAATATCGCATAACCTTTATGACGATCCTGTTGATCACGTTCTTCCTCGGAGGCGCTCTTTTTACGCTAAACCACAAAGAGTATTCCGAAAACACACTCCACAATATGAGTTTCTCCACCTACACCGATTTTATCGGCACGGTCACCAAATCTCCAGGACTCGGACTGGAGAACGACCAGCTTTATCTGAAAGTCGAGGAGGTCAAGGTCGGGACAGAGAGAGAAAAACACAAGGGAAATCTCAGAGTGACAATCCCGCACTCCTCAGAATTCCCCTCCCGTCCCAGCTGGGTGGTAAATGACAGGCTCAAAGTATCCGCCAAGCTCACCTCCTTTAAAGGGTATCAAAATTTCTATCCCCAGCCCCAGGATAGATATCTCGAGATCCAGAGGATCCACAATAGGGCATACACCAAAAGCCCCTTGCTTCTGGAGAAGCTTGAATCTGGAAAACCATACTCTCCTCTCCGGATCATATCGATAATCAGACAGAAACTCCAAAAAAAGATCGAGGTACATTTCAGGGCCGACCAAAACACTTTTTCCACTGAAGGAGCGATTTTTGAGGCGCTCCTCTTGGGAGAGAGAGGAAGAATTCCCGATGCAATCAGCCGCTCCCTCCAGGATGCGGGCATCTACCATCTGTTCGCCATATCCGGTGCCCACATTGCCATTTTTTCTTTCCTCCTTTTTTTTCTCTTTCGCGCTATCAGGATCTCGACACGTTTATCCTATTCCCTGCTCATCGCCTTTCTCCTGTTTTATGTCCTGCTCGTCGAGGGAAGGCCATCTGTCCTCAGAGCAACAATAATGACGGTTGCCTTTCTCTTGGGCAAACTGCTGTGGAGGGACATCAACCTCATCAATACGCTCTCTTTCAGCGCCTTTTTCCTTCTTATTGCCAATCCTTCCAGTCTCTTTGCACCCGGATTCCAGCTGACCTTTGCGGCTACGCTCTCGATTATCCTCTTTTACCCCAGAGTTATCAAAAAACTTCCCCAGCTCCCGCTACGGATCACTGAGATTTTTGCCCTTTCGCTCACAGCACAACTGGGAGTTTTGCCTGTGGTCGTTTTCTTTTTTAACCGAGTCACATTTTCGGGACTCCTTCTCAATATTGCCGCCATCCCTCTTGTGGCGTTGATAATGGCTATCGGTTACCTCTTTCTTCCTCTGTCATTGCTGAGCTCGTTTCTGGCAAATATCTTGGCCAAATCTGCATCTTCCCTCATCGATCTGCTGCTCGGCATTTCCCATCTCCACGATCAGGCCAGCCTATTGTCTTTCAGAACACCCACTCCGCATTTGTGGACTGTGTACGGATACTACCTTTTCCTGGGCCTGCTTCTCCTTCCTGTCAAACACAAAAGACAGAAGCTAGTCACCTCGGGATGTTTTCTCCTTTTTCTTTTTGTGATCGTCACTTATCCTTTTCCATCGTATTCTAAGAATCTTAAGTTCACCTTTATCGACGTTGGCCAGGGGGAGTCCATCCTAGTTGAAATTCCCGGCACGACAAAAATGCTGATCGACGGGGGAGGAGTGCCGGGGGATACGTTTGATATCGGCGAAAACGTAGTGTCTCCATTCTTGTGGAGGAAGGGGATCAAAAAGATCCACTATTTGGTCCTCACCCACCCGCATCCCGATCATGCAAACGGCCTCAAAGCTGTAGCGAGAAACTTCAAGATCGGTGAATTCTGGGAAAGCTACAGCGTTTTGGAGAACGAAACGTACGCGCTCTTTTTAAACAACTTACGCACCACAATCCCAAGGAAACGGATGTTCAGGGATAACCAAGCCACCATCAAAGATGTGCTCATCCGGGTCATCCATCCCCCCAAAAGGGATCCTTTTGTGGATCGCGTGCACAACGATTTTTCATTAGTCATGCAGATATCATACGGCTCAAACTCTTTTCTGCTCACAGGCGACATCGGAAAAGAGGTAGAAAAGACGCTCGTCGAGCACAATGCTCCCCTCAGAAGCCACGTTTTGAAGTCTCCTCATCATGCAAGCAACTCATCGAGTTCTTCGGAATTCCTCGAAGCTGTCGCCCCTGAAATTGTAGTCATCTCTGTGGGAAGAGGAAACAGGTACGGGCTTCCGAACAAAGACGTATTGACCCGTTATTCCGATCTTGGTGCAAAGGTCTATCGAACGGATATACACGGTGCTGTAGAGATAACTGCCAACAAACAGGAGATCTCGGTGCGTACGGCTTTGACTCCCACTCAGTAGAGTCCGTTCCCCGAACGGACCGTTTGAGAAACGGTCCCTACATGAGCCGTACTACTTTCCTGTTATTCGTTTTCGAAACCATATAATCTGATCACTCAGAATGACACCGGAGGCAATTGACTTCGCTAATTCATATTCGATATCATAGTTCATATGGTCAAAAAGTTCTTGTTAATTGTCTTTATTTTTCTTGTTTGTTATTGCTTAGTGTTGTGAAATAGTGT
>CAZIMJ010000150.1:0-14422 GCA_964540205.1 uncultured Eubacteriales bacterium | reverse complement strand
GGGTGGGCGATATCCATCCCAAACACCGGACGCCCTATAAAGCCATATTTCTTCAAGCCATATGGTCCGCGGTCCTTGTGGCCACCGGCACTTATAGAGTTTTATTCACCCGTGTTGTCTACACCGAATGGATCTTCTTTGTGCTTATGGCATTCGGCTTGTATGTATTTCGACGGAGGCCACATATCGTGCGAAGCTATAAAATATGGGGGTATCCTGTGATCCCTGCCATTTTTATCGTTTTTTCTTTAGCGATAGTGGTCAATCAGCTTGTGAGTGATCCCAGGGAAAGTCTTTTCGGGTTTTTTATTGTTTTGTTAGGCGTGCCTGTGTATTATCTATGGGTAAAAAGAAGCTCAAAGGAGCATGAGTCATGACTATCATCGATTGCCACAATCATTTTTTCCCGCCTCAATATCTTGAAGCGATCCAATCCGGCCCCAGCAATGTGAGAGTAACCTTTGATGCAGAGAATAATCCACTCCTTCATTACCCCGGCGATTACAATATCGTGGTACCCGAACACAGGGATATTATGCGACGGGCTGAGGTTTTAGAAGAGGTGGGCGTTGATAAACAGGTGTTGTCCCTCACAACACCAGGTGTTCACATCGAGTCTCCTGAGCGAGCGGTTGAGCTGGCACGAATGGTGAATGACGATTTTGCGGAGATAGCGGTGGATTACAGTGACAGATTCTCGGCTTTTGCCACTCTTCCTCTGAACGATCCTGAGGCCTCTGTTGTGGAGATAGAGCGTGCTTTTGTTGAGCTCGGATTTAAAGGTGTGACTCTTCACAGCAATGTCAATGGTGTGGAGTTGAACGATGAGCGTTTTTTGCCGCTTTTTGAGAAAGCGAATGAGTTGGGGGTTGTGTTCGATATACATCCGTCATTTCCTGTGGGAGTGGAAGCGATGACCGATTACTGGCTTATGCCATTGGTCGGCTTTCCCTTCGACACGACGCTGACTGCAGCAAAGTTAGTCTTCAGCGGTATCGTTGAACGCTATCCCAGGATCAAGTGGATCTTAGGGCATCTTGGCGGGGCAATTCCCTATCTTGCTGAAAGGTTGGACAGGGGATTCTACGCGTTTAAGGAATGCAGAGAACACATCAACAAGCTCCCCAGCGAATTCCTCAAAGGATTTTATTATGACACTGTCAATTTTGACATAAAAGCTCTGCGGCTTGCCATCGATTTTGCAGGAGCCGACCATCTTGTTGCAGGGAGTGATTATCCGCACCAGATCGGCAGCCTCATGAAGATGAAGAGTAGCATCGAAGAGCTGGATATTTCGGACAAGGAAAAGGCCGCAATATCCAGCGGCAACGCTACCCGCCTGCTCGGTCTCAATTAATAAATAGAGAACGAGCTCTTTTTCCCGAAATGTTGGGACCATTCCTCGAGTTCATTTTTATTGACATTCGGCGAAGCGTTATATAAAAGATGTAGGAACGAAAACAACGCCGTCCGAGGAGGCCCTTATGAGGTGGCATAAAAAACTTCTTTTCTATTCGATTCTGCTGATCATATTTCTGAGTTTTATTACAGTGTTTCCAGGCTCTTTGACTGCGCTATCAGCAGCGACCAATCCTTCTGATACACCATACGATGTCCTGATACTCAACGGACGTGTAGTGGATGGAACGGGCAACTCCTGGTTCTACGGAGATATCGCTATCCGTGGTGATCGAATAGTCCGCATTACTCCTGCAGGCCAACTCAAAAAAGCTCAGGCGAAGGAGCGAATCGATGCCAACGGTCTGGTCGTGTCTCCTGGATTTATCGATATACAAAGCCATTCTCGAGGTGATTTTCTCGACGGTGACGGCCGTGTCATCAGTAAGGTGACACAGGGCATTACAACGGAGATTCTGGGCGAGGGATGGACCAATGCTCCTGCAAATGAATTAACTCTCTTTCTCGAGGGAGACCCTAGTCCCAAAATGCAGAAAATTATCAAAGAGTTCGGAGGACCGCGGGGGTTCAACAATTGGCTAGAAGCAATGGAGCGGCATGGGACTTCGCCGAATATCGGTTCCTTTCTCGGTGCAGCCACAGTGCGTACATATGCAAAGGGCATGGCATTGGGAGCCCCTTCATCTGAAGAACTGGTGATCATGCAGAAAGTGACAAGGAATGCCATGGAAGATGGCGCTTTCGGCCTTGCATCCGCCCTGATCTATCCCCCAGGAAGTTTTGCCACAACGGAAGAGCTCATCAAGATCTGTAAGGTGATGGCTCCTTATGGAGGCGTTTATATCACTCATCTGCGTTCAGAAGCGGATAAATTTATAGAGGGTATCGATGAGGCCATCGAGATCGGTAAAAAAGCGGGTGTCCCTGTGGAAATCTATCATCTCAAAGCCGCTGGTCGCAGGAACTGGCACAAGATGCCCCTGGCCATTGCACGCATCGAAGCAGCGAGGACTGAAGGGCTGGACATCGGTGCGGACATGTACACCTATATCGCGGGCAGCACAGGTCTTGCTGCGTGTATGCCGCCGTTGGCATCCGCCGATGGGAAGCTCCGTGAAAACCTTAAGGACCCGGAGATGCGCGCAAAGATCCACGATGAGATCCTCAACCAGAAAACCGAGTGGGAAAACATGGGTCAACTGGCCACTCCTGAAAATGTGTTGATCCTTGGCCTCTGGAAGGAGGAAAACCGAAAATATGCCGGCAAGCGCTTATCAGAAATAGCAGCAGAGATGGGGAAAGATTGGGTGGATACGGCTATCGACCTCTTGCTGTCTGAAGGACAAGACATAGGCACTATTTACTTTATGATGGCGGAAGATAACCTTGCTCTTCAGATGCAGCAGCCATGGATCAAATTCGGGACTGACGCCGGCGGACATGATCCAGAAAAAACGCAGGCTCTCGTTCATCCTCGAGCCTATGGGACCTTCACTCGCATCCTGGGCAAATATGTGAGAGAAGAGCGTGTGATGGGCCTTGAAGATGCGATAAGGAAGATGAGTTCAGCTGTGGCCCACAGGCTTTTTATTAATGACCGCGGTCTCCTCTGCGAAGGCTTCTATGCCGATATTGCCCTCTTCGATCCGAATACGGTCGGCGACCGTGCAACATTCGAGGATCCTCATCAAATCTATGTAGGAATGTTTTATGTTTTCGTCAATGGTATCGCCGTCGTCAAAGAAGGAAAACATACGGGCGCAAAACCCGGCCGCATCATCCGAGGTCCAGGATACACCAAAAATTAGTGTATCCATATAATGAATATCTTTTCTTCTATGGATTACACACGTATAAATTGTCAGATAATAATTGACATCAAATTTTTATCTATGATATATTTCTAAGTAGGTAAGCAGTCATTTGTGGCTGCAAGGGAGCAGTTAAGTGCGATGAGCGGGGCAAATCATACATCTTTTTTCTAATCCCCTGCGTCTTTTCATCAGATCTAACTGGATTCGTTAAGGAGACGTGTTGAACGACAGGCGCCAATTAACGGACCGTCGAATCGCATCGACCAGGACCTTTAGTCTCTATACACTGCGAGGAAGACGTAAAAGAGCCCGTCGTGGTGAGGAGGCGGAAAATTATTATGTCGATCGATACGAACTCCGCTATCTGTTCTTGATCACCTCGATACTGATCTTGTGTTTTCTGGATGCTTTCTTGACAGTGATCCTATTACAGTTGGGTGCGGAGGAACTGAATCCTTTTATGCTGATATTTATAGAGAAAGATGTGGTCCTTTCCATGGTCGTGAAGTATGTGATCACAGCCGTCAGCTTGATTTGGATCTTGATCCATAAGAATTTCAGGATCTTCAGGAATCTCCGTGTCCATTCCCTAATTTATTTTGTGTTGACCCTTTATGTCGTGTTGGTGCTTTTTGAGTTTATTTCTTACATAAAAATTGTGGGGTATGAGTTAGAGATACTAAGTTTTGTCGCCGGCTAATTTACCTGAATAATCCATGTGATGTTATTATGTGTTAAAACCAAATCAAATCGTTCTTGCCGTAGAACTGCCTCATCTTGGCTTCCAATGCGTTGGCCTTTTCTATCGCAACTGCATCTTTCAGACGTCGCTTCAGATTGAGTATGGCTTCTTTTGTTCCTCTGATCTTTCCGATAGCATCGTCTACATCCGATATTGTGTCCATCCCCAGTCCTCCTGCTTTTCGGACGGCCTGCATGTATTCTTCGACGCCACTGTTAAACTTGTTTTCGATCAACTGGACTTCTTTTTCTTCGTCGGTCAAGGGCTTGATGAAATTCGTATAACCGAAGTACCCTATGGCTCCCAGAACGAGTATCCAGACTAAAGTTTTCATTCTCTCTCTCCTACAATTTTGTTTATGCAATCAATATCAAACATATTAGCCTTTATTGTCCATATTATGATGCATCCCCCTTTTACATCCTTCAATCCCCCTTAAGGGGCATTCTTGAGGTGATATTTAAGGGCCAATTTTCACCCCCGGCGGTGATGAATTATGTGAATAAGGGGGGACGGGCCACGCTAAAAGATTCTGATTAAATAAGTTAAGGACAGATTTGGGCCTAATTTAGGCCTTAGAGCTGCCATTTATATGGCAAAAATAGCCTTCTAAGACAAAGATACGTAAATATAAGAATGGAGTATGAAAACAGATGACGAATACATATAATGAGTACTTAGGATAAAAGAATAAATCATTTGAGGAGGCATAGAGATGGGGATGGAAAGTAAAAATGTTATTCGTTTTACACTCAATGGCAAACCTGTCCAGATGTCTGTGAATGAAGACCGGATGCTGCTCTGGGTGTTGCGCACGGAACTGGGCTTGACTGGGGCCAAATTCGGCTGCGGGGAGGGTTTTTGTGGAGCCTGTACAGTTCTCGTGAATAACGAGCCTGTTCGCTCTTGCCAGTATCCAATGAAGGGTGTTCAAGGAAAGACTGTGATCACCATCGAGGGATTGGCCAAAAACGGAAAGCTTCATCCGCTTCAGCAGGCTTTTGTTGACAACGATGCGCTCCAGTGTGGATTCTGTACACCGGGAGTCATCTTGACCGCCTACAGTCTATTGTTGAAGAATCCTAAACCCTCTCAAAAAGATGTCATCCAAGCCTTAGATGACAACCTCTGCCGCTGTGGCGCACATACACGAATGTTACTGGCTGTAGACAGAGCAGCCGAAACGATGAGGGGAGGGATGTCGAGATGAAAGAAAAAATTAATATTGATCAAGAATTAGCTGAGATGAGCGCTCCTTTCACCCTTAACCGCCGTGAATTCCTCAAACTTTTAAGCGGCGGTATTATCATCAGTTTTTCATTAGAAAATATTTATGGATGGGAGGGAGCTCCACAACAGAGGAGATCTCGTCGCGAACCTGATGATCCCAACGCCTATCTCATTATCGGAGAGGATGGGACTGTGACCTGTTTATCAGGAAAGATCGAAATGGGGCAGGGCGTGATCACGTCTCTTCCCCAAATGCTTGCCGAAGAGCTAGAAGTCCCTCTCGAATCCGTGAAAATTGTGCTGGGAGATACAGACCTCTGCCCTTGGGATATGGGGACTTTTGGTTCGAGGAGCACGAAGTTTTACGGCCCACTTTTGCGGGCGGCTGCTGCGGAGGCGCGGGAGGTTCTCATAGGGCTGGCTGCAGAACAACTTGGATTGCCTCAGGATAAGCTCTATGTGAAAGAAGGCTTTGTTTTAGAAAAAGACAATCCCATGAAAAAGCTCTCTTATACATCCCTGACAAAAGGGAAAAAGATCGAACGGCGCCTCGGAAATGATGCTCCACTCAAGCCTGTATCGGATTTTTCTGTGTGCGGAAAGCCCAGATATCGAACAGATTCTCACGAAAAAGTCACGGGTGAAGCAAAATTTACGGGTGATATCCGTCTTGAAGGCATGTTGTATTCACGGATTTTACGTCCTCCCGCACATCGAGCCCAACTGAAAAGTATCGACACATCCGCAGCTGAAAAGATGGCAGATGTTCGGGTCGTTCGTGAGGGCGACCTTATAGCCGTCCTTCATCCCACCCCTGACGGTGCCGCAGAGGCCCTCGGGAAAATACACGCGCAGTTTGATATTCCTCAAGAAGACCTGGATCACACTAACATCTACACACATTTATTAAATGTTGCTTCTAACAAAGAAGTCATCGAACAAAAAGGGAATTTAGAAGAAGGGAAAAAGCTTGCATCGCGATTATTTGATGAGACTTACCTGAACTGTTATGTCGCCCATGCCCCTATAGAGACCCATACGGCATTAGCCAAGGTGGATGGCGACAGTGCTATGGTCTGGGCCTCCTCACAAACGCCGTTCCGTGCTAAAGATGAAGTTGCACAAGCCTTAGGCCTCCCCGCAGAGAATGTCCGGGTCATCTCTCCATTTGTGGGAGGAGGTTTTGGAGGAAAAACCCGGAACGGACAGGTTGTCGAGGCAGCCAAACTGTCTAAATTAGTTGGAAAACCTGTCCAGGTCGCCTGGACCCGGAGTGAAGAATTTTTCTTCGATAACTTCCGGCCTGCATCCATTATCAAGATCAAATCCGGGCTGGATGAATCCAACCGAATTATCTACTGGGACTATGCCAATTTTTTTGCTGGTGAGAGGAGCTCTCAGATGTATTATGACACACCCCATTTCCAGACGGCTATGTACGGAGTCCGTGGCGGAAGAGGGTCGGAAACGCATCCCTTTGGTGTGGGTGCATGGAGAGGGCCTGGCAGCAATACCAACATTTATGCCAGGGAATCGCACATTGATGTCATGGCTTCAAAGGCAGGAGTGGATCCTCTTGAATTCCGCCTGAGAAACCTGGGAAACGACGAAAGAATGCAAAGAGTCCTTAAAGCTGCAGCAAATAAATTCGGTTGGACTCCGGCGAAATCGCCCAGCGGCCGTGGTGTTGGAATCGCCTGCCTCGATTATCTCGGGACATACGTCGCCCTTTTTGCCGATGTGGATGTGGACAAAACAAGCGGAAAGATCCTAGCCAGGAGAGTTGTCGTTGCCCAAGATACAGGCACTATCATCAATCCCCAGGGCATAACAATTCAGATCGAAGGCTGTGTGGCAATGGGATTAGGCTATTGTTTCACTGAGGAGATCCACTTTAAGGGTGGCAAAATCCTCGACACCAATTTTGACACATACGAATTTTCGCGATTCTCCTGGATGCCGAAGATCGAAGTTGTGCTCGTTGACAATCCGGATTTAGCTCCTCAAGGCTGTGGAGAGCCAGCCATCACCGGAATGGGTGCTGTCATCGCTAACGCTGTCCACGATGCCATCGGTATCCGCTTCTTCGAACTCCCCATGACAGCTGATCGAGTCAAGAAAAAGCTATCTGAAGCGTAAAGCCTGCAGCCAGTTTAATATAATTGTTAGATGGATTGGATATCACAACAGGCATGGTGTAACTGAGGATCTAATTTCCCGACTTATCCCAATTCCTATTCATCGCCGACTCCGACATCCACTTCTCCCCATCAAAGTAGAGAAAGTCTTTTTCTAATCCCTTTTTATAATCTTCATTCAGAACGCTAGTTACTTTTCCTTCAAAAACAGCCTTTTTGTGCATTAGTTGGAATCTATGACTTAGCCGAACATTCTGAAGTTCAAACCTATGATCAAACTCATAAATTAAGATGCTAAATTTTGTTGTTGCTGATAATCGTTTGTTTTTTAAAACATCAATATTTGCTAAAGGTTCCATCATCCTTTCTAGAAGCAAAAAATCTATCTGAGGGAAAAGTATATAATATTTTGCTGTCCCAGAATTGAGATCATGACACTTGAAAAAATCTTTCTCCTGAGGAGAACTTCCTCTAATCGATAATGTATCAAAAACGATGAGACTGGGCCTGGCATATTCATTGTTCATTCCGGCAACAATAAGCTCTTGTTTTCCATCTTCATCTATATCAGCACAAACAAAATCGATGAGGCGCCCGGAATTCCAATACTCACCGATTTTTTCTCCATTGGAGCTGAGCACCACAAGCTGTGTTGGGAAATAAGGGAATTGTTCGGAAATGACTACTGTCTCAAGTCTCTCATCATGATCTATATCACACACTTCAAATCCGAATATCCTGTAATCTCTTGAATATACTTTTTGTCCGAATTTTAGTTCCCGTCCAGTTTCAATTTCCCACAGGATCTGTCCTTTATAATTGAAACAAATCAGTTTCCCTTCGCCAAATTCGTTTTGGGTTTGCGTGCTGAATAACACCTCTGCGAGATTGTCGTTATTGATATCTTTAATAATCAAATAAGGCAAGTATCTTCCTATGCCGTCTTCTCTGTTTCTCTTGAATTGGAGATGTTGTCTGTATTCTTCTTCACTCACAAGATTTTCAAGCCCTGTGTCATAGCGCCACAATTCTTTGCCATCTTCGTTCAAAATGATAAGGTATGAATATTGAATTCTGAAATCTGAGGGGATAGGAGATATTGAAGTTTTCAGAAATAGGAAGTAAATGATAAATCCGCCAACGATTAGAAACGGCAGTAGAACGAATAGACGTATTTGTTGCTTAAACTTTTGGGATTTTGCTTTGGATGGAGAAGAATTCTTGTTATTACGGCTCTTGAGCCAATTGTCTAGCTCATCCTTATAAGTATAAACCCTGGATCCAGATTCTTCATCAACTCTGTAAACAGGCAATCCAAACTTCTTCTCCCATCTTTGACAGGTCCGAATGTCGCAGTCCAGATAAGCTGCAATTTCTTTCCACGACGATAGCAGATTCTCTCTTTTTGTGTTTCCCATTTAAGCTGCTGTAATCATCTAATCAGAATAAGATTTTCAAGTCAAGATTTTTTCTGATCTCATAGTTTTGTACAAAAAAAATACGACATATTATGACATTATGCGACATTAAGGCGATTTTTATTGACAGAGTTCTCATAAAAATATTAGTTTCGATCTGAAGGAGGTTGATATGAATAAACATACCCTTATTAAATATATTGGAATTGCTATTATCGTTGTTGCTTTTGTTTTTGTTGGGATTAGCCTAATTGAGGCGCAGGTTAGGACACAGGGACCACCACCAGGAAAAGGAAAACCACCAAAAATAAACTGTGACAGTGATGGAATATGTGAAAATGGAGAGTATGATTATGGTACTGATTGGGAAAGTCAGCCATGTGATGATTGTAAGCCCAAATCGTATGGTCCGCTCTCCATTGACCATACAGGTTTACAGATAGTCACAAAATTTGAGAAACAGGTCTTTTTATATAAATATGACAGTTCTGATGACGATGGATCAGAATACTTTGACTCGTGGACGAGTGATGAGCAGGACGTCTATACTCACCCTCGGCCGACAAGTATTGGGGACGTCGACTCCGATGGTAATAAGGAGATTGTATCAATAGTCAATTACATTGTGCGTCAAGAAACAACCGGCAAGGGAAGGAATAAGACCACAATAACTTATTGGAGACACGAGATTTTTATATATGAGGATGACTCTGATGGTTCACCAGCTGGCGTAATCCAGATTCCTGGCGAGGAGAGTCCAGGGCAGGTTAAGGATGCGATTATAGCCAATATCGACCTGGACCCCAGAAATGAACTTGTTCTTTTAAAAGGCAAACATATTGAGATATATGAAATATCAGAAATAGAAATATCAGAAGGGAAGGACTACAGTCTCAACCCTGAGCACATAGGGATATTTCCTGAATATGAATATTTAATTTTCACTATTGATGCAGGAGATGCCGATTCTGATGGATATAATGAGATCATCCTGGCTATGTTTGGAACTAATGCTCCGATTATCTGGGACTTCAACAACTCAGGCAGTTGGGAAGAACATATCGCAGAGCCAATCCCGATTGAATATTTACCGAATGAAATAGATTTTATGGGAATCGACGTTGCCCGTGCAAGAGATGTAGATAATGATGGAGGGAACGAAATTATAGCCGGTGGCAACAACAACAGACTTATGATCTGGAAATATAATGATCCTCCCAATAACGGATTTTACTATGAATTTGTTTGGGCGAGCGAAGATCTGGGCGGATTTACGCAGGGCGTTGATGCAGGGAATTTGGATGGCGTTGATGATGTAGAGATTGCTATAGCGGCTAGCTATTATAATGATACGCTTTATATTTTTAAATACACTGAAGAAAACGGATATCAAATCGTTAATTCTATAGCACGAGATGGATCGGATATAGGCCTTTCTGTTGCAGATCTTGATAGAGATGGAAAGGATGAAATTGTCTCATCAACGCAGGGAATAACAGTCTATGAATTCGATGATTCTAATCAGCTCGTTAAAACATACAATAGTGTGTTTGGAGGATTTTTAAAAATCAACTAGAATTTTTAGAATTCCATTCAATGCCAAATTTTCAGGAATTCTAATAATCCAATCAGTATGCAAGTAAGAAAAGTTCATGAAAAGGATGCGTGGATCGAAATATATGGTATTTTTAATCATCGTATTTTTCCTCACGTAAGATACCTCTTTCCTCGCTGGCATGCTGAAAAAGCTTACCCAACCCGCAGACATCACGGAGTTGGCTGATTAAAATCTGATTCCTAATTGGGAAGTATTAAAACAAGAATTACTACGGATTAAACTAAAGTTGTTTTGGAGTAAAAATATGAAATCTACCTTATCGATATCTTTGATTGCCATATTTTTCCTTTTTATGATTATATTCTCTCTCCCTGATATGTTGATTTCTGGAGACGACATTTCTAAACAACAACAGAAGATCCGTTGGGCAAGAACATACGGTGAAAACATCCGCAACAATAGCTATGGTTATGACATTAAGTCAACAAAAGATGAGGGTTATGTCATCGCAGGAATGACTTGGGCATTTGGTGCTGGTCTGTGTGATATCTGGGTCTTAAAGCTTTCTACAAAAGGTGAGATCCAGTGGCAGAAATCCTATGGTGGAAGTGGTTATGATGGCTATTGGCAAGTAGCCATTCATCAAACTCGTGATGAAGGTTATATTGTAGCAGCGGATACAACCTCATTTGGCTCTCTACAGAGAAAAATTTGGATTATAAAGCTTTCTCAGTCAGGAGATATCAAATGGCAGAAGGCATATGGTGGATTTGGAGATGAGCTTCCCGGAGGAATTCAAGTGACAGCCGATGGAGGATTTGTGGTCACCGGCCGTGTATTGAATTCAGATCGAGACAATGATATCTGGGTATTAAAACTCAATTCAAATGGGGAGATTGAGTGGCAGAATACCTATGGAGATTCTCGTTATCAATATGGCCAATCTATCCAACAGACTGGTGATGAAGGATTCATAGTGTCTGGTATTTCATTAACTGGTGGGATGGAATACGATAGTTGGATATTAAAGCTTGATCCATATGGTAACATTCAGTGGCAGAAATATTTGAATGGAGAAGGAAGGACTAGTGATATTCAGCCTTTTAGCATTGTTCGTCAGACTAGCGATGGGGGGTATATACTTGTTGAATACACTGATATTTTTGGTGCCGGTGAGCATGATATCTGGCTTCTGAAATTAAATGCGAATGGCGATATCCGATGGCAAAAAACATATGGGGGACTTGACACAGACATACCAGCCTGGACGAATCCGATCCAACAAACTGCCGATGGAGGTTACATCCTTATTGGCCATACTTTTTCTTTTGGGGTAGAGAATTTTGCCTGTTGGATACTCAAATTGGGTCCTCAAGGTTCAATTGAATGGCAAAAAACATTTAAGGGAAGTGTAGGAGAACTGCAACAACCCTTTTCAGTTGAACAAGCAGCATGTGGAGATTTTATTATATCCGGATACCAGGGGCGTCAAGCAAAAATTGGCTATCTTTTTCTGAAGCTTTCTGAAGAGGGAGAGATCGGTCCGGAGTGCGATTTACTCAGTGAGACTCAAGCCCAAACTTCGAATACAGAAACTGTTTTATTGGAGTTAGACTCAATAGTAAAGGCAATAGATATTAAGCCGGAGAATACAAATATTCTCCCTCAAGATACTTTGGCGGACTCAACTTTAATCTGCTGGAATCTCTGTCAGCCGCCGCAGAATGTTACTCATGCTAAAGAGGTAAATCGAAGTCTTTTTATAAAAGAAACCTATCACAAATTAAGCTGGAGCCCTCATTCATATAATGGTCGATTCACAATTACGGAATACAGAATTTATTCGGAGTATGCTGGGAAGTACGAGTTGGTCGGCAGTGTATCAGGAAACACCTATGAATACCGCGCAGGACCTATTTCAGAAGATGAGAACGTGAAATATGCGATCACTTCTGTGGATTCCGAAGGCAATGAAAGCCCGAAATCACAAACAGTTGAAAGCTGAGTCAAGACTCTATTTATGGCAGCAATAAGATCATCAATGAGAAACGGCTTTTGTGGAGGATAGAATGAGGAAAAAAATAGGTTTGATTTTGATTTTTATATTTTTGTTTGTTTTCACTTCGCATTCATTTGCAGATAAATTTAAACTTGCAGGGACTCTGAACTATTACTCTGTCTCAGATTCCATATACAAAGATACATACGGTTCCGGTAATCTGATGTTCGGGGTTTATCTGAACTACGAACTTTTCCGGTTTCTTGAAATTATGGCAGAGGCCAACTATTTCCAAGATAGGGGAGAGATGACGTTAACAAAGGAGGAAGTGAAATTTACACTGACTCCCTTAGTTCTTGCAATAAGAGGAAAGCTTCCGAATATGAAAACCGCTGCTCCTTATTTAGGCGTAGGACTGGAATATTACTTATATAAAGAAGATTTGCCTGATCGTTTTGAAGATGTTTCTGAGTCGACAATTGGATTCCATGCTGAAGCTGGAGTTTATCTGAACGTATCGAAAAGCTTTTTCCTGGACCTGAACTTCCGCTACATCAAAGCCGATGCCAAACCTTTTGATGAAACCATTAAATTGGGAGGTTTGAGAGCGGGATTGGGAGTTGGCCTTCGTTTTTAGGTTTTAGACAACAGCCTAGAATTCCATCCAGTTTAATTCTTTGAGAATGTCCGGATAGCCCATCAGTCTTTCAAACGAGAGGTCTGTCCCTGCTTTTGCGATCACTTTATTCCGAATGTCTGTGACAGAACACTTGGCATTGATGAAATCCTTGACGGAACGCTGTAATGGAATTCGGGAAGTTTTCGGGAAGGGCGAGAAGTGGGCTCTGTCCGAGTCAAAGAGCCTTCAAGCTTTTTTCCTCTGAGCACTGTATTTCCTAGAATACAGATTTTTTTCGTGATACAATCAACCTAACAAATAGAAAGTAGCATTTCTGCAAAAATGAAAATAAACAAAGGTATTCAGAAATTTCTAGCAAAGGCTAAAGCTGATGAAGATGTGCTTGCTGTTTTGCTCTATGGCAGTGCAGCCCGCAAGGAAGAAAAACCATCATCAGATGTGGATCTGTGTCTTATCCTGGAGCCTCGCCGGAAATCATATGACAATTCAATCCTCTCTCACAAACGCTTGGAATACATGAAGGATTTTTCTTTTGATATCCAAATCTTCCAGCAACTTCCTGTGTATATTCGTACAAGGGTCCTGAAAGATGGCCATGTCCTATTTGTCCGAGATGAGGAACGGCTTTATGAAGTAGCCCTGCGAACAGCACAGGCCTTTGAAGATTTTAAGCACATCTACTATTATTACCTTCAGGAGGTTGAGACAGATGGATCGTGAACGGGTGCTCTCCCGAATCGATGAGCTCGATGGCTATTTGAAAGAGCTCGATATAATCATGCCCACTGATTTTAGGGCGTATAAAGTTATCGAAAAGAAACGATCGTGCGAGCGGCTCTTGCAAATTGCCATCGAGGCCGTCATCGATATTTGTGCTCTCATGGTTACAGGGCTCCGCTTGGGCATACCTTCAGAGGAGGATGACATTTTTGAGAAATTGGAGCAATCTAAAGTCATTACTCCTGAAATGAAAGAAACTCTGAAGAGAATGAAGGGTTTCAGAAATATACTCGTTCATGAATACGGGCATATTGATGACAATCTTGTCTATGACATCTTAAAAAACAATATTAAGAATTTCAGAGCGTTTAAAAAGGAGATATTGAAGGCCTTAAAGCGAGTTTAAGATCCTCATTTTCTGCCCGCTTCATTGGATTCTTAGCGCAGGGATTTCCGTTTCTTTCTTCAAAAAGTGACCCAGCTCAATTCTTTGAGCATGTCCAGATACCCGACCAGCTGTTCAAAAGAGAGATCTGTTCCTGTGTCTGCGATCGCGGCATTGCGGATCTCCGTGACAGAACGCTTACCATTGATGAAATTCTGGATGGATCGAAGTTGATTACGGTTCAGCTTCAGCTTTTTCATCGCCTCCGAATTTTCTTTCATGTACTCGCTGTACCTGTCTGTCCTTTCCAGATTGAATTCAACGCCTTTGACATCGCTGTGGTAATCTGGAAAAACTGC
>CAZIMJ010000149.1:0-2882 GCA_964540205.1 uncultured Eubacteriales bacterium | reverse complement strand
GGACGGCTCGCGGTAGTTCACTACCGACCCGACCTAACCAACCAAACTTCATGGGCCACTGCCTCGCCTTTGCAGCGACCTCAACTTGTGAATTATCCACCTCTCTTCTGTATCATTCATTAAAGCTTCTATGTTGCTTGGTTTATGTGAAAATTGTAATATGAATTCTTGATATGAAAATAACAGGAGAATTGGAGATGGCACTCAGAAGCGTCCAGAAGCCCGGTCGGTATGTGGGTGGAGAGTGGAATGCCGTCATCAAGGACCCCGATCGAGTTAAATCCAAGATCGCTCTCGTTTTTCCCGACCTCTATGAGATCGGGATGTCTCATATCGGCCAGAAGATTCTCTACTCTCTTTTGAACAGATCTCCATCTGTCCTTGCCGAGCGCGTTTTTGCTCCGTGGCCTGATTTTGAAAAAGAACTCCGCCATAGGAATATCCCGCTTTTCTCTCTCGAAAACAGGATCCCTCTTTCTGGATTTGATATCCTTGGTTTTTCCCTCCTCTATGAGCTCAACTACTCCAACATCCTGACGATCCTTGAGCTTGGAAAGATCCCTTTCTTGTCCTCTGAGAGGAATATGGAGTTTCCGCTGGTCATTGCAGGCGGTCCTGCAGCTTTCAATCCAGAGCCTGTGGCTGACCTGTTCGATCTGTTCCTCATCGGTGATGGTGAAGAGGCTGTATTCGAGATTTTAGACACCTTCATCACTATGAAGGGCCAAACGGATAACAAAGAGGATGTGCTCAAGGAATTGATGAAAATCAATAGTGTTTATGTCCCTTTTTTTTACAAAACGTATCATCCCGCTCCTTCTTCGTTATTGGCAGTGAAGCCAAAGAACGGGGCGCCTCCCAGGGTCAAAAAAAGAGTCTTATCTCCTTTTACTCAAGCGCATTTTCCTGAAGATACCGTTGTCCCGAATATCCAAGTTGTTTTTGATCGTGTATCAGTGGAAGCGGAAAGGGGATGTCCCCAGAGCTGTAGATTTTGTCAGGCAACTCAACTGTATTTTCCGATCCGTGTGAAGAATCCCACCGATGTAATACAAGCCGTTCTGAACAGCGTACGATCCACTGGATATGAAGATGCCTCTCTATCAGCTCTGTCTATCGGTGATTATCCATATTTGGATCAAACAGTGCAGACTTTGATGGATGAATTTCAGGAGCAACAGATCTCCCTGTCTGTTTCTTCCCTTAGACCAAAGGGGCTATCATCAGAGTTGGCAGAAAACATAGTCAAGGTGAGGAAAACTGGATTTACGATTGTTCCTGAAGCAGGGACAGAGAGATTGCGCAGAGTCATCAACAAGAGTTTAAATGACGAGGACATCTGGGAGGCTGCCCAGAACGCATTTACTCGAGGATGGAGGCTTCTCAAGCTGTATTTTATGGTGGGCCTTCCTTCCGAAAGGGAAGAAGACCTGGATGGTATCGTTGATTTAGTGAAAGAAATCATTCGGATGGGATACAAAATTTTGAAAAAGCCTCCCCAGATAAACCTCAGTATATCATCGTTTATTCCCAAAGCCCACACGCCGTTCCAATGGGTAAAAATGGAGGACGAGGACATCCTCATCAAGAAGCATGCTTATGTAAAATCGCGGCTGAAGAAATATCCCTTTGTCAAGTTTAAGGAGCACAACCTAAAAAATGCGTTGTTAGAAGCCGTGTTTTCTCGAGGTGATAGGAGACTGACACCCGTTGTCGTTTATGCTTGGCAAGCGGGTGCGCGTTTTGACAGCTGGAGTGACCTGTTCCGATTCCAATATTGGGAAGATGCTTTGCATTCCAATGACATTGACTACCGTCTCTACCTTGGAAGCCTGGGAGAATCCGAGGTTCTGCCTTGGGACCATATTGATACAGGTATCAAAAAGTCACATCTAATCCAAGAGCTGCACAGAGCAAAACAGGAAGAATCTTCTCCGATCTGTCTGGAAAAATCGTGTGCAGAATGTCAAGGATGTTCGCTTGCGCCCCTGTTGGTGAAGGATTATGAAGAGCAGATCGAGCCTCCTGAGAAAAACTTTCCCATCTTCGGGAAAAAATCAGAGAGCGTTTCCAGATACTTGGCTTTTTACAGAAAGGAAGACAGTGCAAAATATTTCTCCCATACGGATTTGAACAATATCATCCAGAGAGGTTTTCGCAGGGCCGGTATCCCCGTGTGTTTTACAAAAGGATTTCATCCAAAGATGATCGTTTCTTATCCCCCCGCTCTTCCATTGGGAATGGAGGGTAGGGCCGAGGTGATCGAGTTCAAATCAGACTACCGTATTCCTCAAGATGAATTCGCCACTCACCTCAATGCCTGTCTTCCTCCAGGAATCCGATTTTCTCGTTTGGAAAGATTGGAATGGACCGATCTTTCTTTGATTGATAGGATACAAAGCATCGTTTACTCTGTGGATCTGAGTGCTGATCAAGTCATCGATACACTTAAAGATTCCCAGACGGACAAGAAGGAAACACACTTCGATATTGTGGAGACTGTCGAAGATCTGGTGGACAGATACATGAAAGATAACGGATGTGTGTCAATGGTGCATTTTGCGGTTGACAGGAATGAACAGAAACTCCTTTTGGATGTGAAATTTGACCCAAAAAAGTTGATCCGGCCCCAAGATATCGTCAGTGAAATTTTCGGTATCACAAATCCCGTCTATGACATGGCAAGAGAGAGAATTGTCTTCAAAGCTTTGTGAAAGATAAATTGACTTCGTTTTGATATTGCAGTATAAACTTGATGAATTTCGTGTTCGAAAAGAATATGACCTTATGTAACCTGAATTATTCATGAGCCGACCCGCCCCACCTCAACATTAAGGTGGCGGCGAGGAAGTGGCCCATGAAGTTTGGTTGGTTAGGTCGGG
>CAZIMJ010000148.1:0-3002 GCA_964540205.1 uncultured Eubacteriales bacterium | reverse complement strand
GATTATTCACGAGTTGAGGTTGCCGCAGATGCAAGGCGTCGGCCTATGAAGACGTGGTCGTCCACTTCGAATGGGCCGCAACGAAGCAGATGTGATAAGATCAGCTCGCCCGTAGGGTAAAAGATGCTGACAATGAGATATTGAATGATTTCAGAGTATAAATTTGGCAGCAGCTTTTATGAATAATAGAGGTAGGAGAGGTGGCCGAGTGGTTGAAGGCGGCGGTCTCGAAAATCGCTATACTGTGTACGCAGTATCGTGGGTTCGAATCCCACCCTCTCCGCCAGTTTTCTTAAGATCTTAAGCTAGGAGAGCGGAGCTTCTGGAAATTCTTCTGATCGGTTTTTCTAAGCGGAGCTGATGGCGATGGCGATAAAAATATTACTCAATGAACACAGCTTTTCTGCGCCAGAGAATATGACTGTGGGTCAGCTTCGCGATCGAGAAAAGCCAGGTGCGGATGTGCTGATCGTCAACGGTTATCCCAGCGAAAAGGAATATGTGCTGAAGGAAGGAGATGAAGTTGTGTTCATTCGGAGGGGAGAGCAACCCAAAGCAGATGAGATGGAAGCTCTGCTAGTTGCCCGTCACACCCCAGGTGTCCACCAACGCATGAAAGAGGCCACTATTGGCATTGCAGGATTGGGAGGACTTGGCTCAGCGGTTTCCATTGCTCTGGCCAGGATGGGTGTAGGCGAATTGATATTGGTGGATTATGATGTGGTGGAGCCGAGTAATCTGAACCGTCAGTTTTATTTTATCAATCAAATCGGCATGGCAAAAACAGAAGCTATATCGAGGATTTTAAAGGATATCAATCCATATGTGAGTGTCAGCTCTTTTAGAATAGAGCTGAACAGAAGCAATCTCCCCGATATCTTCGGAAATGTGGATGTTGTCGTCGAGTGTTTTGACCGTGCTGAGGATAAAGCCATGATCTTGGAGGTTGTTAGGGAATCTCTTTCCGAGACTTACGTTGTGGGTGCTTCAGGATTAGCTGGGTATGGAGATAGCAACAGTATCAGGACTTGGAGAGTGGGGGACAGGCTCTTTATTATTGGAGATCTGGAGAAATCAGCCGGACCCGGTCAGGGTTTGATGGCACCGAGAGTGGGGATTGCCGCTTATCATCAGGCCAATTTGGTAGTGGCTCTATTGATGGATCCAATTGAGGCGATCGCTCAAATCCCCGATATTCTTGACTAAATCTGCGATCTTAGCCGTTTATTTCTTACACGGTCCTCCCGGGCTAAATTTTCGTCCGGTCAACTCCCCGAGCTGACCCTACATCGTGCAACCAAAACAATTAATGTAGGGACCGTTTCCTCAACGGTCCGTTCGGGGAACGGACCCTATATAAAAAAATTGGCCATCTGTTTATAGGCTCAAGTGACAAGGACTTTTGTAGCCTTGAGGAAAATATCGATCTCTTCCGGTGTGTTGTAGTGTGCGCCCGAGAGGCGGACCGCACTCTCCCAACCCAAAGCTTTGAGTGGAACCGCGGAGTAAACGTCCATGACTCTTGCAGCCAGTCGAATAGCATGCTCTTGGTTGTAGCGCCCGATGGCTGTAGATGCATCCATTCCCGCCAGTTGAAACAAAAATATGCACAGGCGATTCCCAATATCTTCGGGCATACCGCCTACATCGACATGGTTGAGTTTGAAAAGTCCCTTGATCTCTTCTGTGCCGAACATTGCCCGGTGGAGGAGGGCTTTCATATGGGCGTGGATCGCATCTTTGGCAGCAATCATCTGCGCCCTTATATCTGTAGATTCGGTGAATTGACTGCCGAGCCAACAGAGATAGTCCACAGTAGCAGACCAGCAGGCATACATCATGTGGGCAGGCGAACCGAGCACCCAGTTTGTTTGGGGCTTATCGAGAAGTCTCCAATGGGGGAGGTTGGCCAGTCTGTCCGACATGTGCGCAAATCCGATTCCTTTGACACAATAGGCTTTATACGGTCCAAAAGCGTATGCATCAGCGCCATACTCCTCCACATCGATGGGTCCATGTGGGGCGTACTGCACTGCATCGACCAGGACGTAAAGCTCGGGTTTGATCTTCCTGGCCTCTGTGATTATTGTTTTGACATCATTGATAGAACCAGTCTGGTTAGAACCGTGCTGAAATGCGAGAACACAGGTATCCTTATCCACGAGTTCAAGGATCGATTCCATGGGGACAGAGCTTGTCTCTCTAGACAGTTTTGCGACACGCCACTCTTTACCCGTAGTCTCGGCAAAGTACTGTGTGGAGCTCCGAACTGCGGGATGTTCCAGTTCGGTCGTCACTATGTTTGATCCCGGAATATGAGAGGTGATAGCATTGAGCGCGCGGAAGATGGCATGCGTGGCGCTGTGTGCAGGCATGATGTGTCCTGATTTTGCACCCAAGAAGAGCTTCACATCTTCCATCCCTTTATCCACGGCGGCGTTCACATAATCTGAGGCAGGGTTATACCTAAAAAGCTCATCAGGAAGAGCACTCTCCTTAGTGATGGTTTCCACCACTGTCTTCAGCCGGAGCGAACCTCCGGAGGCTTCCAAGTACACACGCTGTCCTGATAAGGGATCCCAATCCACATATAAGAAACGGTTTCTTATTTCATCCAGTAATTCTGGGGAAAACATGTCTTTTTGCGCTTCAGCCATTGTCTCGCTCCTAAACTAAATAGCATCCTTAAAGAGAAAAGTTTAAACAAATTCCTCCTCATGTCAAGAAAAAGCTTCAATTCTTAACTTACAATCTGTCGCCATTATTCTACAGAATCTGTAAAATTAATGCAAAAATGGTGTCTATGCATTGATAAATGCCTTTACAAGGACAGCGGATAGTTGATATTATCTTATGCTAGATAAATAACCTGGATTATTCAGGATAAGAAGGGAGTGCATTAAACAATGAAAAATACGCTTGATGGGATTGAAGAAATCCTATTGATGGGGCCAGGCCCCTCATGTATCCATGACTCGGTTTATGAAGCCCTGAGTCGTAAA